>CAZRYD010000203.1:0-12312 GCA_964604225.1 uncultured Caldilineaceae bacterium
AATTTCATCCACAAAGATAATGCATGGACTGTTGCGTTTGGCCTGGTCAAACAGGTCGCGCACCCGGCTGGCGCCCACGCCGACAAACATCTCCACAAACTCGGAGCCGGAGATGCTGAAGAAAGGCACGCCCGCTTCACCGGCTACGGCTTTGGCCAGCAGCGTTTTACCACAACCGGGCGGGCCGACCATCAGCACGCCTTTGGGAATACGCGCCCCCAGTGAAATGAACTTTTCCGGCTCGCGTAGAAACTCGACGACTTCAGCCAACTCTTGTTTGGCTTCGTCGGCGCCGGCCACATCGTCGAAGGTCACGGTTGGTTTGTCGCCGGTGAGCATGCGCGCCCGGCTTTTGCCGAAACTCATGGCCTGGTTGTTAGAGCCTTGGGCCTGGCGGACCATAAAAAAGAGCAAGCCGCCGAAGATGATCAGGGGCAAAATGGTAATAGCCAGCGTGCCCCAGTCGCCCCAGGCACTGGGGGGGATAACCTCAATATCAACTTTGCTCAACTCTTCGTCGGTGACACCCAGCTTCTGCAACGTGGTGAAGATACTCACGCGGGTTTCTTTGCGTGACTTACTGGGCGCTTTGTTGGGTTGAACATAATCTACGGTTACGTCGTCATCCTTAACACTGAGCTTGGCTATTTTACCTTCTTTAATATCGCTGGCAACCGTGGTGATATCCAATTCGTTGTTATCTCTTGGGTTGGAGAAGATACTGAAAATAAGCGCCGCTACCGCGAGCAGGATCAGCAGATAAACAATACTATTCTTAAAAAGGCCTGAATTCACACTTTCCTCCAGGGATTATTTTTGACACCCTCATCATCATAAAAAAACAGGTATCCGGTTCAACTTTGCGGATAGAGATTAAGAAGTTGACCGTAATTATACCAAAACAAATGGGATTCGCCAACCAAGGAAAAATTTAAATTTTCCGCCCGTTCAAGCCCTTTTGAACGCTTGTCCCAAGACTCAATTTTGATCCTGGAATAAGGCAGTCCCAAGAAAATAATTATCCAATCTCGTGAAACGTGAGGCGTGATGCGTGAGAACTATCAGGGCAAATTCATCACGTTTCACGCATCACGCCTCACGCGAATCAAATTTGTTTGGATGATTTACACAGTGCCTGGTACAGGTAAATCTTGGAACTGCCTAAGCAGTTTAGGGGACAACCTGGATCGTTCGCAAAATCAAAGCGCCCAGATTATCCTGTTGGCCTCGACCGGGTTCAAAAATGGGGAGACGCGCTTTGTTATCCACATTGTAAAAGCCAATGCGGATTTGGTAATCACCGGGGGCTGTCGTGGGGGGAATGGGGAGTTGATAAGGATCAACGATGGTGTCACCCGCACCCCAACTGTTGGTCGGTCTCACCCCGCCCTGGGGTTGGGTGTCAATTTGTGAAACGATGCCGCCCTGAGGGGTGGTGAGGTGAATAAAGAGATTGTAGTTGGCGCTGGGTGGCGTGACGGCCTGCCAGAAAAAGGTCAAGCTAACGGCTTCGCCCGGTTTGTATTGAATGCGCGGAATCTCATAGGCGGTGAGCACAATCTGCCCGCCCAAATTAGCCCCCACCGGTACCCGAGAGCCGCTACTCACAAAGAGCGTGACCAGGGTGCGATTGGCCACCAGTGAGGTCGGCGGTGGGTCTTGACTGATCACATTGCCCGGTGTTTCGGCGCTCCAATCCTCATACTTTTGCACCACCAGGTCTAAACCTTCCAGACGCGGCTGAGCCTCTTCGTAACGCAGGCCCACCATATTGGGTACTTCAATCAACGGCGGCCCCTGGCTCAAGATCACGCCGATACTGCTGCCCGGCAACACCGGTTGCCCGGCCTCGATGGTCTGGCGAATGATGGTAAAGGCCGGCAACTCTGGATGGGGTTCTTCCCCCTCGACGACCAGTTCCAGCCCCATATTTTTTAGGGCTGACCGGGCTGCATTTTCCTCCAGCCCCACAATATAGGGCATACGAATCTGGCCCGGGGCCAGGGCCGGCAGCGCCGAGTTTGGACTGTTGCCGCTTGGCTCCCGGAAATAGGCGGCATAGATGGCCACAAATAACGGAATCAAGCCGATAATCGCCAGGATGGCGATGATGGCCAGCACATACATTAATATGTCGGAATTGCCCTTTTTGCGGCGGTTGCCGGCCTGAGCCGCCGATACGTACTGTCGCGGCGGTGGGGGAGGGGGTGGCGCCGCCGTGGGTATCACTTGTTGTACCGGCGAACCGACCACGGCTGAAATGGGCGCACTCACCTCAGGCGTGCTCAAGCCGCCTTGTTGGAACAAAATTAAAGCCTCGCGCAGGTGGTCCGCAGTGAGGAAACGCTCATTGATATTCTTGGCCATGGCCGCATCCACAATGCGGGCCAGCGGCTCTGGGATGCGGGGATTAATTTGGTCAACGGGGAGGTGAGCTTCGTAAAGTTGCTTACGGGCCACGTCCTGATCGTCAACCCCGACAAAGGGCACACGCCCGGTCAACATCTCGTACAAAATGATGCCGATGGCGTAAACATCGGTGGCCGGCAACACGCGGTCGCCGGCAGCTTGTTCCGGGGCAAAGTAGGCCGGCGTGCCCCAGACCACTTCGCCGGCATCCATGGCGCTATCGCCCAGCGCCTTGGCCAGACCAAAATCGGTTACCTTGACCCGATTGCCGGCAGTCGCCAAAATATTGCCGGGTTTCAAATCGCCGTGGACCAGGCCGGCCCGGTGAGCTGCGCCGACTGCCGCGCAAATCTGAATCCCAAATTCAACCACCCGGTCATACGGCAAGGCCCCTTGGGTATCGAGAATGGTGCGCAGGTCCGACCCGGCGATCCATTCCATAACAATATAGGGGCGATTTTTATCTTGCCCGAAATCGTACACGGCCACGATGTGCGGGTCGCTCAAGCGGGCTGCGCTTTGCGCTTCTCGATGGAAGTTGACCAAAAAGTTGGGGTCGCGGGTGTATTGCGGCCGCAGGACTTTAACTGCGACCAATCGGCCTAAAGCCATATCCTGGGCTTGATACACTTCTGCCAGGCCACCTTCGCCGATTTTCTTGATGAGTTGGTAGCGATCGTTGAAAACTACCGGGAGTTGCAGTTCCATGCCTGCCGCCTTAGAGTTGTTTAAGGTATCCGTCCTATTTTACCCCATGTAGTCAACTCTATCAAACGGAGGGATTCCTGATTTTAGATTTTCATATTTGTCGAACTGTCATAGTCCCAATAAAATTGAGCATACTATGACCCACAAGCCAAACCCCACCCCGATCACTCCCTCGCCCCTTTACCGGGCCTGGCTCTATTTTTACCGCAGTTTGCACTTAAAATGCCCCGTCTGCGGCCTATCGCCGCTATTTTGTCCGCTGGGCCGGGTACGCAGCGTGAGCGACTGGTTTGGCACCCTACCCGGCTGTCCTCACTGCGACTACCTTTATGATCCCGAACCCGGTTATTTTCTGCTGGCTTTCTGGATGTTCGACTACGGCTTTGCCGGTCTTTTTGGTATTGCGTTGTTTCTGACCCTTTATCACTATTTTCATCTCTCGATGCTCCAGGTGTTGTGGGTGACTCTCATCGCCGTCACCATCTTCGCCTTGTTAATTGTGCGCCATTGCAAAGCCTTTTTCCTGGCGATGGACCATTATTTTTTCCGCCATCGCTAGGATGCCCGCTCTGAGGAGTGGAAAACTGGGGACTCCAAGAACTAGACGTTTTACCGGGAGGTAATCCATGAAAATCACCAAAGCCGTTATCACTGCTGCCGGACGTAAGCAGCGCACCCTGCCCCTGCAAACCCTGATTGACCGGGATGGGACAGAAAAATCGGTCCTCGGCATCATCCTGGAAGAGGTGCTGCGGGCCGGGGTGGAGGAAATCTGTGTGGTCGTCCACCCTGGCGACGAGACGGCCTATGCCGCCGTCGCCGGCGACCACGCCGGACGCCTCCACTTTGTCTACCAGGAAACGTCATTGGGTTACGGTCACGCCATCTATTGTGCCAAAGCCTTTGTCGGCGCCGACCCCTTTCTGCACCTGGTGGGCGATCACCTTTACGTGAGCCGCGGCGAGACCGGCTGCGCCCGGCAACTGGTCGAAATTGCCCAGACCGAAGCCTGTGCTGTCTCTGCCGTACAGGCCACGCGAGAGAGCTTGCTGCCCTACTATGGCACGGTTGGCGGGCGGCGGGTGGCCGGCCGGTCTGACCTGTACCGTCTGGAAACGGTTATCGAAAAACCCACGCCCACCGAAGCCGAACAGCGCCTCATTGTGCCGGGGCTGCGGGCCGGCCATTACCTCTGCTTTTTTGGCATGCACGTGCTGACCTCCACTGTTTTCGACATCCTAGGCCAGCACATCGAGAGCGCCGGGGCGCAGGGCGGCGTCACCCTGTCCGCGGCCCTGGCCGAACTGGCCCAACGCGAGCAATATTTGGCCCTGGAAATCCACGATTGGCGCTACGATGTCGGGGTCAAATACGGTTTGCTGACCGCCCAACTGGCCCTGGCCTTGAGCGGTCAGGATCGTGATGAAGTCCTGTCCAAACTGCTCGAACTCCTCGCCGGACGAGAGCTGGGCGCGACCGGAAGATAAAAATTGTGAATTGTCTAATCATTATTGCCCAGGATGAATCATGAGCGAATTAACCAAAATTATCACTGCCGCTGACGCCGAAACACGCAACCGCTCGCTGGATGCTTTCTGCCGGGCTGCCTCCTTGAGCGAACTTTTGGCCGAATGTGCAGCTCTTGACCAACTCCGGCGAGACAGTGACAACCTCTATGAGCGGGTGCGGGCCTTATTTTTTCTCTACGCCATCCATCGCTTCCATCTGCCGCTGAAACCCGGCATGCAGGCCAAGGGCTTGATTCCCTTCGACGGTTACACCAACCTGCTTAAACGCCGCTTTGAAGAGGCCATCGAAATTTTTCTGGCCGTGCAAACCGCCCACGGCCCGAATGAAGGCAGCTCCAGTGCCCTGGCCGCGGCCTATCACAACCTCGGTTTCCAGACTCTGGCCGACCAGGTCCGGCGCAGTGTCCGGTCGGTGCGGGGCAACCAGTGGATGTTCCGCATCGGCCACCCGGCCGACCACCCCCTGCGGGTCCGCCCAGAACTGTTTGAACGCTCCGAAAATAATCCGCTCTTTCCTATCCTCAAGGAAGCCACGCCGGTGCGCATGGATCTGACCCACAGTGGCTGGAGCGATATTTTCTTTCTGGGCATGGATTTTCCTGAAGGGGCACGGGTGCTGAACGTCTCGATTGATCTGAGCGTACGCGGCGGAACGGACGGAGGCAGCACACCTCAACCGCCGGTGGAAGCCTATTTTCGGGTCATTGACCGGCCGGTGCTGCGGCTGGTCAGCGTAGATCTAGGGGCCAGCGCCGAAATTACCACCCTGGCCGAAGTGTTTGATTTTGCCCGCGATTACCTGGGGCTGCTCAAAGCAGCCATTATTGCCTCCGGCATTGTGCCGCCGGGCATGGAAGGGGCTGACCAACCGCTGGCCGACCTGTTGGCCCACCTGGTCAAACCCGGCTACGGCCTGGAAATCGTCAGCCGAGTCAACGGCATCCCCAAAGGTTCGCGCCTGGCCGTCTCCACTAACTTGCTGGCCTGCCTCATTGCCGTTTGCATGCGCGCCACCGGCCAAACCCGCAGCCTGACCGGCCAACTGGCCGAAGACGAGCGCCGCTTGGTCGCTGCGCGGGCTATCCTGGGCGAGTGGTTGGGGGGGTCCGGCGGCGGCTGGCAAGATTCCGGCGGGGTCTGGCCGGGCATGAAATTGATTCAGGGGGTCAAAGCGACGGAAGAAGACCCCGAATTTGGCATCAGCCGGGGGCGATTGCTGCCCAGCCATCGCATTTTTAGCCTGGCCGATGTGTCGGTTGAAACCCGGCAGAAGCTGCAAGACAGCCTGGTACTGGTCCACGGCGGCATGGCCCAGGATGTCGGCCCCATTCTGGAAATGGTCACCGAGAAATATTTGCTCCGCTCCGAAGCGGAGTGGCAGGGCCGCCAGGAGGCCATCCAGATTCTTGACCAGATTGTGGCTCATTTGCAGCAGGGTCAAGTCCAGGCCATCGGCGCGGCGACCCAGCGCAATTTCAGCCGCCCCATTCAAGCGATTATCCCCTGGGCCAGCAATCTCTACACCGAAACCCTGATCGAGCGGGCCAAAGCCGAGTTTGGCCCCGATTTTTGGGGCTTCTGGATGCTGGGCGGCATGTCCGGCGGCGGTATGGGCTTTATCTTTGACCCGGCCCAAAAGCCGGCGGCTCAGGAACGCCTGCAAGCGATTATGAGTGAGACCAAGCGCCGGCTGGAACACGCCGTGCCCTTTGCTATGGAGCCGGTGGTCTACGATTTTGCCATCAACGAGCGCGGCACCTGGGCCGACCTGCTGACCGGCCCTAGCGCCCTGATGCCGCCCGGCTACTACACCCAGACCGTACCCGGCCTGCTCCGCCTCGAAGCACGGCAGTTGTCGGTCTCGCGCCGGGCCGAGTTGGATCGCTTTGGCGAAGCCTGCCGGAGAGATCCCCGGCTGGCCGGGATGGTCCAAACCCTCTTCGACCGTTTATTACCCCGTTCAGACACGGCAGAGGCCGGAGAACAAAGCCTGGCGGCACTGCTCGACGAGTACGGCTTTGATCGGGTCCAGCACGAAACCATCAAGGCCGACCTGCGCAGCGGGCGGGTCGGCCTGGCCCAAAACCGGCTGCCGGTCAGCAGCAAAATCGAGGATGCCGGGCTGGATGATGTCTACGACGCTACGGCGGGTCTGCTGCCTCGTTTTTATAACTTGGGTCTGGAAGCGCTGGCCGCCGGAGCGGTGGCGGTGGTTTCGCTGGCCGGAGGGGCCGGCAGCCGCTGGACCCACGGCGCGGGAGTGGTCAAGGCCATTAACCCGTTTTGCAAATTGGCCGGCCGCCAGCGCACCTTTATCGAGGTTCACCTGGCCAAGAGCCGCCGCTTGAGCCATTTGTGCGGCACGCCATTGCCCCACCTTATCACCACCAGCTATCTGACCCACCCGCCCATCGAAGCCTTTTTGCAGGCGGAGAAACAGTATGGCTATACCGGCCCGCTCTATCTCTCGCCGGGCCGCAGTATTGGCCTGCGGCTGGTGCCGATGGCCCGCGATCTGCGCTTTGCTTGGGAGGAGATGCCGCAGCAGTTGCTCGACGAGCAGGCCCAGAAAGTCCGCGAGAGCCTGCACCATGCCCTGATTGAATGGGCCCGACAAGCCGGTGAGGGTAGCGATTACACCGATAACCTGCCGCTGCAATGTCTGCACCCGGTCGGCCACTGGTACGAAATCCCCAATTTGTTCCGCAATGGGGTGCTGGCGCAACTGCTGGCGGAGCGGCCTAATTTGAAATATTTGATGATGCACAATATTGACACGTTGGGCGCGGAGGTTGACCCGGCGCTGCTCGGCCAGCACATCGACAGCGGGGCCGACATGACCACCGAAGTGATTACCCGGCGCATCGAGGATCGTGGCGGGGGGCTGGCCCGAGTTGATGGTCATTTACGCCTGGTGGAAGGGCTAGCTCTACCTCGCGAGGAGGTTGAGTTTCAACTGTCCTATTACAACTCCAACACCATCTGGATGGACCTTGACCGGCTGCTGGCCGCTTTTGGGCTGGTCCGGGCTGAACTGGCCGACGCCGACAAAGTGGCGGCGGCTGTGCGCCGCCTGGCGGCTCGTATGCCAACCTACATCACCCTCAAGGATGTCAAAAAACGCTGGGGCAAGGGGCAGGAGGATATCTTTCCGGTGGCTCAATTTGAAAAGTTGTGGGTGGATATGACCGCCCTGCCGGAACTAAATAGCCGTTTTGTGGTTGTCCCGCGCCAGCGCGGCCAGCAGCTCAAAGAACCGGCCCAGTTGGATGGCTGGCTGCGCGACGGCTCGGCGGCGTATTTGGAAACGCTGTGTGAGTGGGGTTGAAATTAGAGCAGCGCCCCGCCGTCCGGCTCAGGTCAATTTCAATGGCGGTATAGACCTCCTGCGACTTGGCCGCAATGATCCCTTCGATACTGGGCCAGGCCCGAATAGCCTGTTCGAGCTGCTCGGCTGGCTTGAGAATTTGCAACATACTATATCTTGGAAATTTTTAGAGATACCCCCACTATATCTTGGGTATCAACATAAAAATTCAAGGTGTCGTTTTACACACAACTCCCTCAATGCTATAATTCTGCTATGGCTGGTCCCAGGATTCCTCGACGAGTGTTTATCAAAAGCTTCGGCATCGCTCTGCTGGTCAGCGCCTGCGCGCCGGAGCTAACCCCCTTCGCCGTTGAACCGACCGCCACACCGCTGCCCACGCCCACCCCCACACCGCTGCCCAGCGCCGATGCTGTAGTTCAGGCTTATCTGACAGCCTGGGCTACGGGTAATTATGAGACTATGTATAATCTCCTCACCCCCGATTCCCAGGCCCGTTTGAGTTTGGCCCAATTTCAAAATTATTATGCCGAGGCCATGACCGAAGCGACCACCACTCAGGTGGCTACCCAGCTTGGCTCATTACTGCACCAGGGCGACCAGGCCTCCGCCACGTTTCGCTCTATCTGGCAAACCAACCTCTTTGGGCCCCTTACCGCCGACAACCAGATGCGGCTCAAATTCAGCGGCGGTCGTTGGGGCGTCGAGTGGCAGCCGACATTGGTGCTGCCCCAACTGGGTGATGGCGTTAGCCTGGCTTTTCTAAGCGACCAGCCCGCCCGAGGCAACATTTATGATAAAAATGTCCACGCCCTGGCTACGCAGGGGCAAATGGTCACCGTGGGCGTTATTCCCCAATATCTCGAAGACGAGCCAGGGGTGATTGATTACCTGACCTCCCTGACCAAGGTGCCGGCCGATAAAATTAAGGCTCAAATTGCGGCGGCCCGGCCCGATTGGTTTGTGCCTGTGGCCGATATTACCTTTGAAACCAGTTTGGACAATGACAATTTGCTCAACAATCTGGCCGGAGTGGACCGCCGCACCCACGAAGTCCGTACCTATAATGATGGCGATACGGCCGCACACATCATCGGCTACATGGGTAAAATTCCGGCGGAACGCAAACAGGAGTACCTGGTACAAGGCTATCGCGGCGATGAACTGGTCGGCCTGGCCGGAGTGGAGGGCTGGGCTGAACGTGAGCTGGCCGGTCAGCGGGGGGGACGCTTGGTGACTCTATCGCCTTCACGCCAGGTCTTGTCTGAAATTGCGAGCATTTCCTCTCGCGCCGGCAATAGCGTCTACCTGACTATCGACACCCTTTTTCAAGCCACGATAGAGCACCTATTGGGGGAACGCCTCGGCGCGATTGTGGTGCTGGACCCGAACAGCGGGGCAATTTACGCCCTGGCCAGTTATCCCCGCTTCAAACCTGCCGTCTTCACCACCGGCTTTGACGTGGATGCCTGGGCCAAATTATACACCAATGAAAAGCGTCCCTTGCTGAATCGAACCACCCAGGGAGCCTACCCGCCGGCTTCTGTTTTTAAGATTGTGACCTTGAGCGCCACCCTGGAAACGCTCGGCTTTAAGCCGGAAGATACCTATGTTTGCACCGGCAAATGGGCTGGCCTGGGCAAGGAGTTTGAAAAAAAATGCTGGCTAGAGCGGGGCCACGGCCGGATCAATCTGCTCGATGGCCTGACCCAGAGCTGCGACGTAGTTTTTTATAACCTTGGTCTGGCCTTACACAAAAAGGACCCTCAATTATTGCCCAATTGGGCCCGCGCCTTTGGCCTGGGCGTGCCAACGGATATTCTCGGTTTGAGCGAGAGTGCCGGCGTAGTGCCCGATGACGCCTGGAAACAGGCCAACTACAGCCAGCCCCTTTTTGACGGCGATGCGGTGAATACGGCCATTGGCCAGGGCTATATGCTCTCTACCCCGCTGCAGATTGCGCGACTTTTGGCCGCGATCGGCAATGGGGGGCGTTTGCTGCGTCCACGGGTGATCGATAAAATTGTTGGCGTAGATGGGGCCGAACAAGTTTATGCCCCAGAAGTAGCCGGCACGCTCCCCCTTTCCCCCGAAACATTAGGGCTAATCCATAATAGCCTGGAAGCGGTTGTGAGTGGAGCGCGCGGCACAGCCCGTGAGGCTTTTACCAATATCAACTATAGCGTAGCTGGTAAAACAGGCACCGCCGAATCCGGGCAGGAAAAACCGCATGCCTGGTTTGCCGGTTATGCGCCCGTCCAAGAACCACGGGTAGCGATTGCCGTTATCCTTGAACATGCAGGCGAAGGCTCAAAGGAGGCTGCGCCCCTTTTTAGACAAGTAGTTGAAGCATTTTTTGAGTGGGAAGCCAAACAAATTTAAATTTTTAGCGGGCCACTGAGCTAAAATTTTTACCAGCCTCAGCGGCACTTCGGCATCCTAAAATTTCTGCCCCACCTGCTTACCCCTTAATAAAAAATTTAGGGAGGATACCTTCAATATTAGCTTGTCCTGTGCAAATTCATCCCACTGGAGCCATTTTGAGGGTCAATTTTGATGACGTTATGTAATCTTGTGAAGTGACAATAAAATAACAGATACATTGACATAGTTTTTTTCTTATGCTATTATGAGCCAAGGGTTAAAATAACCTGTTTGAAAGGAGTACACGGACAACAATGGCATCTCGTACCGAGCAAATGATAGCCCGTTTGAGAGATCTACAGGCCGGCACGGCTGATATTGAGGCTTCGGCCGTAGTGAGCGTCGATGGGTTAATTATGGCATCTTCATTACCGGCCGATGTTGAGGAAGATCGGGTTTCAGCTATGTCGGCGGCTATGCTTTCCCTGGGTGAACGTATTGCGGCTGAGTTGGGGCGTGGCATTTTGGATCAGGTTTATATTCGGGGTAACAAGGGCTATGTTATCCTCATGTCCATTGGGGAAGAAGCCGTGCTCACCGCTCTGGCCCGTGGTGATGCCAAGCTGGGTTTAATTTTCCTGGACATGAAACGCGCTGCCGAGGATTTGGCCAAGCTGGTTTGATCAGGCAGCCACCGATACACTTCTGGAAAAAAGGCCGCCCCTAACAAATGGGCGGCTTTTATTATTTCTAGGGAATTGACTCTAGCGCCAGGCGTGCCGTAACCTGGCGAATATCCCATTTTAGATGATAACCAAATAGAGAGGATAAAAACCATAACATGCTCAGCGGACTCGATTTTGTGTTGGTGGGGTTAGCCGCCGTGGCTGCCGGGGCCGTTAATGCCTTGGCTGGCGGTGGAACCCTGATTACCTTCCCTATGCTCACCGCTGTGGGCATCCCTGCCGTGGCCGCCAACGTGACCAATACCGTAGCGCTTTGCCCCGGTTACCTGGGTGCGACTCTAGCCCAGTCGAATGACCTGCGCGGACAAAAACGGCGGCTGTGGTTGGCCCTACCAGCCGGCATTATCGGTGGGGTCGTCGGCGGCATCCTCCTCCTGAACACCGGTGAGCGGGTGTTTCGGGCTCTGGTGCCATTTCTCATTTTGCTGGCCTCGGGCCTGCTGGCGGTGCAGGACCCCGTGCGGGCCTGGCTTGTGCGCCGCTCCGGGCAGACCGGCTCAACCATATCCGAGCAATGGGCGGCGCTGCCGGTCGGCTTGGCCGCAATCTATGGTGGTTATTTCGGGGCGGGGTTGAGCGTGATTGTGCTGGCCGTACTGGGCCTCACCCTGGATGACAATTTGACGCGGCTCAATGCTCTGAAACAGGCCATCTCATTTTCCGTCAACACCGCCGCCGCGATCTTCTTCTTGTTTTCAGGCCAGGTCGTGTGGTCAGCCGTGTTAGTGATGGCCGTAGGTGCGTTGGTAGGGGGGGCCTTAGGCGGCCGCTTGGCGGGACGGATTAAACCAGCCACCCTGCGCTGGATCGTCGTGGTCATTGGCGTGGTGGTTGCCCTCATCTACTTGGTGCGTTGAGAGGACACCCAGAGGTAGGCCAATGGAACTAACCCTTTTGTTGACCACCTGGCCCACTCCATTGAAGTGGACAATGTGATTAGCCTGATTATGCATGATACGGTTGACTTGTTTGAGAACCTGTTTCCCAGCACCGTGGAGCAACCCTGGATAGTTGAAAATCCCCCCGTCTTGCCGGAAGACGCTCCGGCTGTAGTTGTCGCCGCTCACAGCGGCTTTGTGCAATATATTGACCCAGAGACCTTCCTGGAAACTGCCACTACTTACGATCTGTTGATTCGGGTCGAGCGACAAGTCGGCGATTATATTCCAGGACTTACGCGGTTGGGTGCTCAAAACGCATGCTGAGTAGGCGTTAGCCGTATCGAAGC
>CAZRYD010000204.1:0-12243 GCA_964604225.1 uncultured Caldilineaceae bacterium
CACGTTTCACGAACTTTGGCTAATTATTTTCTTGGAGTTGCCTTACCGAATTAATTACTAAACAAATGCTTGAGAGATCTGGATGCTCATTATCAACGGCGCTTATGGCGAAGGAGGCGGGCAAATCCTACGTAGCTCGCTGGCCCTGGCTGCCATTCTGCACCGGCCCATCCGCATAGAAAATATCCGTGCCGGACGCAAAAACCCCGGCCTGGCCGCTCAACATTTGACTGCGGTGCAAGCCGCCGCGATGATCTGCGATGCCCGGCTGTCGGGCGATAAATTAGGTTCGACCAACCTCACTTTTGAGCCGCAATCCGACCCCATCCCCGGCATTTATGAATTTGACGTGGCCGCGGCTCGCACAGGCGGCAGCGCCGGTGCAGCCACCCTGGTCCTCCAAACCGTCTTATTGCCGCTTGCTTTGGCCGCCGGTCCCAGTTCAGTCACCGTCAAAGGCGGGACCCATGTGCCGTGGAGTCCACCCTTTCACTATTTGCGGGAGGTTTATTTACCCACGACTGGCCGCTTGGGTGTTCAGGCCACCATCGATTTATTAGCCTGGGGCTGGTATCCTGCGGGTGAAGGCGAGATCAAAGCCGCCATTCCGGGTAGAACTGTGTTTCAGACGCCCTCCAAGACCGCTCTGGCGGAGACACGCGGGGCCTTGAAGCAGGTCCGCGGTGTGGCGGTGGC
Organism: uncultured Caldilineaceae bacterium; assembly: GCA_964604225.1. Lineage (GTDB taxonomy): Bacteria > Chloroflexota > Anaerolineae > 4572-78 > J111 > DSQQ01. The sequence continues at coordinate 697 of CAZRYD010000204.1, forward strand.
TTCGAGCCTGCCGGCTCACATTGCCCAACGCATGCGAGATCGGGCCATGAGTTTGCTGGAGCAGGCAGGTCTGCCGGGTGTGATTGAACCGCAGCGGGTGCGTTCGGTTTCACCGGGAGCGGGCATCTTTTTAACCGCCGAATACGAGTCAAGCTGGGCCGGTTTTAGCGCCTTGGGAGCAAAAGGCAAAGCCTCGGAGCGAGTGGCCGAGGAGGCGGTGGACGCTTTGTTAGCCTTCCAGCACAGCGGCGCGATGCTGGATAAGCACCTGGCCGATCAGCTCATTTTGCCGCTGGCCCTATCCGGTTTGACCGCTACTCTGTCGGCAGAACGGCTCTCAAAACATACCTTGACCAACCTGTGGGTGGTCGAGCAATTTCTGGGGCCGGTGGCGAAGATCGATCAATACCGGGGTACGATAGAATTTCTCGAAAAAGACAAAATTGAAGCATGACTGCTGTATCTAAAAACCCACGCATTTTAATTATTGATCCGGCTGACAACGCTGCATTAAAGTCCAGCCTGGAAAACCAATACGGTATGGTCGTCAACCATCAGGCCAGTGGCCGCCTGGCGCTGGACTCATTGCCACAGGTCAAGCCTGATTTGATTGTGCTCAACGCCAACCTGAGCGATGTGCCAGCTTCGTCGCTGCTGGCCGAGTTGAGTGCGCAACGGTTGACCGCCCCCATTATTTTGGTTGGCGCGAACGGTGAAACGGCCAAGACCAACTTTAACCATAAAAATATTGTCGGTTGGCTAAACCGGCCTTTTACCGCGTCCGAATTGGCGGCGCTGATCCGGTCGACGTTGGATCATCCCCTGCCAAGCAGCGACCTGGTTTTGACCAAGCGGGCCGAATTGATCGAAGCCAATCAGCAACTGACGGCGCGGGTGCAGCAGTTGCAAACGCTGTTTGAAATCGGCAAGTCGGTTACCTCGCAGCTTGAGCTGGAGGCGGTGCTGCGCCGGGTGGCCAAAGCAGCCGTAACGCTGACCGAGGCCGATGAAAGCTATCTCCTTTTGGTTGATGAAGCCAGCGGTAACTTATTTCTGGTAGCCGAGGCGAACCTGGGCGGTGAGGAGGTCAAAAACTTCTGGATCAAGGTCAGCGACTCGATTGCCGGGAAGGTGGTCCAAAGCGGCGAACCGATTGCTATATCCAAAGAGAGCAGCAGCCTGAAAGTGAAAACCGGCCTGGTAGTTTATGCCTTGGTCAATGTGCCGATCAAAGTTGGAATCGACGTGGTTGGGGTATTAGGAGTTGATAATCGTCATCAGCGGCGCCCCTTCACCTCCGAGGATCAAGCCTTGCTCTCGGCCCTGGCCGATTGGGCAGGAATTGCGATTCAAAACGCCAAACTTTATGAGTATATAAGGCAACTTAGCGATGATCTAAAGTTAGTCAACGAGGTTAGCCACCTGGTTTCGAGTACGTTGGATGTGGAGCAAATTCCACGTATGTTGGTTAAACGTACCGCCGAAATTTTTGGGGCCGAGTGCGGCTCGCTGGCCTTGTTGGACAAAGAGCGCGGCGGCGTGGTGTTTCAACTGGCTTACGATGACCAGGGCAATGAGTTGACCAGTTTGAAGAATTTTTTGATGCCGCTGGGGCAGGGCATTGTCGGGCTGGTGGCCCAAACCGGCCTGCCTCATATTGTCAACAATGTCCAGAGCGACCCTGGCTGGTCGCCCGTGGCCGACCGGCTGACCGGCTTTAAAACCCAAAAGATTATGGCTGTGCCGCTCATCGCCGAAGGGGAGGTGGTGGGGGTGATGGAGCTGCTTAACAAGAAGCATGGCAATTTTGACCAGAGTGACTTGCAGCTCCTGCTGCCGGTGGCCACGGCCGCCGCCAGCGCCATTCAAAATGCTCGCCAGTATGCTGAGTTGCAAAGAGCCAATGAAGCCTTGCAGCAAGCGCAAGAGCAACGCATCGCCGCCGAACGTTGGGCTGTGTTGGGCAAAGCTGCCGGCAGCCTGGCCCACCGCATCAATAATACCACTACCCTGGTGCCGATTGCGGTCCAACACCTGCGGGAGTTGCTGCAACCTGTCACCTTAGCCCCTGAATTAAAGCAAGAGATCGACGACAATTTAGAGCGCATTGAGCGCAACACGCTCTATACGGTTGACCTGGCGGTGGCCCTGCTGCGCCGTTTCCGCCAGCACCCGGCCAAGGCCCATAATATCAATGAGTTGATTAACCGGTCCCTGTCGCTGGTTGAGATGCCTAAAAACATCAAGCTGATCTGTCATCTTGATCCCAAATTACCGGCGGTTGATACCAGCGATTTACTGGTTGACGCCTTGATCGAGCTAATTACCAATGCGCTGCGGGTGATGGAAGCTAAAGGCGGCCTGCTGCGTATCGCTTCATTTAAAGTGGGTAACAAAATTGTTATCCAAGTTACCGATAGCGGGCCGGGGATTGCGACGGAAAATCTCAATCGAGTGTTTGACATGTTCTTTACGACCTACCCCCAGGGCTTGGGTTTTGGCCTGTGGTGGGTCAAAACTTTTTTAGAACAGCAGCAGGGCGAGATTACCGTGGAAAGCCGTCCGAATGAAGGCACCACCTTCACCATCACCCTGCCGGGCAATCCCTCGCGATTGCCTTCGCCCTGAAAATGGGGTAAGATGCGATAGTTGAAGCAGAGCGGAGGATGGGCAGGTCGATGACGAATCCCTTTGAGACAAGATTCTCACCTGCCCTGGGATTATGGAGGATCGAACGATGCATAAACGAGTTTTAGTTGTTGATGATGTGCCGGATTGGCGAGCTCAATTACAGGCTATTTTGAAAAACGAATTTGAAGTCAAAACGGTGGATAGTTACCAGGCGGCGATGCAAGTTATCCGTGAGCGAGATGTGGAACTGGTCATTGTCGACCTGCGTCTCAGCCCGACCGATGAGGAAGACCGCCAGGGCATGGAGTTGCTCAAACAACTGGCTGAACATCGGATTAATGCTATTGTTTTGACCGGTTACCCGGAGAAAGAACTACGGGAAGAAGCCGAAGAAAGATATAAAGCCTTTGAGTTTATTGACAAAAGCACCCTGGCTAAAAATGTCCAGCGCCTCACCGAGATCGTGCGCGAAGCCTTTAACCTGATGGAACTCAAAGAGAAGGCCAAAACCCGGGCCATTCAGGCCGCCAGCGCCCTGCAAACGGTCTCCTTTCCCGAAGATTTATCCAGTTGGCCGCTGCGCAATTACCGGAAAGATAAATGAGTTTAAGCCTCAACCTGGAAAGCATCATCCTACTCCTCTTTTTTGTCGCTCCCGGTTTTCTCTTCACCCGGACCTATACCGCTTATCGCCCGCGCTACTACCGCACTCCCGATGCTTTTGAGCAAGTCGTATTGGCTGTGGTTGGCAGCGCCATTATCCACGGGACGCTTTTAACCGGCATTGCTTTGGGCTTAGCCGCTTTTTGGCTGATCCGTGGCGAACTTCTTTATGTCAGCAACATCATCGGCCCACCGATGCCGCTCGACACCTATCCGCTGCCGGTGTTGGCCTTTATTATTTTTATAAGCATTCTTTACCTGGCGGTGAGTCTGATTCTGGCTCGCCGCTTTGCTACCTTTTTGGGCTACCGCACGGCGGCCAACCGACCTAAATGGTGGAAGTTTCTGCTCGATGAAGACCCGCCGGAGCCGTTTTTGCTGTGGCACACCATCCTCCAGGTTGAGCCGTTGAAACTTAACCTAATTCCGCCTCATCTGACCATCCAGATGCGCGATGGAGAATATTTTGAGGGCGACCTCCACAGCATGCGCCTGGTGGGTGACGAGGAAAATACGGTTGAACTGGCTCTGCGCAATGTGTTCCATCGCCCCACCCCTCCTGCTCCCCTCAGAGGCAAAACCCATACGCCTGCCTCAGATTTGCAACCTCTCCCCAATCAAGTTATCCTACTGAAATCAACCGATATCTTGTGGTTGACCCGCAACGATATTCCACGATAAGTTAGAGAAATTAGATGCCAGTAGTCAGCGCCTAGAATTATCTGACTACTGGCATCTGATTACTGGCTACTGAAAAAACAACTTGGGTAAGGACCTAACCGAATAATGTTTGAACTGGTTTTTCTGGGGACTTCTGCCTCAGCGCCGTCGGTGCACCGCGGACTTTCCGCCAATGCCGTGCTGTACAAAGAGTATCGTTTTCTGATTGACTGCGGTGAAGGTACTCAACGCCAGATTTTGCAGAGTAACCTGGGCTTTAAGCGACTCAATAAAATATTGCTTACCCACGGCCACCTGGATCATATTTTGGGTCTGGGCGGTCTGGTTTCAACCTTTAGTCGTTGGGAGGCCATTGAAAAGCTAGAAATATACGGCGGCCAATGGACTCTGGAGCGAGTCAAGGATTTGCTGCTGAAAGTTGTTTTGCGCGGCGAAAAGCTGCCGATCAAGCTGGAATTTATTCCACTCCAACCGGGCCTGATTATGGAAGATAACAGCTTTGAGCTCAGCGCCTTTCCGGTGACGCATCGCGGCGCCGATTGCTTTGGCTTTCTATTTCAGGAGAAATCGCGCCGCCCCTTTCTCAACGACAAAGCCGAAGTACTGGGGGTGCCCTTTGGCCCGGAGCGGCGCAAACTGGTTGCCGGTGAAGCCATCACCCTGGCCGATGGCCGGCGCATCGGCCCCGACGACGTGCTCGGCCCGGAAATCCCCGGCGCCAGGCTGGTTTTTGTCGGCGATGCCGGGCGCACCGATAATTTGCGGGAGGTCGCCCACCAGGCCGATGCCCTGGTCATCGAGGCCACCTACCTTGACGAAGATGCGGACATGGCCCGTCATTTTGGCCACCTTACGGCGGCGCAAGCGGCCCAATTGGCCCGTGAAGCCCAGGTACAGCAGCTTTACCTGACCCACATCTCCCGCCGTTATCGCGAGCAGGACGTGCTCAACGAGGCCCGCGCCATCTTTCCAAATGCGATCATTGCCCGCGATTTTGACCGGATCAAGGTGGTCAAGGAAAAATAACCTCAACCAGCCATGGACTCAACCCTCCGTGACGGCGCGCAACAATTTAATCTCGCTTTGACCGAAGCCCAACTCAACGCCTTTGCCCGCTACAGCCAGGAACTCATCGCCTGGAACCAACGGGTTAACCTGACCAGCATTGTCGAACCGTCGGAAATTGTGGTCAAACATTTTCTCGACTCGCTTTCCGTTTATCAGGTTTTGCCGGGCTTGCCTCTGAGCCTGTCGCTGGTTGACGTGGGCAGCGGCGCCGGCTTTCCCGGTTTGCCCCTCAAAATTGCTCTGCCTGAGCTGCGTTTGACCCTGTTGGAGTCAACAGGCAAAAAAACCGCTTTTCTGCAACACCTCATCCAGGTCCTAAATTTGACTGGTGTCACAATTCTCACTGCACGGGCGGAAGAGGCGGGCCGCCAGCCCGCTCAACGTGAGCGCTACGATGTCGCAGTGGCTCGCGCGGTCGCCCCGCTGCCGGTGCTGGCCGAATATACCCTGCCTTTGGTGAAACGAGGGGGCTTGGTTATTGTCCAAAAGGGCCAGCACCCGGCCGACGAGCTCAAAGCAGCCGCTAATGCTCTGGGCATTCTCGGCGGCAAAATCAGCCAGGTTTTGCCGGTAGCCGTGCCGGGGCTGGAAGCTGAACGCCACCTGGTCGTCATCCAAAAAAACAAATCGACTCCGCCGCAATATCCTCGTCGGCCCGGTTTGCCGGCCAAAAAGCCGATTTAACTTCTTTACGCTCAAAACTGCTGTTGACGATAGGTCTCATTGGCAGTATACTTTACGGCAGTCTGAATGATCCAGGGAAACGCAGTGAGACTCACCCCGCTCAATTTTCAATTTTATACCTTCCTCCTGATTTTAGTGGCCGCGCTGTGCTTAAGTTCCAGTCAACCGGCTCCGGCCACGGCCCAAGAGGCCAATACTGAGCCTGATCCCATCATCATCGAGACCATCTTTGCGGCCATGACCCCCGCCGAGCGGGTCGGCCAGCTCTTTATGGTTTCCTTCAGAGGCAATGAGGTGGGGCTTGAATCAGATATTGCCGAACTCATTCAGCTTTATCGGGTGGGCGGCGTCTATATTTCGGCGGAAAATCAGAATTTTACCAACAATCAAACCACGCCGACCCAGGTTCTGGCTCTGACCAATGCCTTGCAAGCTTTGGCTCAAACTGCACCGCTACCCCCGCCCCCCCCCACCGGCGAGGCTGAGAGTGCTACCCCAACCGTTACGGCTACGACAGTTGCCTCGGCGACCAATTCTGTTGGCCCCTATACACCTGTGCCTTTGTTCATTGCCGTGAATCACGAAGGCGATGGCTTCCCCTATACCCAAATTCGAGGCGGTCTGGCCGATTTACCCAATGAGATGGCCTTGGGCGCTACCTGGAATCCGGAGAATGCCCGCCTGGTTGGCCAGGTGGTTGGGCAGCAGCTTGCGACGCTGGGAGTCAACATGCTTTTTGGCCCGGCGCTGGATGTATTGGACAACCCACGCCCGGAGCGAGGTGGTTCGCTGGGGATCCGCTCTTTTGGAGGCCATCCTTTTTGGGTGGGTGAAATGGGTGAGGCTTATATTCGGGGGGTTCATCAAGGGGGTAGTCACCAAATTCTCACGATTGCCAAACATTTTCCCGGTTTTGGCAGCAGTGATCGGGCCATCAATGAGGGGCTGCCGACCATCTATAAATCGCTGGATGAGCTCCAGCGCAAAGATTTGCGCCCCTTTTTCCAGGTGACCAATCTTGAAACCAGCGATCCGGATGGCCTCACCGATGGCTTGATGACCGCTCACGCGCGCTATCAGGGCTTGCAAGGGAGTCTGCCCATCAGCCTCGATGCCAGAAATTTGGTCACGATTTTGGCTTTGAAGGAAATTGCGCCCTGGCGAGACGACGGTGGTTTAATTGTCAGCGCGCCGCTGGGCGTACCGGCCGCTTTGGAAGGAATTGTCGGCGTTTCTAAAGAGAACTTTCCGGCGCGTCTGCTGGTGCAGAGCGCTTTTCTGGCCGGCAGTGATGTCTTATTTTTGCAAAAATTTGCTTTTCAGGGTGAGGATAGGGTCGCCGAACTGGCCAATATTAAAAATGCCATTGGCTTTTTTCAAGAAAAATATACCAACGAAGCAAATTTTCAAACGGCAGTGGACAGAGCGGTACGGCGGATTATTAAAGCCAAGTTGAAAATTTATGGCAATAATGTCCTGCAAACCAAAGTTGAAAAACCCCGTGAAAGTTTAGCTGTGTTGGCTAATAACTCCCTTGATCTGGACCGCATTGCTCGTGAGGGGGCCACGTTGATTGCGCCTGCAACCTCTCAGGGGCGTAATCCCCTCGGCATTCCCCAGCCCGGTGATAAAATTCTCATTCTTACCGATGATCGCTTGGGTCAAGATTGTCCGGGGTGTCCTACTTTTTCTTTTATTCCTCCCACCGCCTTACAAGATATTTTACTTCAGTTGTTTGGGCCAAATGCCACCGGGCAAATATTGCCGGAGCAAATTAATAGCCTGGGGTTTTCGTTCTTAAAAAATGCTTTAAGCGGCCAGGCTTTGCCTGAAAATGAGCAAACGGAAAAGCTGCTGCAAGAAGCTAATTGGATCATTTTTGCCATGCTTGACGTCAGCACCGATACATCGCCCCAATCCGATGCGGTCAAAGCACTGCTCAGGGATCGCTTTGACCAATTGCGCAACAAGAACCTGGTGCTATTTACCTTTAACGCGCCTTATTTTCTGGATGAAACAGAAATCAGCCAGTTGACCGCCTACTATGGTTTTTATAGCAAAGGTCCGGCCTATCTTGAGGCCGCCGCCCGCTTGTTGTTCCAACAATTTGAACCGGTTGGGGCTGCGCCGGTCGGCATACCCGCCATTGGCCCGCTTGACCTCAGCCCCGACCCCAATCAAACAATTCAACTTCAGCCGGTCCATAAAATTGATAAGAACGGCAATATTACTCCCTTGCCTCAACAAGACCCGCCTATCACGGTTATAGATTTACAAGTAGGGGAAGGTATTCTGTTTCGGACCAGTGTCATCATGGATAAAAACGGCCATCCCGTGCCCGATGACACTCTGGTCAATTTTCTGAGGTTTTATCCGCTGGAAGGGCTGTCGTTGCAGCCGATTACGACCGAAACCGTCAGAGGCGTGGCTGAAATTCCTATTATCAAAGAGCGAGATACGCCGCTTCAGGTGCAAGCCTCCAGCAATCTGGCTCAATCGGTCACCTTTAACATCGGGCCGGGTATTGTGGAAACGCCGACTCCTACCCCCACCTTTACCCCCTTCCCCACCGAAACTCCCACCATCACGCCCATGCCTACGGAGACGCCAATTCCAACGCTCACGCCCGAACCATCGCCCACCCCCACTACCCAGCCTCTTGCTTCAGTTGAGCCGCCCGCCCGGCCGGTCAATGTGATCGACCTGGTTTACTCGTTGCTGGGCGTGCTGGTCATTGCCGGGATTGCCTTTACTATGGGTGGAGACCGCCTTTTATTGGAAGAGCGGGTGCGCTCGGCCCTGGTGGCGATTGCCTGCGGCCTGGTGGGGTATGTGAGTTACACTATTCTGGCCCTGGCCCTGCCCCGGACGGGCTTTTGGGGACCCATTATTGAGCAGGGAGCTGTGGGCCATTGGGTCACGCCGCTGGTCAGCCTGTTGTGCGCCATTGTCGGAACGGTGATTTGGTATTTGAAACCGGGCCGGATTTTTGGCTCAAAGTGGTCTAGCCAGAAAGGCTCTACTGCCATCACAAAATCCGAAGAGGAGTTGAGCTAAATTAGCGGCTGACTTCGCTGACCGGCGGCGGGTTATCCGGGTTTGTGTCGAGGCCGGACAGGCCGGGGGTAAAGGTGAGGATCACCGCCAGGGTTAAAAGGGCCGCAATCAGAGCTAACAACACCCGGTTGCGCCAAAAGGCAAAACGCCAGCCATTGGTCACCCGGCCATTAATCACAATCGGCGCACCGCCCAGCAGCTCGCGGCGGAACTGTTGGATATTATCGGGGCGCTCTTCGGGGTGCAAGCCTAGGGCATGCAGAATGGCTTGCTCAGTTTGGATCGACACATTCGGGTTGATGTCGCTGATGCTCAAAACAGGATGGGTTTTGGTGCGGATGTAACGAGTTTTAGCATCCGGGGGCGGCTCGTTAGTGAGTAAATGATACAAGGTGGCCCCCAACGAATAAATATCGGCCCGGCTATCGGTATAACCGCTATCACCGCCGATTTGTTCCAGGGGTGCATATTGGATCGTAGCCCGGCCTTGCAGAACGGTTACGGTTCGATTATCATCTGGATGAAGCAGTTTGACCAGACCAAAATCAACCAACTTGATGGTACCGCTGGGAGTGAGTTTGATATTTGAGGGTTTAATATCGCGGTGAAGCACGGGTGGGTCCTGCTGATGCAGATATTCCAGGGCGTTGACGAGCTGTTCAGACCAGGTCAGCACCTGCTCTTCGGGAATAAAAGTTTGCTTGTGGCGGGCGTGTTCGATGACTTCGCGCAAATCCTGACCCGGCACAAAATCCATCACCAGGTAGTCGCGACCGTTGAAGAGGAAAAAGTCGGACACTTTGGGTAGATTGGCGTGATCCAAACGAGCCAGCACACTGGCCTCACGGTGGAAGGCGGCCTGGGCTTGCTCCTGGTACTCCTTGGAAGCGCCAGGATCAGGGGTGACTTCCTTGATCGCGCATGAGCGCCCTTCCAGGCGTAAATCTTCGGCCTGGTAAATAGCGCCCATACCCCCCTGGCCCACCAGGTCTAAAATCCGGTAACGGGACCATAAAATGGTGCCGGGGCTTAATGTATCCGACATGTCTCTTCTTCTCCAAGTACCCTGGTCAAACAAGCTGCTCGCTTATTTTACCATAATGATAGCTTAATCACACAAACGGTTTCTGTCAAAAGCCGAAAGTCCCATTGTCAAACGAGGTAGGAGGCAATTGTTATGTCTAGCCAAGAAGTTGCCATGTTATTGGTTCACGAAGGAAACAGCCCCAAAACGCAGTGGCCTTTGGTTAAACGGACCATGATCATTGGCCGCGAGTCTGACAGCGATATTCAAATTGATGACCGGCAGGTCTCCCGGCGACACGCTGAAATCACCCAGACCATGGAGGGCTATACGCTGCGCGATATGGGCAGCAAAAATGGCACATTCCTCAACGGCGAACCGGTGGCCCAAAAGCCGCGCCTGATCCGCAACGGCGATGAGGTAGGCATTGCTCTGTGCGCTAAATTAACCTTTATTGAAGATGAGGCCACGGCGCCCATTATTTTGGATTACAAACAAAAACCATCCCTCAAAATGGATCTGTCGGCCAAGCGGGTCTGGGTGATGGACAAAGAAATTACCCCACCGCTCTCGCTGGCCCAGTACAATCTCTTGGAGCTTTTGTATAAAAACGCCGGCAACGTGGTTTCGCGCGATGAGGTCATCGCCGTGGTCTGGTCCGATGAAGAAGCCGAAGGCGTCTCGGAGCAAGCCATTGACGCCCTGGCCCGGCGCTTGCGCGAGCGCATCGCCGAGATTGACCCCGACAGCAAATATGTCGAAACGGTCAGAGGACATGGCTTTCGTCTGAATCTGGTGCATAAGGTCTGATTTGACTTGGGGAGACCCTAAAGGTTTTCAAAACCTTTAGGGTCTACTACCAAAAATTTGGGATGCACTCATTTGACATAAACTGATTGACATATTTACCAAGATATTGTATGATGGAAAAACAGCCCCTGTTCAGGAGAAGTTGTGACCAAGAAGCGCCCCGCTGCCAAAGTCCCCATTGCCCAATTTGTGGCGATTATTGCCCTGTCTATTTCCATCTTCTTGATTGTGGATTTTGGACGGCGGGCTGCTGCCAACTATCGGGTTCAGCGCGAAGCCGAACGCTTGAACCAAGAGGTTGACCTGGCCCGCCAGCAGCAAGCCGACTTGTTAGCCCAACGCAGTTATGTAGCCAGCGACCTGTACGTGGAAGAAGTGGCCCGCCGCGAGCTAAAATGGGCCAGTCCTGGCGAAACCGTTCTGGCCATTAGGCCCACACCCGAGGCCGTAACCCCCGCTGCCAGCACCGACCCTGCTGCTGCTTCAGCCGGCCCCATTGTTCAGACGCCGGCCCAGGCCTGGTGGCACCTGTTTTTCGGTCACCAGGTGAGCCAATAGACCCATTCCTACTTCCAATTTCTTGATTTTGCCACCCAATCATTTGACACGGGTCTGCCCCAATTTTTAGGAAGACCCTAAAGGTTTTCAAAACCTTTAGGGTCTGCTACCAAAAATCTGGGACGCACCCATTTGACACGCCCTCCCTTTTGATTAAAATGTGTCCTTGACAGGCTGATGTAGCTCAGTGGTTAGAGCACGAAACTCATAATTTCGGGGTCGGTGGTTCAAATCCACCCATCAGCACTAAAAGACGCTGCCACTGAAAACAGTGGATTCAAGCCCGAAGCTTGAATACCAATTTAGTGTAATTCCAGCCCACTTTAAAACTCCCTCTCGGCTATAGCCGAAGAGGGGGTTTTTGTTTGTAA
>CAZRYD010000205.1:0-12225 GCA_964604225.1 uncultured Caldilineaceae bacterium
CCGGTTACCCAAGATTTTATGGCAGAAGGCATCCTGGTTTTCTTTCAAATGAATGTGCCGGACGAACTGGCCGAAATTGCCATTTTACATACCCACGGCAAACTTCAGCAAGAGGTTGTGGCCGGCGACCAGCTTATCATTGATGACCAGCCGTTGACGATCTTATGTGTGGGTGAAGTAGCCAACCAAAATCTGGCTAACCTGGGACACTTTGTGGTCAAATTCAACGGTCTGACCCAGCCAGAAATGCCCGGCGACATCTCGGTACCCAGCGACGCCCCAATACCTCATATTGCTCCAGGCACAATCGTCAAGATTGTTAGCTAAAATTAACTCAATCAGTTCCGTTCCGGGGCTGATGCTCCGTTTGAGATTTAACCCTTGAAAGGCTAAAAAGATGACTCTACAAAACTTGCTTAAGGAATACCAGCAGGCCGGCAATCTTATAAAAGTTGGCCTTGTTGGGGCTGGCCAGATGGGTGAAGGGTTGATTTGCCAGATGGAAAAGATGTATGGGATGCGTGCTTTTGCCGTGGCCGATGTGGTCCCGGGTCGAGCCGTCCAGGCGCTTCAATCCGCCAATTTGTCCGATGATCAGATTGTTGAAACCAACCGCCTTGACCTGGCTGTGGCAGCGATTGAGGAAGGACGCCGGTTGGCCACCAACAACTCCGCCCTCTTGGCCCAGATCCCCAATCTAGACATCGTTGTCGAAGCCACCGGTGTGCCAGAAATTGGGGCGCGAGTAGCCCTCGATGCCATTCTCAACCGCAAGCATGTATTGCAAATGAACGTGGAAACCGATGCAACGGTGGGCTATCTCTTGCGGAAGATGGCCAAGGCCGCCAAGGTGGTCTATACCCTCACCGCCGGCGATGAACCCGGCACAACCATGGAACTGTTTGACTTTGCCAGCAGCCTGGGGTTTGAGGTTGTCTGCGCCGGTAAAGGTAAAAACAACCCGCTTGATCGCACGTCTAACCCCGCTACTGTGGCCGAAAAAGCCAAAACCAGGCAAATGAACCCCAAAATGCTGGCTTCTTTTGAAGACGGCACCAAAACCATGGTCGAAATGACCTCGCTGGGCAATGCCATCGGTTTTGTGCCGGATGTCCGCGGGATGCACGGCCCTCCGGTTACCGCCGCCACGCTTTCAAAGGTCTATGTACCCAAAGAAGCCGGGGGAATTTTGAATCAGACCGGGGTAGTTGAATATGGCTTGGGGGTTTCGCCCGGCGTGTTTGTAGTCTTTACCACCGATCACCCCAAAATTATCCGCGACCTGCAGTACCTGAGCATGGGCAGCGGCCCTTATTGGGCGCTTTACCGCCCCTACCACCTGACCAGCCTGGAAACGCCCATTTCTATTGCTCGCGCCGTGTTGAAGGGCGAAACGACGGCGGCTACCGATCGCCTGCCTGTGGCCGAAACGATTACCGTCGCCAAAAAGGATTTGAAGGCCGGTGAAACCATTGACGGCCTGGGCGGGTTCTGTGTGTATGGGCTGATTGAACGAGCCGTCACTGCCCACAAAGAGGGGTTGTTACCCCTAGGGCTGGCTCCAGGGAGTCAACTGTTACGCGATGTGCCACAAGGCGATCCAATTACCTATGCCGATGTGAAAGTAGATGAATCGCTCACTATTGTTCATTTGCGGCGGCTGCAAGACCAACAAGTAATCTATTAACAAAGGGAGCTTAAAAAATGGTAGAAACAACAATTACCATAAACCATCCGGTCGGCCTGCATGCCAGACCCGCAGTTACTTTTGTGCAAACTGCCAGTAAGTTCCAGTCAAAAATCATGCTGGCCAACCTCACCCGTAACAGCCCCGAAGTCAACGCCAAGAGTATTGTCAGTGTCGTCAAAGCAGCCGTAGGGCAAGGCCACACCATTCGCTTAATGGCTGAAGGCGACGACGCTCAAGCAGCGCTAGACACCCTGGCCAAGTTGATTGAAGATAATTTTGGCGAGGCCGTATGAGCCATCTGATTAGGATTTTGTGAGGAATTATAATGGATACAGCCATTCAAGAGGATTCGACCACAGAAATTGATCTTTCGATAGAAAAGTTGCGGGAGATGTTGTATCAGATGTATCTGATCCGCGACTTTGAAGAGGCAGCCCAGCAGCAGTATTACGCCGGTAAAGTTCACGGCACCATGCACCTCTTCATCGGCGAAGAAGCCGTGGCCGTAGGAGCCATCGCTGCACTACGCCCCGACGATCAAATTACCTCGACCCATCGCGGCCACGGCCATGCCATTGCCAAAGGACAAGACGTGCGGGGCATGATGGCCGAACTCCTGGGTAAAACTACCGGCGTGTGCAGGGGCCGGGGCGGTTCCATGCACATGGCCGACCTCAGCCTGGGCAGCCTGGGGGCCAACGGCATTGTGGCCGGCAGCATTCCCCTCTCTGTCGGAGCCGGCTTGAGCGCCCGCATGCAGGGCACCGACCGGGTGGTCGTCTGCTTCTTTGGCGATGGCGCTTCTAACAATGCCAACTTCCACGAAAGCCTGAATATGGCTTCGATTTGGAAGCTGCCGGTCATTTTTTTGTGTGAAAACAACCAGTACGCCATGTCAATGCCGGCCTATCGGGCTGTCTCGGCGGCCAGCATCGCCGACCGGGCCATCGCTTACAGCATGCCCGGCGAAACGGTGGACGGGATGAAACCCCTGGAAGTATACCAGGCGGTAAAACAGGCCGCAGCTCGCGCTCGCGCCGGTGAAGGCCCAACCCTCGTCGAGGCAGTGACCTATCGTTACACCGGCCACTCCCGCAGCGATAAACAGGTTTATCGCACCAAAGAAGAAGTGGAAGAATGGAAAGGGCACGACCCCATCCCCAACTTCCAAAACTGGCTGATTGCTCAGGGTTATTTGACCCAGGCTGAGGCCGACCAGATTGTAGCTAAGGTGCAGGCCGACATCGCCGACTCTATTGCCTTTGCCGAGGCCAGTGAAGAACCAAAAGTAGAAAATCTGCTGCGCGACGTTTACACCGAAGAGCCGGAAGTCAAGGCCAACCCGGAGCAGGTTTTGCCCGGCTGGATGAGCCGCACCTTTGGCCCGGCCACGCCGATTTCGCCCCCTAAAGGCTCACGGGAGATTACTTTTTCCGAGGCCCTACGCGAAGTGATGGGCCAGGCCATGGAACGCGATGACCGCGTCTTCCTGATTGGCGAAGACATTGGCGCTTATGGGGGGGCCTTTGGCGTGACCGGCGACCTGATTAACCGCTTTGGTCCGGAACGTGTGCGGGACACGCCTATTTCGGAAAACTGTATCGCCGGCACGGCCATCGGGGCCGGGATGACCGGCATGCGGGCAGTGGCCGAGATGCAGTTTATGGATTTTGTGACCCTGGCCATGGAGCAAACCGTTTTGCAGGGAGCCAAAATTCGTTATATGTTTGGCGGCAAAGCTTCGGTCAATATGGTCCTGCGGCTACCGGGCGGCTGCGGCACCGGCGCGGCAGCCCAGCACTCCGAAAGTTTAGAGTCGTGGTTTGTCAACGTGCCGGGGTTAAAGGTGGTTGCGCCCAGCACCCCTTACGAAGCCAAAGGGCTTTTACTGGCGGCCATTGCCGACAGCAACCCCATCATGTTTGTCGAGCACAAATTGTTGTACAAAACCAAGGGGCCGGTCCCGGAAGAGCCGTACATGATCCCGCTGGGCCAAGCCGACATCAAACGCTCCGGCCAGCATGTGACCATCGTCGCGGCCTCGCTGATGACACTGCGTGCCCTGGAAGCTGCCGAGAAGTTAGCCCAGGAAGGGATCGAGGCCGAGGTGGTTGACCTGCGCAGCCTTAAGCCCTACGACGCCGCCGCAATCATCGGCTCGGTCAAAAAGACCGGACGGCTGCTGGTCGTCCACGAAGCCCCGCTCATCGGCGGTTATGGCGGTGAAATTGCGGCCATGATTGCCCAAAGTGAAGCTTTTGCTTACCTGGAAGCGCCCATTGTCCGGCTAGGCGGCGCAGATGTGCCCATTCCCTATAATCGCAATCTGGAAAAGGCCACCGTGCCCCAGGTCGAAGACATCATCGCCGCAACCCGGCGGCTGCACCGGCTGGAGATTTAACCGGGCGCATCGCTACTGACACCCTTTTCAGGACCGTTGACTCCCCTCCAACGGCTCCCCTTCTTCATCCGGCCCTCCCCCTCTTACTTCCCTTGGGGGAGTAGGGGGAGAGGGCAAGGGGGACGTTTGCCTGCCATGGCCGGCGGTCCCAAAGTTTTGATTGTGGAGTAAATTCTCATGCCAACGCCCATCATTATGCCCAAATTTGAGATGGCCCAGGAAACCGGCACGGTTTCCAAATGGCTGAAACAAGCAGGCGACCCGGTCGAAAAAGGCGAGCCAATTTTAGAAGTCGAGACGGATAAAGTTAATATGGAAGTGGAGTCGCCGGCTAGCGGCATATTGGGGGGAATTTCAGCCGATCCCGGCGCAGTTGTCCCCATTGGCCAGGCGATTGCTTATATTCTTAAACCCGGCGAGACACCACCCCAACTTGACGCGGCTGCCTCTCCTGTCCCTATAGAAGCAGTGGCTCCCCGTTCCGCCGACTACCCGGCGGAACGGGTCACGCCCGTAGCCGAGCGAGTGGCTCACGCACATGGCCTGGATTTGCAAGCCTTGCCCCGCTCACCAGGGCAGGGGCGGCTAACCAAAGCCGATGTGGAGAGTTATCTAGCCAATCAGATATCTCAGACCTTTGAGATTTTGGAAACCTCAAAGGTCTCACCGGACAAACCAAAAGCTGTTCCGGCAGCGCGGCGACTGGCTCACGAATTGGGGGTTGATCTGGCCGCCGTCAGCGGCAGCGGGCCGGCTGGGCGCATTCAATCGGCAGATGTGCAGCAGGCCGCTGCCCGGCAGAAGGTGGCCGCTCCCGTTTTGGAAGCACCACCTGCGCCAGCCCTGACCGCCGAAGCAGGCCAACCGGCCATTCGCCGCACCGTGCCTCTGACCACGATGCGCCGCACCATTGCCGAGCGCCTGACCGCCGCCGCTCGCGACATTCCGCAATTCACCGTTAGCCTTGAGGTTGAGACGAGCCGGGCCCAGCAAATAGTTGACGAGGCGCGGGCGGTTTCGGCTGAGCCGCGGGTTACCCTGACCGCTTTGCTGGTCAAAGCCTGCGCCTGGACCCTGGCCCGACATCCAGCAGTCAATGCCTCGTTCAACCAGGACAGCATTTTGGAGTGGGCTGAAATTAATATCGGCGTGGCGGCGGCCGTTGAGGCCGGGCTGATCGTGCCGGTAATTCGCCAGGCCGACCGCTTGAGTTTGAGCGAAATTGCCGCCCAACTAAACGATCTTGGCGCCCGCGCTCGAGAAGGCAAGCTGCGGCCGGAGGAACTGCGCGGCGGCACCTTCACCATTTCCAATTTGGGCATGTTCGGCGTGGAACACTTTACCGCCATTATCAATCCGCCCCAGGCGGCCATTCTGGCCATAGGCCGCACCGTCAAGCGGGCCATCGTCGCCGAGGCTGACCAGATTGTGGTCAAGCCGATGGCCGATTTCACCCTCACCGCCGATCACCGGGTCATTGATGGGGCAAAGGCGGCCCAATTCCTGGCCGACCTGAAGCATGTCCTCGAACATCCGGGAGGGTTGTTGTAGGTCCCGGTAGCTTGTTTGACTGCCTCAGCGATTAGTGTTCACAGTTCGTTACCCTACACCTGACTTAAAAGTGACAAAATATAGACAGGATTTACAAGATTTACAGGATAATTTCTATTAAACACACCTCTTATTGAAGCCAAGTGCGCTGTACGAAGCGTACCGCGCCCCGGATAGCAAGCAGCATTAGCTTTCCATTCCAGGTTGAGTTTTGCCGGTACCCCACCCTGTTTAAACAATATCTTTGCTTACTTTGCAGATTGACAAGTTGTTGAGTACACTAAAATTGTAAATTGGAGCGATGGTGGAGGATATTCAATGACAGGATTAGAATTATTACAATCTGTTCAATATGTGACCATAAAAGGAAAGCGATTAGCTGTCATCAGTGCAAATGATTGGGAATCCTTGATAGAATGGCTGGAGACGCTAGAAGATTTACAAATAGCTAAACAAGCCTTTGCCGAATTAAAAGCATATGGTGGTGACCGAAAACGAGCGGGGTGGTTACGTTGGGATGAAATTAAAGGGGAATTGGGGTGAGTCGCTACACGGTTTACATTATTCCCAGCGCATGGCCCAAGATTAAAGAACTGCCAGGCAATATTCGTCAACGAGTAAAACGAGCAATTGACTCATTGGCTGATAATCCGCGACCTATAAAGAGTAAAGCGTTGGATGCACCGGATTTTGAGTCTGAAGTACGTCGGCTTCGGTTGGATCAATGGCGGATTGTGTACGCTATCACCGAAGCCGATAATATTGTGGATGTACTCACTGTGCGTAAACGTCCACCTTATGATTATGGGGATTTAGAGGAATTACTGAGAGAAGTTTACGAGTAAAGCAGTACAGTATCGTTTCCAACCCAAAATGCCGCCCAGCAACACTCCTCACTGCAATGCCCCTCGCGCGGCCACCGGCCAGATCACCTCGACCTTATCCCCCCGCACGCCGACCATCTGATTGAACAGGTTGCTGACCACGCAGCAGTGGTTGGGAATGACCGTCACCCGCTCGCCGATTTCCGGCTTGCGGGCGCATTTGGAAAAGTCCACGTGGCCGTGCTCCTCGGATTGGCCATAATACACCGCCTCGGGATACTCCAAAATCAGTCCGTGCCCTTCTAGCCCCAACAAATCCGAAGAAAAAGTCTTGCTGCCGCCGTCGAGGATGCCCCGCTCGGCGGTAGGCCGGCTGACTACAGTGCAGATGACTTTTAAGGAGCAATCGTCCAGGGTCATCGCCCCATTTTTGAGGGTGTAGCGGTCGCCGTAGACATACATCCCGGCCCGGTGCTCGTTGACTTCGGGGTGGGTGTGGGCCTGCCACATACCCGGCGTACTGCCGCCGCTGGCCCGCTCGACTGCCAATTCGCCGCGCAGCAAGGCTTTGGTTTCGGCCACAAAGGGGTCGGTGTTCTGGTTGCTGGGATAGGTCATCAGGCCGCCAAAGCGCAGCCCCGGCGAGCGGGCGATGAGCCGGGCCAGTTCGGCCGCCTCCTGGGGAGTCTGCACGCCACAGCGCCCCAGGCCGCTGTCAAACTCCACCAGTGTTTCCAGCTCCAGACCCTCCCGCTGCGCCGCCCCCGATAGTCCCCGCACGGTGAAGGCGGAGTCGGCGGTAACGCTCAACTTGACCCGGTGGGCCAGCCGCATCAGCCGCTCCAATTTACTCTCGCCGATGATATTGTAGGGCAGAAAAATATCGCGGATGCCGGCCTGGGCCATCACCTCGGCCTCGCCGATTTTCTGGCAGGTGATGCCCACCGCCCCGGCGCTGAGCTGCATGTGAGCAATTTCCGGGATTTTGTGCGTTTTGATATGGGGTCGATTGGCAATGCCATGTTCATCCAAATAACCTTGAAATTTGGCAATATTGGCCTGTAATTTGTCCAGGTCAACAATGGCGACGGGTGTTTCTAATGTTTCTACTTGCATGCTGTTACCTCGCTAAAAATAGAGTAAGGGAAAGGTGAATCTTGGGATTTTGTCATCACGCAGTATAATAAGGCCAAACTGACCGCTGTTAGGAGAGCCACAGCCTATGATTGATGACAGCAATCAAAAATTTCTGCGACAGGAGTATACCGCTCGCATTAACCGTGTTATTGATTACATTGAAACCAACCTTGATGAAGAGCTTTCACTTGAAACCCTGGCCAGCGTAGCCAACTTCTCTCCGTTTCATTTTCATCGCATTTTCCGCGGGATGGTGGGCGAAACTTTAGGCGAATTCATTCAACGGATTCGGCTTGAAAAGGCCGCCTCTCAACTTATCTACAATCCCCAAAAGAGTATCACCGCTATTGCACTTGATTGTGGTTTTTCCGGGTCAGCCACCTTTGCCAGAGCCTTCAAAGAGATGTTTCAAATGAGCGCCAGTGAGTGGCGTTCCAGGGTGCGGCGGCGGCAAGAAAGCAAGATTCGCAAAATAGAGCGCAAAGAAGATCAAGCGCCTGGCAAGATGGGGCAAGACTCCGCCACTATTTCGTTGTATATTGATCCTGTAACCAATAATCCAAAATGGAGGATCAAAATGCTTCACAAATCACAAATTCAAGTCGAAGTTAAAGATGTGCCGGCCTGGCCTGTCGCGTACGTGCGCCATATTGGGGCCTACCAGGGCGATAGTGCGCTCTTCGAGAGTCTCTTCAACAAACTGATAGCCTGGGCAGCGCCCCGAGGGTTGCTGCGTTTTCCTGAGACGCAGGTATTAGCAGTTTATTATGATGACCCCGAAATCACCGCCACAGACAAGCTCCGAGTTGATGCCTGTATCACCATTCCGCCAGACGCGGTTGTTGAAGGCGAAATCGGTAAAACTGTCATACCTGGCGGCAAGTATGCAGTGGCTCACTTTGAATTGACGGCCCAGGAATACCAGGATGCCTGGAACCTGGTCTACGGCGAATGGCTGCCCCAAAGCGGCTACCAACCGGATGATCGTCCCTGTTACGAGCTTTACCTGAACAACCCGGAAGAGCATCCAGACCATAAGCACATTGTGGATATCTGCGTGCCGGTCAAACCGCTGTAAACACAAACCCGCTTGACCGGGGACCGGCGACGGGAGACCGAGTATAGGTTCCCTGTCTCCGGTCCTCGGTCCCCGGTCTTGATTTATAGAATGCCGTACTTCTTAAAAGCTTCTGCCGCCAGCATGCCCCGTTCCAAATCGGTCTTGATGACCTTCTCGGTGCGGGCCTTGTCAAGCGCCTGGCTAAAGACTTCAACCTCCACCCGGCGGGGGACTACCACCACTCCGTCAATATCGCCGATGAGCATATCGCCGGGCTGGATGCGCACCCCCCCAATCGCCACCTCTACCCGGTAATCAATCACCCGGCCGCGCCCTTTTTGATCCTGGGCGTACCGGCCCAGGCAGAACACCGGGAACTCCAGCGCCAAAATCCCCTGGGTGTCCCGAACATATCCATCCAGCAAGGCCCCGGTCGCCCCGCGCGCCCTGGCCGCCGTGGACATCAACTCGCCCCACATGGCATAGCGGGCCGACGCCCCGGTAGCCACATAGATTTCGCCCGGCTTCAGGTCGTCCAGAGCGGCAAACATCAGGCCATAGGCGTCCTTGCTATCAAACACATTGGCCTCCAACACCGTCATGGTCCTCCCCACCAGCAGCATGGTGGGGACCAGCCCTTGAATTTCGGGCGGCAGAAACTGGTTGGTGTAGCCGTGGTCGTCCAAAATATCGCCGATTACCGCCGTGTACAACTCGGCCCGAATTAGAGCCATCAATTCTTCATCATTTTGCCATTCCATCGATTCCTCACTTTTTTCATCAACCCCAACTCTGACGCAGCAGCCGCAGCCAGTTGCCGTGCATAATCGCGGCGATGTCTTCATCTTGATAGCCTCGGTCAGTCAGCAGTCCGACCAGTTTCTGCAAATCGGCAATCGTATCCAGGTCTCGCGGGGCCTGGTCGCGGCCAAAGCCGCCATCCAAGTCGGTGCCGATGGCGGCATGCCGGGCGTTGCCGGCCAACTGGCAGACGTAGTCAAGGTGATCCACCACAGCGGCCAGCGTGACCTGGACATTGCTGCTCTGGCCGATAATCCAACCGGGTTGGAGCATCCAGGTATCAAAGGCCGCGCCGATGACCCCGTCCCGCTCAAAAATGGCCTTGAGCTGCTCATCGCTAAACTGGCGCTGGTGCGGCACCAGGGCGCGGCAATTGTTGTGACTGGCCAGGACCGGCCCGTGGTAGCGCGCCAACGCCTGCCAAAAGGCCTGATCGGAAAAATGGGTCAGATCGAGGATCATGCCCAACCTTTCCATAGTGGCTAACAGGGCCACGCCTAAGTCGGTCAGGCCCAATTCGGTGCTGGTCCCGCCCGCATAGCGGCCTGGACCGTAATGGGCCGGACCAATCACCCGCACCCCGGCTTCCCACCATTCCGGCAGTTCATCCGGGTTAAGAATCGGGTCGGCGCTTTCCATGCTGATGACAAAGCCCAGAGGCGGCGGAGGGGATTTTGGATTTTCGATTTCGGATTTTGGGTTTTCGCTATCCCAGGTCTGCCACTCACGCATATGATTGTCCAATTCGACCCGGTTGGTGATGATCCGAATATGTCCGGCCCGTTCCAGGCCGCGATAGTAGGCCAGTTGGCCGCGAGCAATGCCAAAAGCCTGGGCCGGAGAAGCGAAGTCAATGTCGGGCGCGGGCCGGCCGGTTGAACGGGCCAGCAGCGTAGCAAAGCACAGCGCCACCCGGCCCTGGCGCAGCTCAGGCAGGGCGACCGTGCCCAAGGCCCGGCCAAGGCCCGGTGTGTGATTCTCCTGGGTACGGATGGTATAAACTGAGCCCAGCAAATCCCGGTTCCACTGCAAGGCGTTCCAGGCGAGGTCAAGATGGGCGTCGATAATGAGCATTAGATTTCATCCCTTTCTATCATTGGAAGATGGGCGTTTTTCGACCTCTCAGCCTACCAAAAGTAGGCATGTTCAAAAACCCGTGAGATTAGATTGTCACTTTTTCACTACAGAGGCACAGAGATTTTTATACCGCAAGGGTATCCTTTAGGATAATTTTCCTCTGTGTCTCCGTGCCTCCGTGGTTAATTTGGCTTCAATTTCGAGCAGTGTCAATCTAACTTGACTGCGCCCAAATGTACTACGGCAGACTCTTGTCGTGTTTCGTAAGCACCTCAGCCCCAGCCGCCGTGACCAGCACAGCGTCTTCCAAACGCACGCTCGTTTCGCCCGGCAGATAGATGCCCGGCTCCAGCATGATGACCATGCCCTCTTGCAGTGTTTCCTGGTTGTAGGGCACAATCCGGGGCGACTCGTGGCCGATCACGCCGATGCCGTGGCCGGTATGGTGCGGGTAGACCGGATAGCCGGCGTCGGCGATAAACTGGCGGAGCTTCTGGTCAATCTCTCTGGCGACTACGCCGGGCCGAACCAGCGAGATACCCAGTTCCAGGGCTTGCTGAGCGGTGCGGTGCATACCCACCTGTTGGGGGGTGGGTTCGCCGGCGTAGTAGGTCGCGCAGCCATCGCTCCAATAGCCATACATGATAGTGCTCAGGTCGACAATCAGCGAGTCGTGCGGCCTGATTTCATAATCCAGCGGCCAGCCGCCGATATTGTTCTCCCGATAGCCCACCACACAGTCGTTGCCCAGCGGCACCCGCCGGCCGGCGGCTTGCTGGATGGCGCTGTGAGTCTCGGTCCACACGTCAATTTCTCGTTTGCCGGCAGCGACCGCCCGCCGGGCCGTGGCCTGACCAAGATCGGTCAAGGCAAAATTTTCCCGCAGTTTGCTCAACTCTTCGCTGGTTTTGATAGCCCGCAGCGGCTCCAGCCAGCCATCCACCGGCACAAACTCGGCGCTGCCCGGCAAAGCCTGGCGTACCTGCGCCACAAAATAGGCCGGCACATCTCGCTCCTCGATCCCAATCTTGCCCGTGGCCGTTTTGCCAATAGCCTGGCGCAGGGCCGCCATCAGATGATCGGTCCCGGCCAGCGGCTGCTCGATGGTGTAGCCCAGGTGCGTCATCACCGCGCCATCAGCTTGCTGGTCAAAGGCCGCCGTATCGGCGGCATAAGCATCGACCACCAGCAAGGTAAAATGGCCGTCCTCGTACCAGACCAGCGGCGGGCCGCCGGCAAAAAAATTAAAACCGACCTGCACCGGCGGGGCAAAGCCGGTCAACCACTTAATGGTGTAGGGATTGGCCAAAAGCGCCCGGTCAATCCCTTTAGCTTTAAAGTGCGCGTGGGCGCGTTGGCGTTGTTCTTGATGCATGCTTACTCCTTCGTAAATAGACCGCCGACGGCTGACCACCGACCGCACCCCCTCCCTGCCCTCCCCCTTGTAGGGGGAGGGCAGGGAGGGGGTTGGTGGTGTGCGGTAGCTCGTGACGGCTCCTCATAAATATCGGCCATGAAGGATGTTGATTCACCTTGAGATGAGTGGCCGCTTCTCCACTGCGAGACGTTCGAGCAGCATAACGGCATACTCAGGCTCAGGCAGGGCGGCGATCTCATCACGCAGGCGTGCGGCAGCCCGCCGATAACTGGGGTCGGCCAGCACGCTAGATACAGCCTCACGCAC
>CAZRYD010000206.1:0-12222 GCA_964604225.1 uncultured Caldilineaceae bacterium
GTTACACCCGCTGGCTGCGCGGCGAAGAGGGCAATACCAAATCACTGTCGCTGCGTTACATCGGCTCCATGATTGCCGACATTCACCGCAACCTGCTTGGCGGCGGCGTATTCTACTACCCCGCCGATACCAAATCGCCCAACGGCAAATTGCGCATGCTCTTTGAGGCCCAGCCCATGAGTTTTATCATCGAGCAGGCCGGCGGCTACGCCTCCAATGGCCGCCAGCCTATCCTCGACCTGCAACCGACGGCACTGCACCAGCGCACGCCGCTCTATGTCGGCAACCGCGAATTGGTGGAAAAGGCAGAAGGATTTATTGCCAAGTATGACGGCGAGGGCTGAGCCAACGATCATCTTTCACTCGAAAAAATAGCCCACAGCTAAACCCAAATTTGCCCAGATAAAAAAGCCCCCAAAGGTTTTCTGAAACCTTTGGGGGCTACGTTATCTCTAAAATAGTCTATCGCTTCACAAATTTTAGCGCATCAAACGCGATTTTGGAGCTATTTTTGGGTTCGCCAGTGCTGTCGTAGAGGTAAACGCACTCCTCCTGGCCGCCCTTGAAATAGTAGGTACCTAGGCTGACCCACTCATTAGAATAACGACTCTGATTGAGCGTTCGGGCGTCGCGCTGGCCAAAGTGCAAGATGTCGTAGCGAGCCGAAGTCGTGGTGGCGTTGCTGCCGGGAATAAAAGCGAAGACTTCGTAGTTACCGGCGGTGGTGATAGGGGGGGTCCACTTGCCAAAGTTAATCGGATTGCTGCTCGTATTGTAGGTCCATGAACTGGAGCCATAGCCGCCGGGACCGACATAGCGATTACCTGCCGGCCCGCCCCAGACAAAGCGCGGGCTGCTGTCATCCACAACAATGGCCGCGCCGCCGGGATCGGGTTCATCGTCTGTGTAGCCGTCGGGGTCGCCGTCGAAGCTGACCTGGGCAATGGCGTTGCCCACGTGGTCGTAAAATTCAACCACAAAGGTGCGGTAGCCGCCTTTGAGCGGCACTTCGCGGGTCTGATATGTCACCGCTTGATCATACCACGAATCATAGAAGATTTTGCCGTCCACAGAAATCCGCATACCGTCGTCGTGCTGAATTCTGAACTTGTAGACGCCATCCCGATTGAGGTAAATCGAGCGGGTCCAACGCACCGAGAAGTTATCACGGGTAACTTTGGGCGCGGGCGCGTCGCTGTTCCAATCAAAATTGATCGCGCCATCCTGGCGGACCACGGCTGGCTCTCCGGTCAAATCACGGTTGTTGAAATATTCGCCCCGCCACGCGCCGACAATGTTCTCGTCGCTGGCTAATACAAGCCACTCAAATTTGATCAGAGCCTTGCCGGTTTTTTCAAAATAGGCCACCTGGAGTTCGTGGTCGCCGCTGGTGTCAATGTAGACTTTGGCCTGGCGCTGTTTGTAGCCAAAATCCCAGGCATCAATAATCAAACTGCCGTCCAACCAGACCCGCGCGCCGTCGTCAGCCTTCAACAAAAAGAGATAGGTCCCCTTTTCAAAATGGCGAGTGATGGTATAACGGGCAGAAAAGTTATCCGAAGGAATTTCTACCGCCGGCGAACCGTGACCCCAATTGTGGTCCAGCGCAGCTTCATAAATGCTCAGCCTGGGCGCACCCGCCAGGTTGTTGTTATCATAATATTCGGCCCGCCAGCTCAATTTCAGTAAAGGCGCGGCTTGAGAAGTCAGTGGTAAAACGGCTACAACGAGCGCAACCACCAGCATGATCCAAATCGTTTTTTTCATGATCGTCCTCTCTGTTAACTTATTGGCGGACCAAAATTGCCGGCGACTCATTTACTCAGCCGGCCTGCGTCGCCGGACCGTAGTGGTGATAGCGCCGGTTAACAACACCAACACCAAAACCACCCCCATAATCTCCACAAAATTGATCGAGTCATCGTGACCCTTTCCAGACACAGGCAACGTCGCCGCAGTAGGTTGAGGCACGGGCGTGACCTCAGGAGCGGCCTGCGGTTGAGGTTGCGGAGTCGCCGTAGCCTCCGGCACAACTTCTGGTTCGGCCGCTTCAGGCACGAGATTGGCGTCGTGTTCCGAAGTCTGGAGGGATGAGCCAGGTGAAACTAACTCCATTTCACCAGACTGGTCAGTGTTCCCCACCGCCGCTACCTGGCCAGCGGCAGCTTGAAATCCCTCCGGGGCAGGTCCCACCAAACTGACTTCATCAAGATCATACAGGCCGACGCCATTGTTGATCCATTTCTTCCAGGCTCGGATGAACAGGGTCAACTTATCACTTTTGGCCGTCAGGGTCGTTTCAAAGGTCTCAAAACGATAAGTGCCATTGGGCGGGTCATTGAGCGGCTGTTCATCCCACTGGATTTCTTGCCAATTTTTTTCATTGACCAGTTCCCAGGCAGTACCGCCCGCATCATCAAGGCCGTACTGCAGCCGATAACCATAGTTGGATATTTTAACATCGCCCTCTTCGGAGCGAATTAAGCCTTTGATGGTTAATTTATATTGCTGCCCTGGCACCACGGCGATGGTTTGATAGATGCCGGCGTAGCGGTCTCGGTCGGTGGCATTTTTGATTTCGATCAATTGGGCATGTCCGCCGGCAATAACCACCGGCGCCCAGGTGTCGGCATTCCAGCCGATAGCAGCGTTGCCGTTGCTAAATGCACCCCAACCATAACCAACCCCAAATTCGCCTTGAAAACCTTCTTCAAAGCCCCCATTGACGACCAGGTTTTGGACGTTGTTAGCCTGTTGTGAGAAAGCCGGAGTTGACATCGAAGCCAGCCATAACCCGGCGACCACTATAACCTTCAGGAAGTTCCTGAGCCAGTCTTGACCTTTCTTGAGCACGATGAGTCCCTCCTCTCACTTGATGATAACGCCGCAGCAAAAAACGGCAATTCACCACTTTACTATTCAACCTAACTTTACATATTCTATTTTACTTGACTTTCCATAACGTGTCAACATAGCTTGTCATAATATTGAAGGGTGAATAGCCCTGCCTGTTGTGGTATCGATAGAATTCAGACCTATATATTGTGGGTAAAAAGTGGACCGGGCAAACTCATATATCGGATATTTCTCTCAAAATTGTTGTTTACCCCAAGTTGATTATACTACTATCCAAATTGAATTGGAGTATTAAGATGAATTCACCAAAAACAGAAAAACAAACCAATCTGGTTAATCACCTGGCAGTACTCATTGCGGGCGATTTGTTAGTTTTGCTGCTTTTTACTTGGGTGGGCCGAAGCAGCCATTCCATGCCAGGTAGCGATATTTTGGCCGGATTGACCACGGCTGCACCGTTTGTGCTGAGCTGGTTTGTGCTGGCCCCCTGGTTTGGCTTGTTTCGAGCCGAAATCAACCAGACCTGGCAGAAGTTTGTGCCGCGTATCCTCCTGGTTTGGCTCATCGGCGGGCCGTTGGCCGGGTTACTGCGGGCCTTAATCTTGGGGCGCCCCATCCCTGGTGGGATTATCCCCATCTTTGTGCTGGTCACCATGACCGTCGGCAGTCTGTTTATGCTTGTCTGGCGGCTAGGGTACAACTGGTGGGCTCAGCGCAGCGGGGCGCAGGCTTCATGACCAACACCCCGCCTCGCGCCGAGCCGCCTTATCGCCGCCCCTGGTGGCTCCTGGTCAATAAATCGGCTCGGCTGATCACCACGGTACAAGAAGAGACTCGACCCGGTGAGCGGGTCTTTATCATCCGGGGCGAACCGTTAGTGCAGGGGTTGGGCTGGCTCACCTGGGGGCCGGTCGGAGCCTTGTTGGTGATCCTGGTCTTGGCCGGCCTGGCCGTGGCGCTGGGGATCAGCGGGCGAGGTTTGGCGACAAAAGCTGTTTTTATTGTCGCTTTTTTGGCCCTGCCGGCCCTGGTTTGGGGCGGGGTGGCGCTGATCGTAACCCGTCTATCTCAAAAATTTGTGCAGGCCGAGCGCCAAGCCGCAGCACAGAGCTGTCTCATTCGTTTGAACCAACAGCAGGGCGAACTTTTCTACCAAACCACCACCCACCCGAACGGGGAAACCCTGGCCTATCAGCACATCCGCCAGGCCAGAGTGACCCATCCCATCGGCGGGCGCGACCAGCAGGCCCTCCTACTGGCGCTGGAAACAGAGCGCGGCCCGGTCATCTTGCTGAACGAAGCCCTGGGCACGCAAAATCAAAAAATGGACCTGGCCCACGAAATTCAGCAGGCCATAAAGGATTACACCAACCCCTAATAAAAATCCCCCTTTCGAGCCACGAAAGAGGGATATCATACAACTATCTAGCGGCAGTCAGCGGTCTGCGGTCATTCCTCAAGCTCAACCTTGATCTTGCCGCTGATAACCTGGGCCTGCACTTCCTGCATAATATTCTGGATGGTGGGCGTCACCACTTTGAAAACACTAGGCCGGATGGGGGCCATCATCAGGCCGCCTTCGGCAAAGCCGTAGCTTTTGACCACCCCACCTTCAAAGCGGTCGGCCACCACGCTCTCGATCACATCCAGGATGGGTTTGCCCACGTTTTTGATACGGCTGGTCAACACGGCATTGGGAGCCAGGTCGCTGTGGTCGCCGCCGGTGCTGATAATCCAGCGGCCAAATTCGTTGGCGGCTTCAATCGCGCCCAAGCCGCACCGGCCCGCCACCTGATAAATCACATCGGCCCCAAGGGTATACTGCGTTTCGGCCAGCAACCGGCCCTTGAGCGGGTCGTCAAATTCCCCCACATAATCAGAAATAAAGCTGATCGACGAGTCCACATTTTTGACACCCTGGGCAAAGCCGAGTTCAATCCGCCGCACCACCGGAGTCACTCCGCCGCCCATAAAGCCAACCATGTGCGTTTGGGTCACCAGGGCGGCCAACACCCCCACTACAAAGTCACCTTCATACTCGCGATAAGTCGCCGACCAAACATTGCGCCCTTCAGCAGTCACATCGACGCTGGCAAAGCGTTGATTGGGAAAACGGCCGGCCACTTCACTGATGGGGGCGGCATTGCCGTAACCAATGGCAATGATTAAATCAAAGCCTTCCTTGGCCCAATTTTCCAGATTGATGGCATTCAGCATGGGGTTTTCCCAGGCAGCCGTTTGAAACTCAATGCCATGTAGTTGCTGAGCTTCGTGCAGTCCGGCATAGGCTGAGTCATTAAAAGACAGATCGCCCAGTCCGCCAACACTCAGTTGTAGTCCAACTCTTGTTTTGTGGGGCATAGCGTACTTCCTCGTCTCGCTAAAATAAGGTTTGGGTGCTGCTACTGCTTACCGTTAGGGGTCAAAACTTGCCCGTTTGTGGCAGATCATCCACTAGTCGGGTAAATTGGTGGAAAAATTGAAATATTTAGGGATGAAAGTACAAAAACTTGTCTGTCTCAATTATAGCATTTCTTAATACAGTTGACAATCTTCTTTAAGGCGCTTGACCATAATTTCACTAACTTACACCCACTTTAGTTTTTGCCTCGCCGCCAGCGCCGCTTGTAGGGCAACCTGAACGCTTTGACTGGATAAGGCAGTCAAATGCCCCATCTTGCGCCTGGCCGCCGCTTGTTGTTTGCCATACAAATGAAAGCAAATGTGCTCATTTTGCAGGGCCTGCTCCAGGCCAGAAAGACAATTACCACGGCCATCGCCCAAAAGGTTGACCATCGCCGCGTAGAATTTTAGCTCCGTCGAGCCGAGCGGCAACCCGCAAATAGCCCGGATATGCTGCTCAAATTGAGAGCAGCTACAGGCATCGATAGTGTAGTGGCCGGAATTGTGCGGCCGGGGCGCAATCTCATTGACCAGAAGCGACTCATCGGGCAATAAAAACAGCTCCACCCCACAGACGCCGATCAAATTCAATTTCTCGGCAATCGTTTGAGCAACCCGCCTGGCCTCGGCCTGCACGCTGGCCGGCACCTCGGCCGGGGCCAAGGAAATATCCAGGATATTCTCGACGTGAATATTTTCGGTAGCCAGGTAGGTTGCCACCTCGCCGTCGGCGTTTCGGGCGCAGATTACGCTCAACTCTTTAACAAAAGGGACCTGCTTTTCCCAGATCAGGGCCGGATGAGCGAGCCGCTCAAACGCCCTGAGCGCGTCGGCGTAATGACGCAAAACGACTTGTCCTTTGCCGTCGTAACCGCCGGTGGCAGTTTTCAACAAGCCGGAGAAACCAATCTGCTTGGCGGCGGCCTCCAAATCCGTGACAGTTACCACCTTTAAAAAATCGGCCACCCCGACCCCACTCTGGCGTAGGAATTCTTTTTCGGCCCAGCGATTTTGGCTGATTTTGAGCGCCTGGCTGTTGGGATAAACCGTTTGACCTAAATCTTCCAACAATTCGACCGCGCGAGCGTCGACATTTTCAAATTCATAGGTGATAACGTCGCACCGGTCAGCCAGTTGGCGCAGAGCCGGCTCGTCGTCAAACTGCCCCACAATCTGCTCGTCAGCCACCTGGCCGCAGGGCGAATTGGGGGTGGGGTCAAGCACCACCACCTTATAGCCCAACTGCTTGGCCTTGAAGGTCGACATCCGGCCCAACTGGCCGCCGCCCACGATGCCGATGGTACTTCCCGGCGGGATTAAGCTCATCCGTTGCTCCTCGTAAATACCCCCACCCCAACCCCTCCCCCGCTGTGGGGGAGGGGCCAGGGGAGGGGGTCGATTTCATTGTTGGTAGTGTACAAAGATTCGTAAACACTCCTTAGATTTTGATCGACTTGACTTCGTTGGCTACGGTTTCAGCATATTGCCTCAGTTTGGTCACAAGCGTTGGATATTTGATGGCTAAAATTCGGGCCGCCATCAGTCCGGCATTTTTGGCATTGCCAATGGCCATGGTGGCGACCGGTACACCGGCGGGCATCTGCACAATCGAAAGTAAGGAGTCCATGCCTTGCAACGTTTTGGTTTGCACCGGTACGCCAATCACCGGCAGGATGGTCAGTGCGGCGGTCATGCCCGGTAGATGAGCCGCCCCGCCCGCCCCGGCAATGATCACTTCCAGCCCCCGTGCCGCAGCGGTTGAGGCATATTCAACCATCAAATCCGGAGTGCGATGAGCCGACACCACCCGGAGTTCGTAAGGAACCTCAAACATATCTAAAATATTCGCCGCCTCGCGCATTGTTTCCAAATCCGAAATGCTGCCCATAATGATACCAACCAAAGGGCTGGGATCGCTCGACTCGGTTTCCATTTTTCCCTCCAAGGCATCAAGATTTTTTTAGTATACTGTTCTCCTGGGGAATGGGGAAATTCTGGCCGAATCCAACACATTTTTTACCTGCCCCAATTTGTGCTAAGATTACACCTTCCCGATGACCCTTTAATTCAGGTGTAGCTGCATGGACATAACCCTCAGGGTTCTCATTTTTGCCGCCGGTTTGGCTTTAATTGTCTATACGTCACGTTCCGCTATCCACACCTTTGTGCTGCCTCGTGGCGCTTCTGATCTATTAAGCCGAATAGTTTTCCTGACGATACGTTTCTTGTTTGATTTGCGGGCCAAAAAAGCCCAATCCTACGAGGCGCGCGACCGGATTATGGCCAGCTATGCCCCGTTGAGCCTGTTATCATTGCTGCCTTTTTGGCTCATCCTGATTTTGATCGGCTACATGGGCATGTTCTGGGCGGTAGGCATTCAACCCTGGACGGCTGCCTTTTTGGCCAGCGGTTCAGCCCTATTAACCCTCGGCTTTGTTCCGGCCACGGATGTAACCACCGCTATGCTGGAATTTTCCGAGGCCACCCTTGGTTTGATTTTGATCGCGCTCTTGATTGCCTATCTACCCAGTATCTACGCGGCCTTCTCGCGGCGTGAGGCCGCTGTGGCGCTACTGGAAGTCCGCGCTGGCTCGCCGCCTTCGGCCATTGAGATGATTCTCCGCTACCACCGGATTCACGGGCTGCAACGCCTGACCGAGCAGTGGGTTGCCTGGGAGAACTGGTTTGTAGACATCGATGAAAGCCACACTTCCCTGGCCGCGCTGGTTTTTTTTCGCTCCCCCCAACCCGACCGCTCCTGGATTACGGCTGCCGGCGCGGTGCTCGATGCCGCCGCCTTGATTGACTCAACCGTAGACGTGCCGCGAGAGCCAGAGCCGCAATTATGCCTGCGGGCCGGCTACCTGGCCTTACGCCGCATTGCCGATTTCTTCGATATCCCCTACAACCCCAACCCCCAGCCCGGCGATCCGATTAGCATCAGCCGCGACGAGTTTGACGCCGCCTACGATCACCTGGCCAGCCAGGGGGTCGCCCTTAAACCTGATCGAGATCAAGCCTGGCGCGATTTCACCGGCTGGCGCGTCAATTATGATGCGGTTCTGCTGGTTTTAGCCAGTTTGACGATGGCCCCCTACGCGCCCTGGTCCTCCGACCGGTCGCTGCCATTTCGCCAGGGACTCTTCAATCGCCGCCGTGGCTGATATTGTTGTATGCGCGTTTCGTTATCGAGTATAATCCCTAACTAAGTGCAATATCTTTCAAATAACGTAGTTTAGCCCCTTGTGGGCGGGCAGTGCGAAGCCCTCTAGCGGCAAGGTCCTATGCTACAGTCTTATTTAATAAAGTATTGGCTCTAGCCCGACTTTGGAGGATAGAGAAATGGTTTTTGAAATACCTGCTCGGCACAACGTCAAATTACAGCAATTGGTCGAACGAGTTAAGGCTGACCCAGAATTGCTGCAACTTTGGAAATGCGCCAATGTCAACGCTGTCGATCGGAGCGGCATCAGTGATCACGGCGAGGTGCACATCCGGATTGTAGCCAACGCAGCTTTGCGCATCCAGCGCCTGTTGGTCGAGGCTGGGATTGAGTCCAGCGTAGTCACCCACCACCAAATGACTACCGACGATGCCGAAGTTGTGGTGGTGCTGGCTGCTTGCCTGCACGATCTGGGCATCGCCGTCCACCGGGACGACCACGAGCGTTACAGCCTGATCCTGGCTTACCCCAAAGCCCGCCAACTGCTGGCCGGTCTTTACGACGAACCGGCCCTGACCACCATGGTGGCCGAGGTGCTCCACGCCGTTATTGCCCATCGGGCCGACGTGCGCTGCCTGACCCTTGAAGCGGGCGTGCTCAAGGTGGCCGATGCGCTCGATATGACCCAGGGTCGCTCTCGTATCCCCTTCGAGG
This sequence comes from uncultured Caldilineaceae bacterium, assembly GCA_964604225.1. Classification (GTDB taxonomy): domain Bacteria; phylum Chloroflexota; class Anaerolineae; order 4572-78; family J111; genus DSQQ01. The sequence goes on from CAZRYD010000206.1 coordinate 9,137, forward strand.
CTGGGCAGGTCAATATTCATTCCGTCTCCGCTCTGGCGGTCGAGGCGGTGAAAATCGAGCCGGGGGTTGAACGGCCGGTACGGGTGTCCATCAGCTTGAGCAACTCGGCTGGCATCTTCCAGTTGGATGAACTGCTCAAGCGTAAGCTCAAAAATTCAACCCTGGCCCCTTACGTGGAAGTTGAGGCCCGCCTTGAGGGGGAAACAGAACGACGCCTGATGGGAGTTTACAAGTTATAAAATGTAGGACTTTCGCTTGTCATTCTGAACGGAGCGGAGCGAAGTGAAGAATCCCTCAAATATTCGATTGCAAGCCGACGTTTTAGGGATTTTTCGCTCCCTGCGGTCGCTCAAAATGACATACGAGCGAAAGTCCTGAAATGTCTAGCCAAACCTTAACCCCTACCACATCTTACCGCGCCGCACTTTATTCCACACCTTCCGCGATTGCCCCCGGTGAGGTGTAGGTCAGGAAATTGATCCGTGACTCATTGGCAGCCAGAAACCGATCATGAAAAATTGACCCGCCTGCGGGCCGCCGTGGAGCAGGTCAAAACTGAGCTGATTGAAAAAGAGGCGGAGCTGGCTGACCGGCTGGCCGAAGTCAACGCTTTTGAGTTTGAATTCGAGGTCAGGGTGGGGCATCTCTATGACCAATTGGAGGCCCTGGCCGCGGAAATCGAAGGCTACATGGAGCGCCTGCACCGGGTTCGGCAGAAGCAGCTTGGCCGGGATTATCTGCCGGTGGACGAGCAATATCGCCGCGCCTGGCATAGACCGGCCGACTCCGCGCCCACGCCGCCGCTTCAACCCCCGCCCCTGGCCGATGAGGCCGAAATCCGGCGGCTGTATCGGCAATTGGCCCGCCGTTTTCACCCGGATTTGGCCGTTAATGAACCCGACCGCGCCCGCCGGACCGAAAAAATGGCGGCCATTAACAACGCTTACGCCGCCCGCAGTCTGACTGAGTTGACCGCTCTGGCCCAATCCCTGGAAGTTGAAAGTCCAACCTTTAACGTTTCTATCGAGGCGCTGCAAGCCGAATTGGAGCGCTGCCAGCGCCGCCTGCGGGAGATCGAGCGCGAACTGCGTCAGATGGCCCAGCGGCCCAGCGTGCAGTTGAGTTTGGAGGTCAAGCTGGCCCGCCGCCGGGGCCGCGATTTGTTAGCCGAACTGGCCAGAGAACTTGAACCAAAGCTGGCCCGTAAAACCGTCGAGCGCGATATGCTCAAGGCCCAGTTCGACCAACTGGGGCCGGAGCAGGGCTTTATTCCCCTCAAAAGGTGAGCCGCTATGAGTGAATTAAGAACAATCCTGGCCGAACGTCGCAGCTATTCAGGGCGGGCCTATACCCACGCTCATGCCCATGCCCAGTTGATTCTGCCGCTACAAGGCGCTATCTCCATCAACACCGACCAGCCCCACCAACTGGACGACCAATCTCTCTTGTTTTTGCCGCCAAATTGTCAGCACACCTTTTACGGGCACGATGTCAATCAGGTGCTGGTTTTGGATGTGCCCGGCAATCTCTGCCGCGACGAAGAGATGCGTCCGCTGGAGAGCGGCCTGCAGCGGGCCGTAGATGAACGCTGGCAGGCACTGCGCTTTTTGCTGTTAAGCGAGGTCAGCGACAAACCAACAACCCATCAAGCCATCACCGACCTCTTTCATTTTGCCTATCGTCTCCTGGTGCAGCCGGCCATGCCTCGGTCTATCCGCTATCTTCAGGATCACTACGCCGAAGCTGTCCAGCTCGCGGAACTGGCGGCGCTGGAAGGTTACAATCCAACCTACTACAGTGAGTGGTTCAAAAAGACGACCGGGCTGTCTCCCAGCGCCTACATCCAAAAGCTGCGTCTCGACGAGGCCAAAAATCTGTTAACCGAAACCGATCTACCCATTTTGAACATCGCCCAACAGGTCGGCTATGAGCACCATGCCTCCCTCACCCGCCTGTTTCGAGAACACGAAAATCTGACCCCGGCTGAATACCGCCAGAAAAGCCGAAAATCGGTCAAACCCTGGCCGAAGTTGGGTTAAGCATCCCTGTTGAATTTCCCTTACAATTAACCTCAGTTTGTGATGACAAACCCTCATGTCATTCTGGGCGACCAGCGGAAGCGAAGAATCCCCAGGAGATGGGCTTATAGGCAGCTTCTCAGGGATTCTTCACTTTGTTCAGAATGACATGGGTCTATTGAAGGAGTTGGACAGTCCCACTGGGACGACACCGACGATGAAAATGTCATTGCGAGGCTTTCGTCGCGCCCTTCGGCGCACCCGAAGAGGTGTGAGCTCAGCCGAACGGCCGTAGGCCGAAGCAATCTCCGCTCCGGGGTGGGAGACTGCTTCGCCTGCGGCTCGCAGTGACATGACAGTTATTTTCAAGGGAGTCGGACAGTCCCACTGGAACGACGCCGACAATGAAATTTACTTTCTGACTACTGACTACTGATTACTGACTACTATTTTCACAGGAGTTCTATCAAGATGTTCATCCGAGGCGCTTTGTATCTGTCTCTGGCCGCCTGTATTTGGGGCGGTATGTATGTGGTCAGCAAATATGCGCTGGATTTTGTCCCACCGCTGACTCTGCTTTTTCTGCGTTTTCTGATTGCGGCAGGGGTGCTGGGCTGGCTCAATGGGCGGCAAAAAAGCCCGCTGCTGCCGACCCAGGATCGGGGGCTGCTGTTTCAAATCGGGGCGATTGGCTACTTTTTGTCTATCAGCGCTCAGTTTATAGGGACCAAGCTGTCGTCGGCGCACATGGGCGCGGTGATTACCACGCTGTCCCCGCTGTTCCTGTCGCTGTTTGCCATTCTGCTGCTGAAAGAGGCCATGTCTTTCAAGCAAAAGGTGGCCATGGGACTGGCTTGCGCCGGTGTATTGATTGTGATGGGCGTCCCCGACGAAAGCCATGCCAGTCAGACGCAATGGCTGGGGAATCTGGCCTTGCTGCTGGCCGCCGTCTTTTGGGGCTACTATTCGGTGCTGGCCCGCAAGGCCTCGCGCCGCCACACCTCCCTACAAATTACCACCTGGGGCATCTGGGTGGCGACGGTGTTGACCCTGCCCTTTACCCTGCTG
>CAZRYD010000207.1:0-12221 GCA_964604225.1 uncultured Caldilineaceae bacterium
CTAAAACCGGTCAGGCGGGCGATGGTTTCCATTAAATCCTTGATGCTGATCCTTCAACACGCTATCTGGTCGCAGAAGGACGTTGGCCCTAATAGCCTCAAAATCGTTTTGACCTGGCCTGAAAGTTCCGATATAATTTTACCGAAGTGATTATTTTCAATAAGGAGAACCTTATGACGGCCCTGACCTTAACTTCCTCTGGCCGGCGTCCGCTGCGACCGCTGGTGGAAGCGGCCATCCACAATGAATTGCGCCTGCTGCAAGCCGGCATCCAGCGCACTGAAAAAAGACTGGCCGCGTTTGAAACTCAATACAGTCTCTCTTCGGCGGAATTTCTCCGGCGATACGAAAATGATGAACTGGCGGAGACGTTGGATTTTGCCGAGTGGATCGGCGAATATCGCCTGTTAGAGCGGCTCCGTGACAAGGTTGAGACCTTGCAGGAGATCCGCTTTGCGAATTGAGGCGTACTTCCAGCAGGTACGTGAGGTTATCGACGCCTGTCCGGTCATTCAGACCTTCAACCTAACCTATGATAAACGCAGCACTTATGAAGGTTTTATCCGGGGCGAGGTTTATTTTGTTGATGGTTCAGTTTTGCACTTGCGGGAGTTTGTGGATGTCGAAGTTACCCCTGACCGTCTGACTTATGTTTATCATTATATGGACTCTACGCAGCAATTCGTTTTCCGTTACGATAACACCGGCCATCATCGTCAATTAGGTCTGCCTACCTATCCCCATCATAAGCACGATGGTCGCGAAGACAAGGTTATAGCCTCTCCTGCCCCTGATTTACCGGCAGTTCTTAATGAAATCGGAGGGTTAATTCAACCGATTTAACCCGGCCACACTTGAATAACCGGTACCGATTCCGGGGAGTTGATTGGGATCGACCGGTACCACCCAATCGCCCGGCGCAGCCCCTCCTCAAAGGGCGTCCGCGACCGGAAGCCAAAATAACGCTCGGCCTTGCTCACGTCCAGTTTCCAGCGGGGCTGGCCGTTAGGTTTGGTCGTATCCCACACAATCTCGCCACTAAAACCGGTCAGGCGGGCGATGGTTTCCATTAAATCCTTGATGCTGATCCTTCGATTTCACTTCGCGAAGCATCCCTGTGGGACAGGACAGGCTTGCGGCGGGGCTGACCAACGGGATTTCCGATTGACGACTGACGAGAAGGTCTGCCTCGATGGCGCACCACTCGTAAATCTAAAATCCAAAATCGTAAATCATCCACCACTCGGCGGCCAGCTCAAGGAGACAATCCCCTCGGCGGCGTCTGCCACGTACAGGAACTCGCGGGGGGAAGATAGTCTATTTTTGGCTTGGTCAAGTTACGGGATTGTGTTACAATAACAGCACCTATCACTACGGAGTTAACTTGTGAGCCTACCAGAGATTCAACTCTATCTGGATCGGGCCAGACAGGACCTGGAAGCAGCTCAGAGCACTCTGGAACACGGTTTTTTTAGTGTTACAGTTTCTCGAGCCTATTATGCGATGTTTTATGCAACCAATGCGCTTCTCATCAGTCAAGGTATTCATCGCCATAGACATGCCGGTGTTCTGTCGGCTTTCAGTGAGCATTTTATTAAAACTGGCCTCATAGAATCTGAGTATGCTAAAATATTGGGCAACGTTTTCAACTCACGGTTAGGTAGCGATTATGACGTTACGTATTCGATCGAACAAACGCTGGCTGAAGGGGTTTTACAGGATGCTCAGCGTTTTGTTGACCGGGCTGAGGCCTATTTGCAGCAATCAGGTGCGTTATGACCCCTTTGAAGAAGCGTTCTCTAGACCAATTGGCTAACCAAGACCGTCAGGTGGCCTTGGCCTTTATCAATAAAGTGCACCAATACTTTGCCGGTCAGCTCATTGCGGTAACTTTGTTCGGTTCCAGAGCCAGGGGCGAGGCTAAGTCAGACTCGGATATGGATTTACTCGTGGTGTTAGCTGAGGTTAATCCTGAAATTCGCCAAAGGATTCATCACCTGGCGGCTGAAGTCTGGCTTGACCAAGGTATTTTTCTCTCAGTCCTTGTCTGGAGCCAGGAGCACTGGCGTAAAGTTGAAGAGATGCAGACCTCACTTTATCACGACATTTGCCGGGATGGGATTGATCTTACGGCACTGGCGGCAGCAATGGTCTGAAGGCTGTTTTCTAAGCTGCCTCCGCCTGTAGCTCAGTTTTCGGCAACTGAATTGTCTCTCTGTTAGCCCCATACCACTCAATCGCCCGGCGCAGCCCCTCCTCAAAGGGCGTGTACGACTTAAAGCCAAAATAGCGCTCGGCTTTGCTCACATCCAGTTTGCAGCGGTGGGCTAAAATGCTGGCCCGGCGGATCAGGCCGTGGACTTCGTACCTTTTATTGAGTAATAATTCGGCCAGGTAAGAGCCATCCTGGCCGGTGATGCCGGTGATGAGGGCGGTGGGCATAAGATGAACCTCCGTTTTGTTTAGCAGGCAGGCTCCGCTGTCGCCTGGGGGATGGCCAGGCGGTGAAAGTGAGGGTTATGCTCACTCTCCGGAGCGGCGGCTACAACAGAGAGGGAGTGTCAATGCCGGTGTCTAAAAAATCGGCAAAAATCTGCGCCTAGCAGCGTTATTTGCCTGTTAGGGTGCAGTGTGGTTAACAATTAACGATTGACCATTCAGAGCCGAAGGCCTCCTGTAGGCAATTCACAATTTCAGCCCTTGAAATTGACGCTGCGGTTGAGCGTCGTAATTAATCCGCCGGCCCTGGCCGCGAGTGCGGCGAGGTCGCTTGGGCGGAGTGGACGGTGGGAGCTGGGCTTCGGTCTTTTCCAGGTCGGTTACAGCCACTTTTACCCGGCGGGCGTGGCCCAAAATCTCCAGCAGCACCTGCACCCGCTGGGCCGGGGTGGTTGGCCCAGCAAAGAGGGCCAGCATATTTTGAAAGGGCCCCTCTTTGATCCGCACCGTATCCCCCGGTTTGAAGTTGTGCAGGGGCAGGCCGCCAGCGGCTTCTAGCTGATCCACCTGCTGCCGGATCAACTCAATCACTTCAGCAGGCAAGGAGACCGGCTGCTCGTCAAAAGCCACAAGCCGTCGCAATCCTGGGGTCCATTGCACTGCGCTAAAACCAACCCGCTCCAAATCAATCCGGGCAAATAGATAGCAGGGGAAGAAAGGCTGTTTACGTTTTCCTTTGTTAGCGGTGGGGGTAACTATTTCCGGTAAATAGGTTTCTATCTCCCGCTGCTGTAAAGTCGCCACAACCTGATGTTCGGCGTTAGGTTTGGTGTGCAGCGTATACCACTGTTCCATGCGCTCACTCTCCTGGCTCTTCACCTTTAGCTAGGGCCGTTATCACCCTCATCGCCAGGGGTCGGCAGCGATATAGGGGGGGATGAGACCATAACGATAGATAAGGGCTGGATTTGGCGAGAATCTTCGGCCAGTGCCTCCCTGGGGGCCAAGGCTAAACGGAGCAGATTTCGCTTCTCCAGAAAACATGACAGGTCAGCGCGGTGAATCCGCCAACTTCGACCGATGCGGGAGGCCGGCAGTGTCCCCTCCTGGCACCAGCGCCAAACGGTTACCCGGCCCACTCGTAGGTATATAGCCACTTCTCTAACCGTAAGTAACTCGTTCTGCCAGATGTCTTCTTTGACCTCAGTTGACATGCGCCCCATCCACAGGTAGAATAAAAAATGCTAGGTTAAAAACAAAGCGGTCCAGGGCAGGGTTGTCATAACACCGCCTGGCGCTGCCATCGGCAGGTTTACTGGTCCTAAACCTGTCGACGTCGTTTTTAACTTAGACCCCGTGAGCTGGCTCTAACAGGCCAGCTCATTTTTGTTTCATGGATAGACCATGACAAATTTTAAGCGAAAATAACCGACTTCAGCATACCAAATGTTGCTTGGCTTGACCACTCCTATACGACATAGCTACCCCTATTACTTACGGGATAGTTCGGTGTTTCACAAATCAGCCATTTAGCCTATGCCAAGTGGCTTAGTGCAAAGTTGTGGTGAACATTGTTCACCGTGATGGATAAAAATGGGGTTGCAAAACAGAAAGTAGGGTAGGCTCCGCCACCCGGAGCTTGAGACTTACTGATTCCGAGAGGATAATGAGCAGATATAGGGGCCTGGCTCTAGAGCGTTGGCTACTACAGAGCAGGTTTAGCCAGAATGGTAATTTATCGGTTCTGCTGGTCCAAAAATATTAGACCATAATTTAGCAAGATATCGTAAGAAACTGATAAAAAGCATATAAAAATTGGAGTTTAGGGCTTAACTAAGCAATGGCAACGGTTCTTCTAGTGAAACTAAGCCTATCTGGATGGCCCGGGCCGTGGCCTCGGTGCGGCTGGTCGTATTGAGCTTGGTGAGAATATTGCTGACATGGATTTTAATTGTACCTTCGCAGACCTGAAGCGCTTGGGCTATTTCCTTGTTGCTCAAGCCACGGACCACGAAGGACAGCACTTCTTTTTCACGCTGGGTCAAGGGGGTATGGCCACTATGGGCGTTATACTGTGTTTCTTCGAGCAGATACTTGGCAATGGTTGGATGAAGCGGCGTACCACCTTTTTGAACCGCCTGGATAGCCTGCAGCAGCATGACTCCATCGGCATCTTTTAACATATAGCCATTTGCACCGGCCTTGAGCGCGGCCTTCACCCGGCCTTCGTCCGCATAAGTGGTTAGAACAATAATTTTTATCTGGGGCAGTTCCTCTTTTAACCTGGCAATTGCTTCAAGCCCATCGCCTTGAGGCATAACCAAATCTAGCAAAATTACATCAGGGCACAAGGTTTTAGCCTGGTTAAGGGCATCTTGTCCACTTTCAGCCTCGCCTACAATCTCAATGGCTGGCTCTGTGCTCAAAAACATCAGGATGCCCTTACGAACAATAACATGGTCATCAACAATCAAAAGCCGAATTGGTTTCATAGTTCACCTATGGGCATTGAGTACGCCAGGCGAGAATTGCCCGAATTTCAGGATTTACTGATGTTAAAAGATGCACGTCCTATCAAACAAAGCTGGTAGTATTCTACCACAATTAAGTGTAAATTTGGTAGGAGTAAAATTAGAAAATGGTTAGAGTTATCTTAATTGACCGGAATTTGGACCAAAATGCGTGTTCCCTGCCCTGGCTTCGACTCTAAATCGAACGAGCTTCCCAACAGAGCAGCCCGCTCCTGCATGCTTCTTAACCCGTACAACCCTGGTTCGACCAAAGTAGCTACATCAAAGCCAGGGCCACTATCTACAATAGAGAGCGTCGCCTGGTGGGCTGCCTGGGTTACTGAAACATCCACATGCGCTCCCTGGGCGTGCTTGACCACGTTCCATAAGGCTTCTTTGGCAATGTAATAAAGGTTTTCGCGCTGATAGAGCGAGAGCTTTAGGTCCGGGTCCGTTTTCAGCTCAACGGCCAACCCATATTGTTCGCGCAGCAGGTGACAATGAGCTTCCAGCAGTTCGGCCAGAGTGTGATCAGCGAAGGCGCTTGAATAAAGATTGGTTACCTGTTCGCGTATCTCCTTCAGGGCGAGTTGGGCGAGTTGGTGAATATGCAGCACCGGGGTGCGGATATCTTTTTTCATTTTTTGATCAATCAACTGGAGGGTAGCTCCAGCCGCCATGCCAATGCTATAAAGGGTTTGGGTAACCGAGTCATGGAGTTCTCGGGCTAATCTTTGCCGCTCCTGCTCAATGGCTAAGTGACGATTTAAAGCATGCAGATAGGCGTTACTGAGAGCCAGAGCGGCCTGGTCGGCAAACAGAGCTACCATATGGTCGTCTTGTTCGCTGAAGTGTTGTTCCTGTTCAGACCAGATCAAAAGTACTCCCAGGTCTTTACTTTGAATGGTCAAAGGAGCACAAATTAAAGCCTGAATCTGTTGGGGGTACACTACAGTGCGGATAGAGGCTACCCCTTCATCAACTTCAACTTGATCGCTCATCTGGATGGTATGGGTTGTCATGGCTAATTCGGCCAGGGTACCTTTTAGCGGAACTTGTAAGTTCGACTGTATCTGCAACCTGGACTCGTCCCGAGTGTTGATTTCAAGCCAGTAGTGATTTTTCCCCAAGATGACGGCCTCAAACTGTTGACTGTTCTCATTCAGCAGTAGAACCGCGGCTCCGTCGGCCTGGGTTAGATGTTTGGCCCGGATCATAATAAATTCTAACAAATTACTCAGGTTTGTTTCCGTTACCAGGGCGCGGGTAATGGCCAGCACACTCTGGATTTCGGCCAGCAAACGATTTTCACTTTCGGCCAGGATTTCAACCAGGTTTTTCCGTTCGGTAATATCAAAGGCAGTGCCTAGAACTGCCACCTCACCCTCAAAATTGATCACGCCCAGGGTCACATCAACCCAACGTTCTTGCTGCTGTTTGGTCAGAATTTTGAGTTCATACTGCCAGGGAACTGCCTCACCTTTTAAACGAGCCCGACCCCGTTCTTTAACTAATTCGCGGAAGTCAGGATGAACTACCCCCCAAAAATCCATGGCCAGCAACTCGGCCTGGGTATAGCCGGTAATCGCCTCCGCGGCCGGATTGACATAGCGGTTTCTGTTTTGGTGGTAAATAAAGATAGCCGCAGTTGTGGTTTCGGCCAGGATACGAAACTTTGTTTCGCTTTCACGCAATTCTTGCTCTACTTTTCGCCGCTCAGCAATCTCTTTTGTCGCTTGTTCATAGAGGTGGGCATTTTTGATCGCAACGGCCGCTTGATTGGCTAGCTGCTGGGTTAAAGCAACTTCATCCATCGTAAAGATACGTTCGGTCCGGCTATCGCTAATTTCCAGCAGCCCCAGCGCCTTGCTCTGCGCTTCCATCGGTAGCATAAGGATGGTTTTGAACTGCTTGGCTTGCATGTAAGCCAATTCAGCCGGATCAGGCTCCGGCTGGCTAAGAGTCCTTTGGTGCGCCCGTTTTTGGCTCAAAACCAATTCGGCCAGTTGGCAATTATCCAGGTAATAAACTTCACTCAAATCCCTGGCTACTTCCTGATCATTGAACTTAAATTTGGCGATTGTCGAGATGGTCTGCGTCTCCTGATTCCATTCATGAATAGCACATCTTTCAACGCCTAATAAATGAACGATCTCTATCGTCACCTTATCCAGGATATAATTCAGATCCAGGCTTGAGGCAATCGTTGCTCCGGTGTATTGCACAGAAAACAAAAAGCGATTCAACTCTTGGGTCCTCTGTTCAGCCTGGGTTCGCTCCAGCAACTCTTTGCGTAGTTGCTCATAAAGACGAGCATTTTCAAGGGCAATAGCGGCTGCGTGGGTCAGGGGCTGTAGCCGGGCCACATCTCGCGGAGAGAAGCGATGGGGCCTGCCGCTATTTAACCGAAGTAGACCAATGACTCGCTCGTGGAGAGATATAGGCAAGGCCATAAACGATCGAATCCAGGCTGAGGTGGTAGTAGTAATCCAGCGTTGATCCTGTTGCACATCGGCTATAACTACTGCTTGTTGCGATTGCACCACTTCAGCGTCGAGCGGAAAGCCGGTTAGTGGCTGATCAAAGTAGTTTAACAAGTTCTCACGGTCAACATGTTGATGTCCCTGCCACCGCACAAAATGCATCACTTCATTCTCAATCAAAACGATGTTAGCGCCATCATAAGGCACAATATACTGCACCTGTTTGAGGATTTCATCCAGCACCTTGGTCTGATCGATCTGTGAGGTAAGCGCGAGAAAAGCCTGGGCCAACGTCTCGGCTAGCAGGCGCTGTTCCTGTTCAACTCCCAGCAGTCGTTCGCGTTCGGTTTCGGCCCGGTCTCGCTGGCGACGCCCATTATTCCAAAAAACCAGGAGCACCACCACAGCCAGGGTGACCAGTCCCATTGAAATATATGAATTCCATATGCCCGTCTGGACACCGGTAGCCTCCAAAATTTCCGGTAAGGGGGTCGAAAGGCCGATGATCCAGACCAACTCACCAACGGATACAGGGGTCCAGGCGGCTATTTCCTGGCCTTTATCTGGCAACCAGATATACCAGCCTACCCCTTCCCTTGCGTTCATAACCGCTTCGGTCATCTCTTTATAATGGCTGGCCCCATACTGTGACTGTAAAACAAAAATTTCGGCCATGTTCTTACCCCGGTATTCGGCCGGGAAATCAGAACTAAGATCGAAAACGACGTGATCCGGGGCATAGATCCAGGCATCACCCTGTCTTAATAATCGAACCGGGGCGATAAACTGCTGAAATATCTCTTGTTCAAACTCAGTCACATTTGTCCGGTCATGAACATTACGTTGCTCGGTCACATAGCTCTCGACACTTCGGGCCATGGCTCGAGTAATTTCTAACTGCGTTTGTTGGTAAGTTAAAGTTGTGGCTTTGATAAGAATTTGGGATTGGTACCAGATCAGGTACCAGCTAAACGCCGTAAGCAAGATCATTAAACCTGGCAGAATGAGGTTTTGGCCTATGTAGTAGAAATTTCGGTACTTATCAGCTAAGTTATAGGGCGCCTTGTTCCGGGCGTCGGCATCATCCTCGTCGTGTTCTTTTATCTTTGAATTGGTTAATCTCATCTGAACTCCTTTCTAAAAGAAAGGCCGGTTAACGACTTACGGAAAACAGGGGAAGCAACGGGGACAGGGTTATGTTATTACTTCTATTATATGCTGAGGGAACTAGACTTGTCCAGTGATATTTGTCACTAGCTGAAACTGCTTGCGGTCGTTGAGCCGATGCAAGCTGTGATGGCGTTGGCTGACCTCCTGAGTCTTTTCTGAAACGAGGTGGAGGTAGATAGCCGGGACTTAGCAATCGTCTAAAAATACCCAATAGCTAAACAGGATAAATGGACATCGGCATCAAAATTCTCACCAGTGACCACATGGCTCATATCTGTAAGGTCAGGGGTGTTCGGTTCTACCTGGGGACAGGGGAAAATAGACAGGATTTACAAGATTAACAGGATAAAATAAACAAAAAATCTTGTAAATCCTGTTAATCCTGTCTAAAAAATGTGTGCTTTGAATCGCTACTTTTTAGAACTGAACAACCCTGTCTGTAAGGTCACTGGGGCAAAATCAGGTAGATTATGTGTAATTAAACCGGGATAAAAGGGCCGCTTTTGCCGTAAAAAAGAGGGGATGGGACATTAAACGGGATAAATCCAAACAAAAAAGGCGGAATAACCCGCCTTTTTGACCGTGTGGGCGCGACAGGGCTCGAACCTGTGACCTCACGGATGTGAACCGTGCGCTCTGACCAACTGAGCTACGCACCCAGATCTGGGCTAATTATAGCATTGCCTTTTGAAAGCGCCAAATTTTTCTCTACGCAGTGCGCGAAGCGCGAAGCATGAACTTTTAACTTTCACGTTTCACATCCCATACTTTTGGCGATCTTTTCGGCCTCTTTCGGCTCAATAAATAGCAGGCTGTCAAGCTGGACGGCCACAGCTCCGGCTTTAAGAAAGACCTGCACGTCGACCAGCGAATGAATCCCACCGGCGGCCACCAGGGGTAAATCAACCCAGTTTTTGACTCTCTGCAAGTCATGTAAAGCCAGGCTGTGCAGCGCCGGGCCATAGAGCTGGCCGGTGATCAGCTCCCCATCCAACCCAACTGGGGCAGTCCCCAGAGGTGGCGAGCCGATGACCAGGGCATCGGCATAGGCTGCGGCGGCGGCTTCAGCCATTTCCAGGAGTGCGCCCAGAGGCAACTTGACCAGCAAGGGCAGGGGACTGCCGGCCCGAACCGCCCCGACCCAACGCTCAATATCCGAGGGATGGGCATGAGGCGGCAAGCCCAGCTCGAGGGCGGCCAGCACCGTTTGGCCCTGAGACGTTTCCAGATGGGCCAGCGCGCGGGCGGTACGCAGCAAATCGTCCGGGTCAGCCACGGGCAAATGGGCAATCACTGCCGTGCCCAGGTGAGTCCAGTTTTTTTGATAGTGCTGAATAACCTTTTTGACGCCGGGATTTTGCTCGCCGGTATTGAGGATAAAACCACCGGCAATTTCAACCAGGCGGGGTTGGGCCGCGCCGCGCCTGGGCCGCAGGGTAATCGGGTTGGTGACAATAGCGCCAAACGCCGACAAGTCAAGCAGGTGATGATAGGCCTGACCGTAGCCGGCACAACCCGCCGCAATCATAACGGGATTGGCTAAGCTAAACCCAATTTTGTGCTGAGGCGCTAATTCGATCATCGCCGGAAGATAAAGGATTTCCTCAAGGGTTATTCAGCCAGGGTTAAGTCGGCCAGATCAAAAACCGGGCCTTCGAGGCAAGCCAACTTTAAACCAGTGCTGGTTGGCAGCGCGCAACTCAAACACGCCCCCAGGCCGCAAGCCAGCAGCTTGGGCGCGATCAAGCTATACAAAAAGTTAGCTTCCAGCCGCAGGCGCGCCTGTTCCATTTGCCGGCGCAGGATGCGATACAGGACCGTTGAGCCAACCGCGCAGGTCAGGTCGGCCCAGCGCAGCAGGTCAGGCAGCAAATCGGTCACCGGCCCGCGATACCCCAACGAGCCATCCAGCGTGGCCGCTTGAAATTCGACCACCGGCGGCAGGGCGGCAATAGGATAGACTGCACCGGCCCGGCTGCCCCCCAAAACCAGGGTCACGGCCACGCCGGCGGCAACGGCTCGCTCCATTTGCCCCAACAGCGGGCCGATGGCGGGGGTATCACTCACCAGCAATAAATGGCGGACGCCTTTAGCCAGGGGAAAGTTATTGCCCAACGGGCCGAGCACATCCAGGGTATCGCCCGGCTGGCGGGCGGATAACCAGGCCAGTCCGGGGTCAGGGTCGGGGCGCAGCAAAAGGCTGAAATAGTCCCGATCAACCGGCAGAGGGAAAATGGGGCGGCGCAAGTAGCAGATATAGCGGTCGGCGCAGCGCGCTAATAAAAATTGACCGGGCAGGAGTAAAGGCAGTTCCGGCGCGGCGAAAGTCAAACGCCACCAGGCCGGAGCGAGAGTCACTTTATCAACAACGGTGATCTGGGTCTGGATCATCAAAACTACCCGGTTGAATTTTGATGATAAAAAAGGTTAAACTGACTCGTGCAGTTCCACTTCCAACCCGCCGGTTATGGCGGCCAACAGGTTGTAACTCCACCCCACCAGCATAATCGTGAGGGCGACCAATAAACCACCGCCCAGCACCGCCACCAGAATGATGAGCAACGCCACCCCAAAGCTCTGGTCATCCAGGCGGGTAATTAAGGTTTGCGCCTCTTGCAGATTCAACAAACGGATAAAATCAAGCTCCACCGGCATGCCCAACCCCAACGGGTCTAATTGTGTGCTTTGAGTTTCGGCCAGGAAGGTATGTAATAGGGCGATGGTTTGAGTTGCGACCAGGGCACAAATGAAACCCGGCAGCAGCATGGCCACTCCACCCAGTACACAGCCAAATTTGGCCAACGGCAGCAGATTAATTTTGCGAACGAGGTAACGATGGGTCATAACTGAGCTATAATTTCCGGTAAAGCCGACAAGGTTTCGGCTACGGCGGCGGGTTGAATGTGCCGATGGTCGGCGTTGGAGGGGGCTTCATCCATCGTTGCCAGGATGCCGGGCATGCCGGCATTTTGCGCCCCCAGAATGTCGGCCTGCAGCGTGTCGCCCACCATGACCACTTCAGCCGGGGCTAGGCCCCATCGCCCGGCAATCAAATCAAACGGCTCGCGGCGGGGTTTGCGCCAACCCCACGCCGCCGAACTAAAAGTCGGCGACAACCAGGGCCGCAGCCCACCCTGATTGACCAGGCGTTGAATCAACTTGTCGTCGGTGGCATTGGAGTACAGCCCCAGGCGATAACCACGACTTTTGAGTTGTTTGAGCGTCTCCGCCGCATCCGGGTAGGCCGCGTAGGCAGCCTCCTCAGGAGCAAAGTAAATTTTGATGGCGGCTTCAACTAATGCTTCGGCCGAGGCCGACGCCTCAAGCTTTTGCAGCGTCTCACGCAAACTTTGCTGGGCTGTTACCTCCAACTGGGTTTCTTGGGCCAGAGCGCGCCCGGCGGCTCGCTCCGCCAGAAAGGTTTCTATCAGAGCCGGGGCATCTAGCTTGATATGCCTCTTTTTCAAGTACCAGTCGGCCATGGCCTCGGCCCCTGCCCGCTGAACTTCGGCCAAATCGCCGCTAAAACGAAGCAAGGTGTTACCCAGATCAAAAATGATACCTTTAATCAATAGCTTCTCTCTCTATCCACCCGATTCAGCAGAGGTTTGCCGGCCAG
>CAZRYD010000208.1:0-12209 GCA_964604225.1 uncultured Caldilineaceae bacterium
GCAGAGTCTTTTTTACAAAATCGCCAAGAGTGATTGGGGCGTGGTCAGTGCATGTATCACTTCCATTTGGATCTAAACGATAATAGATTAGCGTTGAGTCGGTGGGGGCTTGCAGTGGAATGAATTGGATTGGCGACGCTTGCGCGGTTCGTAGACCAAACAGAAATAACAGTAAGGCAAACAAGAGCATATACCAATTTTTCATCGTTTCACCTTCAGTTGGTAAAGTGTGGTTTGAGCTTCACTAGTAGGGTTCACGTAGGATGCACGACCGTAAAATAATCTGTCTCCACTGTGGCTAAACACAAAACCTCGATCTACATTGTCTACTTGTAATGGTATGGCTTGATCATTTTTAGCATCTAGCATAAGCAGCGTGAGTTCATCCCCTAAAGTGGTACCAGTTTTTTTCCAACCAATAATTATAGCTTGGTTATCTGGTGTCCAAGTTAGGCTGACTATGTGTCCCCTCTCTACGCGATAAAGTTGAGAAGGGCTACTGCCAACCAAATCTGTGAACCATAGTTCATCATTTGTTGAACCGTCATCTACTACATAAGCGAGTTGTTTACCATCTGGTGAGAGACTAAATAAACTGGAAATTTGTCGTCCTTTTGCATCAGAAATGGTCGTAGTTTGCCCGTCATATTTGACGACTAGTAGATTTTGACCATCCGCCACCACAACAAACCCATTTGGATGTCCAACAACTTGGGGCTTAATATCAGCACTTTTACTTTTAGCTGGTAGAGTTATACTTACTCGATCTATAGCTTTACCTGTTAAGTCCAACCTATCAATACTATCAGGTTTAATGACGTCAATTTGGTCAGAAGTGGACCAATAGTAGCCAAGTAAATCACTCCAGGTCAAACTTGTTAAAATTTTTTCGTCCTTGCCATCCTTGGTGATAATTTTGATTTCCACTCGATCATCTGATCGAGCTTCAAATAGGATGTATTGACCATCCGGCGACCATACTGGGTGTCTACCATACACATCCAACTTTTCGACCTTAATTGAGTTCAGATCAACTATCCATAGTTGGTTAACGATATTACCACCTTGCTCTGGCAGGAATTTGAGAGCTGCCACTATGGCTAACTTTTGATCATCCGGCGAGATAGCCAACCCACCCACTGGAACATCAAAAGCGGCAATTTCGCTTTCATTCGGATTAACCGGCGTCGCCGTTGGTGTGGGTGGCGGCGAAGGTAAGGGAGGCGGCGTCCCCTTCGGAAAGATAATCGCCGGGGTCCAGGTCGGTTCAGGGATGTCATCTTTGGGCGGTTCGGCGAGTCGAGTGGCCGGCGCGGAGGTCGCAGTGACTTTTTCAGCGGTGGGGGAGGGCGTGACTGCTGTCTCTGTTGCCTGGGCTGCCGGTTGGCCGTTTTGGGAACGGCTGCTCAGAAACAAGGCCAATACTGCGCCTAAAATTACCAGCAAAACTAAGATGAACGTATTGCCAAAGAAGTTTTTAATTTTTCTCATCCTTGAGTATCCTTTCGGATTAAATTATAACATAAGACAGCAAGGGAGCAGTTTAGGAGAACAGGCGCGAGGGGAATGAGAGAGGTTTTTTGTCAATAAGTCTCGATCTGTATTGTGCATTTTATCACAAGTTGGGGGGGTGTCTAGGGTGAAAGCCTTAGAAATTGGTTAGAATTATAGAGTAGGGGGTTAACGATAAAAAAATAGGAGACCAAAGTGTACTTTGGTCTCCTCTCTCATTTGTTTTTAAAGGAAATGTTATTTGTAGAGGATTAATCGCTCTGGAGAGCCCGCAAACTGGCCCAACGGGGATCAGTCGAGTCGTCTTTACAATCGCATGAACCGAAGTTAAGGTCCTGGCCGCACTGAGGGCACAGGCCCTTACAATCGGGACGGCAATAAAATAGGCTGTCGCTTTTGACCAGAATTTCCTGCCGCACCACTTCTAACAAATCCAGAATGTGCTGCTCGTCAATCAGGTTGGCCTCTTCGATTTCCGGCGGTTGGGTAATGGCCGTGCCGGTGATAATATCAAGGGTTGGAAAAAATTCCTCTTCCAACTCAACCGTCACCGGGGTGATAAAACTGGTTAAACAACGGCCGCACACCTTTTCAAGGTCAACCTGTAATACACCCGTCACCAAAAGGTTGGGGCCGGTTCGCAGAAATCTCACCTGGCCGGTCAGCGGCGAGACTATTTTTAGTTCTTCGTCGAAATCGCTAACGAGGTCAGCCTCAATCTCGTAGCTGCGGGTCGCGCCGGTTGCTTCCTTCAATAACTGGGCAACGTTAAACTCCAGCCCATGGGAGGCTCGCTTAACCCGATTTTTATGCATAAGCGAGAATTATAAGGCAAAATGTTAGAAAATCAAAATCAGGGAGCAGAGGAGCAAAGTAGCAGAGTCGCAAAATGAATTGCTACCTTGCTACCCTGTTTACCTTTCTTCCTCTAATACTTCTTTCTCTTCGCTAATATCTTCCCTATCTGATTTCTTGATCTGGGTTTCTCTGACCTCACGCAACCCGTTGCGAACCGTAGTTAAAGTTTTCATGAGTTGCTCTTCCAGTTCACTCAACTGGTCAACGATATACTCGTCGGCTTCGGCGATAATTTCTTCGGCCTGACGTCGGGCATCTGCTTCAATCTCCTGGGCCCGCTCTTGGGCATAAACAACCAACTCATGCTCATTGGCCAAACCTTTGGCTTTTTCACGGGCCATTTCCAGCAAGCGATTGGCTTCTTCTTGAGCCTGTAACAGGGTCCGG
Organism: uncultured Caldilineaceae bacterium; assembly: GCA_964604225.1. Lineage (GTDB taxonomy): Bacteria > Chloroflexota > Anaerolineae > 4572-78 > J111 > DSQQ01. The sequence goes on from CAZRYD010000208.1 coordinate 2,758, forward strand.
TCCCGTTCCGCCTCGGTACGCTTGGCTAATTTCACCTCTTCGGGAATCGAAATCCGCATCTGGTCAATAATGTCCAGGAAGGCATCTTCCTGGACAATCACATTCGAGGTAAATGGCAGGTGAAAACTCTCTGTCACCAACGATTCGAGTCGGTCTATGAGGTGAAGAATATCCATGACACCACCTTAATTCAATGATCAATTCCAATTATCAATGGATAATTGATAATTGTCAATCTCGCACCGAAACAATTTTGATACGGCTGTTGCCATCCTCATCAATCATCGCCTTCTGGCGCAGCGCCTTAACCACCATCGGCGGCGCCATATCTTCGATGCTGCCCCCGTTCAAACCAATTTCTCTGAGCACGCTAGAACTGAGAAATGAATACTCTTGGCTGGCCATCAGGCAGACAGTTTCGACATCCGGCTCAAGCTTATGGTTAGCCAGGGAGAGTTGCAGTTCCCACTCAAAATCCGAGAGGGCGCGCAGCCCTCGGACAATATAACCAGCTCCCTGCTCTTTGGCAAAATTAACCGTTAACCCGCTGTAACTTCTAACCTGTACGTTCTTCAAATGAGTCAGAGCCTCGCGAGTCATATGCAGACGTTCTTCTATGGAAAAAAGCAGGTTCTTCATCGGGCGGTCATAAACGCCCACAATCAGTTGATCAAACAGCTTGGCGGCGCGAGCTGCGATGTCAATGTGCCCATTGGTAATCGGGTCAAAGGTAGCGGGGTAGATTGCTCGTGTCATCAATTTAAGTCACTCCGTGGACTCCAAAAGGTTGCCAGTTGCCGGGCCAGCAGCCGGTTCTGCGGGGTTTCTAAACCAGGGTCGTTTCCAAAAATGAGTTGGGCCTCCTGTCGAGCCAGTTCCAGCAGCTTGGTATCACTCAATTTGACCAATTTCAAATCAGGCAGACCGCTCTGGCGCGTACCAAAAAATTCGCCGGGGCCGCGCATCTGTAAATCCTGCTCAGCCAGTTCAAAGCCATTATTGGTGCGCTCAATCACTTGCAGGCGCTGCTCGGCTTCAGCCGAAGCGTTATCGGCCAGAAGCAGGCAGTAGCTTTGATGCTCACCTCGCCCCACCCGTCCACGGAATTGATGCAGTTGGGCCAGTCCAAACCGATTTGCCCCTTCGACCAAGATTACGGTGGCATTGGGCACATCAATGCCGACTTCCACCACCGAGGTTGAAACCAAGATGTGCATCTCTTGGTCGCGGAAAGCCGCCATCACTTGCTCTTTTTCCTCGGCTTTCATGCGCCCGTGCAGTAGCCCCAGTTTGAGCCGGGGGAAGATTTGGCTTTGCAGCCGCTTGTGTTCCTCGATGGCCGATTTGGCCTCTGTTTTCTCAGACTCTTCAACCAGCGGGCAGATGATAAAAGCTTGCCGCCCCTTTTCAATTTGGGCCTGAATAAAACTATAGGCTCGCTCTCGTTCTCTGTGGATCAACCAACGCGTTTCGATGACCTGGCGGCCCGGCGGCATCTCGTCAATGATGGATAAATCCAGGTCGCCGTAAAGGGTCAGGGCCAGGGTCCGGGGGATTGGAGTCGCCGTCATCACCAGCATATGGGGGTTAAAGCCCTTCTCCCGCAGCGCGGCCCGCTGTTCGACGCCAAAACGGTGCTGCTCGTCAATCACCGCCAGGCGTAGATTTTTGAGTTCGACACCTCCTTGGATGATGGCGTGGGTGCCAACCAAAATGTCGACCTGGCCGCTGGCTAAGGCGTCGAACAATTCTTTGCGCTCGGCGGCAGCAGTGCTGCCGGTCAACAGCCGGATTTGGAAAGACCGCCCCAAAGCTTCGCCGATTGAGGTCAATAATTTGCTCATGCTCTGAAAGTGCTGCTCGGCCAAAATTTCTGTCGGGGCCAGGATCGCCGCCTGGCCGCCGTCCAGGGCAGTCAGAACCATGCTGGTCAGAGCGACAACTGTTTTGCCGGAGCCGACATCGCCCTGCAATAAGCGGCTCATGGGCGTGTCACGCTGCAAATCGCCAATGATTTCATCCAGGGCTTTGCGCTGGGCTGCGGTTAGCTCAAAAGGCAGTGCCTGGATCAGCCGCTCAACCGACTCATCCTCGATTTTGACCGGCTGCCCTTGCTGCGCTTGCCAGGCCCGCCGCTGGCGCAGCACGCCTAACTGAATCAGCAAAAGTTCATCGAACGCCAGCCGCCGGCGGGCCGCTTCCAGCTTGTCCCAATCATCAGGGAAATGAATCTGGCGGATGGCTTCATCCAGAGGCGGCATGGCCAGCCGCTGGCGCGACTCATCCGGCAAATAATCCGGCAGGCGGCGAGTCCAATAATCAACCGTGGCCTTGATCTGGTTGCGCAGCCACTTGATGGTAATCCCTTCCGTCAGAGGGTAAACCGGCACCAGTCTCCCGGTGTGGATCAGATTTTTATCCAACTCCTCCCAATCCGGTGATTGAAAGGTCAGACGGCCTAGATACTCGTCAACCTTACCGCTGAGCACAATTTGCAAGCCGGGCTGGAGCTTTTGGGCCAGCCAGGGCTGATTGAACCAGGTGACTTCAATGGTGGCGGTGCCATCGGAGAGGGTACTGGTGATAATCGGTCGCCCATTGCGCGCGTCGCGCTGGCGGGTCTCCCAGACCTGGGCAATAATCGTCACTTCTTCACCATATTGAAGCTGATTGATTGTTTTCAGCGTGCGATAATCATCATAGCGGCGTGGATAGAGGCTCAAGAAATCGCCGATGGTGTGGACACCTAAATTGGCTAATTTTTTGGCCATGGCCTCTTTGATGCCCGGTAATTTGGTCACCGACGAGTCCAGACCGGCACTGCTCAAATCAGGTTGGGCTTCTCTGGGGGAACGGAGCGGCGGCGCCGGCCTGGGGGCCTCCGGAGGTCTCTTGGGGAAATCCTCTGTTTGCATTTGGACGGGCGAGGCTGGTTTTAGCGCAGTCTCAATCTCCGGCTTGGGCGCAGGTGGAGTTGGTTCGACCGGCTGGGGCGGCGCGAGGGGTGGGGCCGGTCGGCTCATCCCTGGGGCTGGAGTTTCTCTGTCTTTGTTGTTTGGGACAGCCGCCCCCACTTTGTGCAGTTTGACCAACAGGCGGTGGATAAAATGGGGCCGGTCCGCTTCGGCTATTTCCGGGTAGCGAACTAACTCCTGCACCAGCTCGTTAATCAGGGCGCGTTCCCCCTCGTTGGTGGCTTCTTGGAGGGCTTCATGGCTCCAATTGGGGGCCAGTTTTTCCAGGCCCCCGAAGATCGCTTTATTTTTGTAACCCAGTCTTTTTTCCTGGGTGAGCATTCGGCTCAGTTTATCGAAACTAGACAACATGATACAATTTTGGATTTTGGATTTTAGATTTTGGATTTTACTACCCGACATCGTATTTAGCTTAGGCTAAAATTAGACAGGATTTACAGGATTGACAAGATTTTTTAGCCTAAATCCTGATAATCTTGTTAATCCTGTCCAATATTTAGTCGTGACTAAACCATTTGTCGGGTAACGAAATTTTGGATTTACATTATTCATTAACAATTGAACATTGGCCATTCACAATTGACTATTTAAAAGGTCATCCCTTCATAAACAACAATCCCCATGGCGTTTGGCCCAACGCGGGTAGCGAGGTCAGGACCGTATTGAATGATGGGAAAACGCAGGCTGGGGAAACTCTGCTCCAGCCGTTCTTGCAAACTTTTAGCCTCTTTATTCGGCTGTTTATGAGGCTGAATAATAGCAGTTTGCTCCAAATTATCAAATTCAGCCACAAACTCAAACAACTTCTCAATGGCTTTCTCGGTGGTACGGACTTTTTCCAACGGAATAATATCCCCATCCTCCATAAACAGGATGGGCTTGATATTCAACATCGAGCCGAGGATAGCCTGGGCCTTGCCGATGCGTCCGCTCCGCTCCAGATAATCCATCGTTTCCACGTAAAAAACCAGGTAAATATGTGGAATCATCCCCCGCACCAGGCGCACGATATCATCCAGCGACGCGCCGTCATTGGCCGCCCTGGCGGCAGCTCTGACCAGGATACCCAAGCCCACCGAAGTGGTCATCGAGTCCACCAACTCGATGGAAGTGCGGCCCAGCAAACTTTCGGCGCCTAGCCGGGCTTGCTGAAGCGTTTTGCTCAAGTGGCTAGAAATATGGATCGAGAGCATTTGATCGGTTTGTTTGTGCAGTTTACTATAGAGCTGTTCAAAAACAGCCGGATCCGGCGGCAGGCTGGCCGGATAGGGCGCGCCAAAACTCAAGCGGCGGAAAAGCTCATCCGAGTCAAGGTTGACGCGCTCCAAAAACCGGTCGTTGCCCAACTGAATCGTGAGCGGGATGACATGAACACCTAATCTTTCGGCTTCACCCGGTTCAAAGTAGGCAGTGCTATCGGTGATAATGGCAACTTTTCTTGACAAAGTAAATCTTACTCCAATGAAATAATATAGTGATAGTAAGGCTGCTCCCCGGCGTGAACTTCAATCTCAAGCTCAGGGTAAAGAGTCTTGATTTTGGCGGCCAACGCCTCGGCCTGGACCGCTGAACACTCCTGACCAAAATAGATCGTGATAACTTCGTGCGCGTCAGCTTCAACTTCAGCCAGCACCTCGAGCGTTACCTCATCGTAATCCTGACCGACGCCGACCAACTCATCGTTGAGCAGCCCCATAATATCGCCCGATTTTATCTGAAACCCATTAAAAGTGGTATCCCGGACGGCCTGGGTGATTTCCACAGTTTGCACCTGCTGGGCCGCTTTGAACATGCGCTCCGCATTGGCCTCAAGATCAGATTGATAATTCAATGACAGCAGGGCCGCAATCCCCTGCGGGATGGTTTTGGTAGGCACCACCCGCACATTCTTGGCCGACAATTTTTGAGCCTGCTGGGCGGCCAAAATAACATTACTGTTATTGGGCAATAACAGCACCTCGTCCCCGTGAATCTTACCAATCGCCTCCAGCAATTCTTGGGGGCTGGGGTTCATGGTTTGCCCCCCAAAGACAATCTGGTTAGCCCCCAAACTTTGCAAAATTTGAGCCAGGCCCTGGCTGGGGGCCACACAAACCGTGCCTATGCTGGTCATGCTCTCGCGCAGCCGCTCGGTCATGTGGCTGGGTAGAGACAGCGGCGGCACATGCGTCCCTTCGCCCCGTTCCTGCACAAACTTTTTGGCCTGGACCTCCATATTCTCAACCACAACGTCCGTCAGGCTGCCCTGGCTGGCCCCATAGCTGATAGGCAGGCCGGGGTCGTGTGTATGGACATGAACTTTGACCGTCTGCGCATCACCCACCACCAGGGTTGACCAACCCAAACGGTCAATCTGTGCCCGAATCTCGTCCACCTGCAACCGCTCACCCTGGATGAGAAATTGGACATCATAGCCATAGGCGGCTTCTTCCGCCCCCAAGGTTGACTGCAACCGCGGCGCAGCCAGGTGGACCGAGTCAACCTCAACCGGCTCGCCCAAAAGAAAGCGCAAGCTACCCTCCAAAATGTACACCAATCCTTGCCCGCCGGAGTCGGTCACCCCCGCTTCTTTCAAAATCGGCAGCAACTCCGGCGTGTTGGCCTGGGCTGTTTTGGCCGCTTCGACCATGTCGGTCAACAAAATGGTCAAATCTCGGTTGTTTTTGACTCGCTGCTGGGCCGCCTCAGCCGCACAGCGAGCCACCGTGAGCATCGTCCCTTCAACCGGGTTGACCACGCTTTGATAAGCTGTCTCTACGCCTTGTTGAGCAGCGCAGGCCAAATCTTCCGTCGTAAAAATTTCCCGACCCGCCAGGCTGGCCGCCAGTCCCTGCAAAAATTGGGACAAGATCACCCCGGAATTGCCACGTGCGCCCATCAACGCCCCGTGGGCTATGGCGGCGGCCACAAGCCCCGCCTCATTATTAACAGCGGTGGCGGCTTCTGCCAGCGCCGAGCGCATGGTCAGCACCATGTTCGTGCCCGTATCGCCATCGGGCACGGGGAAAACGTTGAGGCTGTTAACCACATGCAAGTGGGCTTCCAGCCACTGGCTGCTGGCCTGGAACATCGCTCGTAATCCTTCGCCATTACCGGCCAGAACCGTTTGCTTATCTAACTGAAACCCGTGGGAGGCCAGCCTGCTGTTGGGTGACGCCATCGCTGCCCTGACTATCGTTTTTGCCAATTCCAGGCACGTGTGATATTATATCACAGTTAATTGCAACAGTCGCGTTGCAATTTTTTTCTGCAAAATTCAGCCGCTGGCGAGGCCCAGGCTCAAGCCCGGCTCTGTTATTTTAGACATAAGGAAGAAAACACCATGGCCAAATGTGAAATCTGTCAGAAGAAAACAATGAGTGGGCACAATGTGAGCCACTCGCTGCGTCATACCAAGCGACAATGGAAAGCCAACGTGCAGACCATAACTGTCTATAAGGATGGCCAGGCTCGAAGGATTAAAGTTTGCTCCCGCTGCCTGCGGACCGCCAGCAAAGCCTAACTTTCGACATCACCACTCTTTAAAGGCCAGCAATGATGCTGGCCTTTTTTTCAACAAACTCCGGGCGCGCCCCAAATACGAAGTAACATAATACAACTTTCAGCCCGAAAATGCAAAGAAAAGTAGGGGCAAGTCGCTGACTTGCCCCTACTTTTGTCAATCAGACCCGCGCCAACGACAGTGTCGCACCTTTATTGTGAGCGTTGTGTAACTGGCCGCAGCCAGCCGCAATATCAATCCCCCGCCGCAAACGCACCGTGGTCGGAATCCCCGCCGCTTCCAGACAATCTTGAAAAGCATAGACCCGCTCATCCGGCGAGCCACTCCAGGGCGAGTCGGGCGTGGGGTTGAGAGGGATCAGGTTAACGTGGCAGAGCAGGCCCCGCACCAACTCGGCAAACTGGTCGGCCTGCGCTTCGCTGTCGTTGAGCCGGTCCATCAAGGCATACTCAAAGGTGACCCGCCGCCGCGTGGCCGCGATATAATCCCGCACCGCGTGCATCAACATGGCCAGTGGGTAACGGTGGTTGATCGGCACGATGGTATTGCGCAGCTCATCCGTCGGCGCGTGCAGCGACACGGCCAGCCCCACCTGCTCCGGCTCCTTGCTCATGCGCCGAATGGCCGGCACCAGTCCCACGGTGGACAGGGTCATGTGCCGCGCCCCCAGGTTGAAACCCGCCGGATCATTCAAGCGGCGAATGGCCCGCCAGGTTTCGGCATAGTTGGCCAGCGGCTCGCCCATACCCATAAAAACAATATTGGTGACCCGCTTGCCCGCCTGGTCGAGTTGGCGGGCGTAGTGCAGCACCTGGGCCACGATTTCGCCCGCGGTCAGATTGCGCCTAAAACCCATCTGGCCGGTGGCGCAAAAGGGACAGGCCATAGCGCAGCCGGCCTGGGTACTGATACATAAAGTCTGGCGCTGCTCGTAGCGCATCAGCACTGCTTCAATTTCACGGCCATCCGGCAGCCTGAACAAGGTTTTGCGGGTGTAGCCGTCCGAGGAGTCCAGCACCACCACCGGCGAGAGCGGGTTCAGTTCGGCTTCTTCGGCCAGCCGCTGCCGCAGCGATTTGGGCAGGTTGCTCATCTCAGCAGCATCCGCCACGTGCTGCTGGTAGAGCCAAGTTTCGATCTGGCCGGCGCGGTAGGTCGGCTCACCCCAGGCAGTTAGCAATTCTTTTAACTCAACCGGCGAAAGGTTGAGGAGATAGGGTTTATTAATCACAGTTGATTCCACTCTTCAGGCGTAAGACCAACCTCACGAATAATTGCCCGGATTAATCCAACACTTACATCTTTGCCTTTGTGCATCGGGATGGGAATGATTTGGCCGGTTTCCGGCCGGACCATCCGTATATGACGGCCGCCCGGTATTGGGCCGGAAAAGCCCAACTCACGCAACTTACGAATAACCTGTTGTGGTTTAAGCGGCGATAGCTTCGGCATCCTGCTCCTCAATTGTCACCCCAGTGACAGCAGGAATTTCTAAGCCTAGTTGTAAAGCCAAGAGCACATTCCCTTCAATAACATCTCGCAGATTTTCGCGGGCTTCCTCAAAAGTATCTCCCTGAGCGAAAAATCCTGACGCTTCCGGAACTTGAGCAATCACAACTCCATCTTCGTCTCGCTCGTATTCGGCTTGCTTGAGCGCCGCTTCCACATAACGCGACATAGAAAAAAAGCGAACTTTTTTCATTAAAAATCTCCTTGCTACTCGTCCTGCCGCTCTGTTACCTTCGCTTTTCGCTTGAATAAACCTGCAATCTTGCGCGGGATAAAGGCAATCACTCCCCAGATGAAGCCCACCAGCCAAAAAACAAAGCGAAAAATACCTTTCCAGAGATTTACAAAAAACCAAATGTAGGCTCTGAAACCGTGCTGGGCCGTCTCCCCGGCTTTCTTGGCCCCAGAAGTCACAGCAGGACCAACCGCATCGGCTACTCTGCCCGCACCGGTGGCGACAGCTTCGCCAGCAACTTTACCAGCCTCGCCAATTTGGACTGCACCCCAGGCCAGCGCCTCGCCTGCCGATTTACCACTATCGGCCAGCCAGGCCCCAATCTTGCGCTCATCCACGCCGCTGATGGTCCGCAGGCTGTCGGCCCAGGTCGGCACGGCCTCCGGCCCCAGGCGAAAATAGGCGTCAGCCCTCTGGCCGATGATATAGGTCGAGAGCGCATTCGTTCCGGCGGAGGCAATCACCCCAATCACCGGCAGGGCTTTGACAATGGCTTTCTCGGCAAAGCGCTCGCCGACTTCCAGCGCAATCTTCTCCCCGGCCTTGCGCGCCAGGGCGCTGGTACCAGCGCTGAGGCCGGTAATCAATAGGACGAGTTGCTGCTTCTCCCCCTCGGTCAGCGGATAATCGTACAACGCGGCGATTTCCAGGACCAATTCCGCTTGATATCTGAAGGTGGCCCCGATATCCGCCGCCACGCCCAGGGTCAGCGCCGCCGCCGTGCCGACGCCGGGAATCAGCCCTGCCCCCGACGTAACCGCCCCGACCGTGCCGGTACGCTGGCATTTATCGCGGATCAGCCGTTGGGCCAGTTGCTCCGGCGTCTCGTCAGGATATTTTTCCTGCCAGGTCTTGACCCGCTCCGTCGCCGCCGCGATGTCCACATCGTGAATCACCCCGAAGATCTTCTTCATCAGGGCGTTGGCGACGTCGTCCACCTCTTTTTGAATGGCCGGCGGCTTCGAGTCAACCGCCTGCACCTCCCGATCGACGGTAGTCATGATTTCCTGAGCCTGGCTTTTGAGTGATGGTTCGGTCATAAAGTTAAGCGCTCCCTTAAAGATGAAACGTGAGGCGTGAAACGTGAGGCATGAGGCGTGAGGCGTAAATTTGCAACCTGCACCCTTGCGACCCTGCTACCTTGCACCCCTGCTACCTGAATTATAACCAAAATCGGCGGCTTGCCCAATCCCCCATTGACAACCCACCCCTTTGCCGTTACCATGAGCTT
>CAZRYD010000209.1:0-12144 GCA_964604225.1 uncultured Caldilineaceae bacterium
ACCTCATCCAAATTATCAAAAACCTTGCGGAAGGCCGCTACGTAATGCTCCATCAATTCCAAATCCTGGAGATAGATGGGATACGGCTCGGTGTTGACCACGATGGAGGTGTCCATGAGTCGGAGCGCCTGGGGATACTCTGCCGGGTCATACTTGACTCGCGGCGGCTCACCCTGCGGCAGCCAGGGAGCGCCCTGGACATAGCCTTCGTTCAGTCTTTGGAAGATGGGGAAGGAGGGCAGCGGCGTGACATGCCAGACGGTCGCCTCGACGCCTTCGGCTTCCAGTGCATCGAGCAGTTGGTTCCGAAAATCGGCGGCAGGAATTTTCAGCCCCAGCTTCTCCGGGTCGAAGCGCAGGCGGTATTTGTGGTAGATGGTCGTCCGGTCGGCGGGGACGTAGGGCGGCAGCAGTCCCTCAATTTTGCTCAGTTCGGCGGTCAAATATTGGCCGTTGCGTTGGGCGATGCCGTTATACTTGGGCATACGTTTCAACTGGCTGCGGGCGAAAGCGGCGGGCATCTCCTGGGTGCGGTAGTTCCAGCCGATGGTGAAACTGTAGTAAGGCCGGATCTTCTCCTTTTCGGCCAGCACCTTCTCGCCAAAGGTGCGGATCATCCTGGCCCGCTCGGCGTATTCGTCGTTGTCGGTGTTGATAAAGCCGCCCTCGCCGCCGGAGAGGTTCTTGGTGGCGTTCAGGCTGAAGCAGGCCATCTCACCGATGGTCCCACACATCCGGCCCTTGTAGGTTGAGCCGTGAGCCTGGCAGGCATCTTCGATAACGACTAGGTTGTACTTTTTGCCCAGGGCCAGCAGTTCGTCCATATCGGCGGGCAGGCCGTGGATGTGCACCGGCAGCAGGGCCTTGGTCCGCTCGCTAATCTTGGCTTCAACCTGGCTGGCGTCAATGTTGTAGGTAGCCGGATCAATATCCACGAAGACCGGCACGGCGTTCTGGTGCAAAATAGGGTGGAAGGAGCCGGAGAAGGAGAAGGCGCTGGTGATGACTTCATCGCCGGGGCCAACGCCCGCCGCAAACAGGGCCGAGTGGATGGCCGCCGTGCCGCTGTTAAAACTGAGCACATGTTTGCTGCCGGTGAAAGCGGCCCAGTCTCGTTCCAGCCCAGTTGCCTCCGGGCCGTGGACGCCGGTCAGAATGGCCCGCTCAAGCACGCCCATCACTGCATCCTTGTCCTCCTGGGTAATCTCCGGCCACTTCTTTTTGAGTCCGTCCGGCACGCTCTTCGGCCCGCCGTTGATGGCTAAGTTACCTTTCATGGATTAATCCTCCAAATTTATAAGATTTTGAGCTATTTCCCTGAGTTCGACGTTTTGCCTGAAATAGACAAGATTTACAAGATTAACAAGATTTTTGAACAATTTTATCTTGTAAATCCTGTTAATCCTGTCGAGAAATAAAAAACTCCGAACTGAGGTTATTTGCAAGAATTGTATAGGACGTGGTGCGTGGTGCGAGGTCCGTAAACTAACGGGCCACGCATCACATATCACAAATACTCAGCACTGGCAATGACAATCTTCATACACTCATCCGTCATCGAGTGGCGCAGGGCGGCTTCGGCCTGCTCGACCGGGTAGCGATGGGTGACGATTTTATGCAGCGGGTAGTGCTGGCGGTAGCGACCCAGGGCTTGCAGGCTTGGCCCGTAAGCAGTCGCCGCCTCGCCGTTGACGCCGATGAGCCGGATATTTTTGGAGCACAGCAGGTGCGGGCTGATCGGCACCGGACCCATATCGCTGAAATTGCCCGACTCGATATAGAAACCGCCAGGCCGGAGCAGTTCCAGCCCTTCCGGCAAAGCTTCAGGCACTCCGGCACACTCGACCACGACATCAGCTCCCCGGCCGCCGGTCAGCTCACGCACGGCTTCGAGCCGCTGGCGGGGGGTCGTTTCGGCCAGATTCAGGGCGGCATCGGCTCCCATTTCCAGGGCCATCTGCAAGCGAAAGGCCGAGCGGTCAATGGCAATGATGTTGCCCGCTCCCAGCATCCGCGCCTTGATGACGTGGCACAGCCCCAGCGGCCCGACGCCCTGAATGACCACCGTATCGCCAAAGCGGAAGCCTTCGCAATCCACCGCCGAGAACTGCTTGGCCTTGTCCAGCCCGGTGGTCACACCCATCAGCTCGGTCAGCACGGCGATTTCGGAGGGCAGGTCATCCGGGACTTTGAAAAGGTAGCTGCCGGGCAGGGCATACAGGTAATCGGCCCAGCCGCCAAAAAGATGGGGCGCCTGGGCCGCGCTCAGGCTGTTGCCGTAATCTTGCAGGTGAGCGCAGTAGTAATATTCAAAGCCGTGGCGGCAGTAATAGCAGCGCCCGCAGACCAAATCCGGGCCGACGACGACCCGGTCGCCTTCCCGGAGCGGCTGATCGTAGAAATCAACCAGCGGTTCGGCGGATGGCCCGACGGTGGCAATGCGGCCCACGTTCTCGTGGCCGGGAATGACCGGAAAAGGAATCGTGCGCTCGTGTTCGGTGCCGGCGTACTGGGTGGTATGGCCGTTAAAGGTATGTTTGTCAGTGCCGCAAATCCCCGACAGTTCCATTTTAATCAGGACAGCGCCCGGTTCCGGCTCCGGTAGGGCAAACGTTTGTATTTCCATTTGCCAGGGAGCCAGTAAAACGGCGGCGCGGACGGTTTCAGTCATTGAGAAATTCCTTTCAGGACTCCCGTTCCCCGGTAATCAAGGCCGAAATATCATCCAGTGTAAGCTGACCATGCTCGTAGGTACCGACGTTCTTGCCATGGCGAATGATGGTGTAGCGGTCGGCCACCTGCATAACGTGGTGGACATTGTGGGTGATGAAGATCACCGACAGGCCGCGCTCCTTGGCGTTGAGGGTGTATTCCAGCACCTTGCGCGATTCGGCTACCGACAGGGCCGAAGTCGGCTCGTCGAGGATGAGCAGTTTCACCCCAAAATGCACCGCCCGGCCAATGGCAATGGACTGCCGCTCGCCGCCGGAGAGTTTGCCCACCTTCTCGTTGGCCGAGCGGACGCGGATGCCGATCTCAACCAGGGATTGCGCTGTTTCGCGGGCCATGCGGCCAACGTCCAAAAAGCGGAAAGGTCCGGCTGCCCACGTCGGCTCGCGGCCCAAAAAGAAGTTGCGGCCAATACTCATCGAATTGACCAGGGCCAAGTCTTGATAAGCGGTTTCAATGCCTAAGGTGCGGGCATCCTGGGGGCTGCGGATTTCGACCGGCTGGCCCTCAAAATAAATCTGCCCACTGCTGGGGGTGTGAACGCCGGTCAGAATTTTAATCAGGGTTGATTTGCCTGCGCCGTTATCACCCAGCAAGGCCATCACCTCCGGACGTCTGACCTCAAACTCAACATTCTCCAGGGCCACCACCTGCCCGAAGCGCATGGTGATATTTTCCATTTTGACGACGAGATTCTGATTGCCATTCGGTTCCGTCATGGTGATATTGTTCTCCCAAAAGGCGGGAGTAAGGAGTAGGGAGTAAGGAGTAAGGGAAAAACCCTACTCCCTACTGCCTACTGCCTACTCCCTTAAGATAAACGCCCACGCATCCATTCAATCAACAGAGCCACGCCAATAATCGTCACTCCGACAACGGCAGCAAAATTATCGGAGGGAAAGCCCAGCAGGACCACGCCGCTGCGCAAGGTATCAATCAGCAAAATGCCCAGCAGTCCGCCGATGATGCTGCCCACCCCGCCGGCCAACAACGTGCCGCCGACGACCGCCCCGGCGATAGCAGTCAATTCAACCGCCGCGCCGGTGGCCACAAAGACCGAAGCAAACTGGCTGAAAGTAAGAATCCCAGCCAGCCCGGCCAGCGCGCCGGTAATTGAAAAACAAATAATCTTGACCAGCTTGATATTCACCCCCTGGGCAATAGCGGCCTGAGCATTACCGCCCGCGGCGAAAATATGATTACCGAAACGAGTCCGAGTCAGAATCACCTGAAACAGCAGGGCCAGTAAAATGACCCAGACCGTCGCGGTGCGAAAGTTGGCCCGTGGGATGAGGTCATTGAGCAGATCGAGACGGCCGTTGAGGAACTCATAAATTGCCAATTTTTCGGTCGTCTGGACCATTTCGCCGCCGGAATAAACCCAGACCGCCCCGCGATAAATGGACAGTGTGCCCAGGGTTACAATAAACGAGGGGATACGGGTATAAACCGTCACCAGGCCGTTGAGGGTCCCCATCAGGGTGCAGACCAGCAGGGCCAGGCTGATACCCACCCAGGGTGATCCGCCGCTGACCATGGTATTGGCAAAAATATAGCCGCCCATCGCCAGAACTGCCCCCACCGACAGGTCGAATTCCCCGGCAATCATCAGCAAAGTAACCCCAATAACGACGATAGCATTGACAGAAGCCGCATTAAAAACGCCAGCCACCGTGCGGATCGTGCCAAAATTGGGGACGGCGAACCAAAAAACCAGCCAGACAACGGCGACCGTAATCAGCGGCGGGATGATGGGCGAGTCAAATGAAAAACGGGGCTTTTTCCGGGTTTCCAGAGTTATCGCTTTCAAGGCTACCCCTCTTTCCGTAAATAAGTATTGACCACCACCGTCAGGATGATGATGAAGCCGGCCACAGCCCGGAAGATTTCGTTAGGGATGCCCATCAAGGCCAGACCCTGTTCCAGCATACTCAGCATGAGCACGCCGATGCTGGCCCCAACGATGGTGCCATAGCCGCCGGTCAAACGCACTCCCCCAATCACTGAGGCTGCCACACAGATGAGTTCCAGGCCTACTCCGGCCAAGGGCGTCGCGCTGTTACGCTGCGAAAAAATCAGGATACCGGCCAGTCCCGCCAGGCAGCCCGAAAGGACGTAATTCATAATCTTGATTTTTTTGACATTCACCCCTAATGACCGCGCCGCCAGGGGATTGCCGCCAGTGGCAAAGGTCCAGTTACCGTAGCGAGTACGCTCCAGCACAATAGTCATCACGATAACCAGGGCGATAAACCAGAGAATGGAGGCTCTAAAGTTGCCGGTCGGTTCAAACAGGTTGTTGAAAGGGGTCAAAGAGCCGTTCAGGTAAGTGAAGAAGGGCGGCAGTTCGGCGGGGGTGTACTTAACGGCTACGCCCCGGCCCAGAATGCGAGCCAGCCCGCGGTAGGCAAACAGTGTGCCGAGCGTGACAATGAAGGAGGGAATGCGGGAGTAGGCCACAATCAGGCCGTTGATCAGGCCCAGCAGGGCGCAGACCAGCAAAGCCAAAAGCATCGCTACTATGGCAGGCACATTCGCTACCAGGGCCAGGGCAAACACGTAGCTGGCTACCGCCAGGGTAGAGCCAACCGACAGGTCAAACTCGCCTGAAATCATCAAAAAGGCCACCCCGACGACCACAATCCCGGTGATGCTCCCAAAGGTCAAAATATTTGACAGGGCATAAGCCGAGAGAAAGGTATCGGTGGCTGCCGCAAAAAAGATAAAGATGATAATGAAAGTGAAGAGGGTAATGATTTCGGGAAAATCGGCAATTCGGTGGCGGAAATTGGCCAGGCGATTGAAGATTTGACCCTTATTCTGTTTTTTTAATTGAAGCCCGTTTGCGCTAATGGTCAACTCCTATTTTGGAAATTGTCTGGAACATGGAGAGACACGAGTAACACAGAGGGTCACAGAGTTTTATTAAAGATTCTCTGTGTCTTTGCGTCTGCTCTGTACCCTCTGTGCTTTTAACAACTCTTCGATTAGCGGTGCTATTATCCCTGGTTAGCGGTAAGTCCCGGCCAGTTCTTCGACCTGGGCCACGTTGCTTTCATCCACAAAGCCAGGCCCGGTGGCGGTAATATCGCTGGAAGGGGAGATGCCATAGCGGTGGATCATCGCCCCCCAGAAGACCGGCAGGTAGCCGACCATGTAGGGTTGGCCGTCAATCGCAAACAGGCTCGTCCCATCTTTGATTTTCTCGACAATCTTGGGACCCAGGTCAAAAGTGCCGTGCAAAACATCGCCCGGCTGCAACCCTTCAGCCTCCATAAAGGCATAGAAGGGGTCGGCGCTGTTGGGACCCAGGGTCAAGAACATATCGGCATCCGGGTTGGAGGCATAGTAATCGCTGATTGTTGTGGTGGTTTGAGCCGGGTCATCAGAAACGCCCAAAATATCCATCGGAATATTATCCTCGGCCAACCGATCCTTCAGGCCCTGGCAGCGCAAGTCGAGCAAGGCATGGCCCACTTGCTGGTTAACGCAGACGCCCTTGCTCGCACCACCGGCCTTGATAAAGCGGTCGCCAGCCTGGTAGCCCCCCTGGTAATCATCCGGACCCACATAAGTGATATAGGGAATGCGTTCTTCTTTGGGCCGGGTATCCACGCTGTCGTAGGCAATCACTGGAATACCGGCATCAGCGGCCCGGCGGATTGGCTCGTCAAACAAAACGGCATCGGTGATCGTGACCATTAAGACATCCGGCTTGGCCGCCACGGCCCGGTCAATATTCTGCGCGGTTGCTTCCAGGTCAAATTTGTCGGTGGTCAACAGAGTTACATCAACGCCCAGGTCTTTGGCGGCATCATTGCTGCCTTTTTCAACGACGCACCAATAGGAATCCCAGGCGCAGGCCCCGTGTGATACCGCATAAATGTTGACCGGCGCCCGCTCATCTGCCATGGCTTCTTCGGTCGCTTCGGCCGTGGGGGTGGTTTGAACCAGTACGGCCGGTGCTGCCTGAGTATTATCCACAGGGAGCGCCGCAGCAGTGTAACTCGCAAAAACTAAAGCCACACTGAGTACCACGATGAACGTCAGAGCTAACTTCTTTAGATCCATTGTTTCCTCCTTAATTAATGACTCGGATATAAGTTGACGGCACATTAATTGGACAGCTCACTCAATTTTAATCTATAGGCATCCTCCCTCTAGCTACTCAAAATGGAGTGAAAGTTTGCTTAGCAAACCAGAGTCTCCATTAAATCTTACGACCATGGAAAGCAAACCCCTTTGGCCCCGCGCCCGGCGGCCAGTTCGACAATGCCGCCAGGCAGCTCGGCCAGCGAAAGACGATGCGTAATCAAACTAGTCAATTCGACCGCGCTGCTCTCCAACATTTTGACCGCCTGGGGAAAGACGATGATGCCGATAAAGCTGCCTAAAATCCGCAGTTCCTGCCCCTGAATCTCGTGCGGGCGGAGAGTCGCTTCAGCCCTATGGTTTTCGCCAAACATAATGATCCGCCCCCCCTTGCGGGCCACGGAAACGGCCGCGGACAGCTCTGAGCCAACCGCGTCTACGACCACGTGCGCGCCCCGGCCCGTGCTTGCCCGCACGGCCTCGCGTAGATTTTCTTGCTTGGGGTTAATCACCTGATCGGCCCCGGCCTTCAGAGCGAACTCGCTGCGCCAGGGTGACACCTCAACCATGATGACTCGCCCAGCGCCCGCGGCTTTGAAAACCTTCAAGTAGACCAGTCCCGCCGGCCCCGCGCCGATAATGACCACATCCTCGCCGGGCAGCAGGGCCGCTTTTTGCACCCCGCCCAGCACGCAGGAGAGCAGCTCGACAAAAGCGCCGGCCTCAACCGGCAAATCGGGACTGATTTTGTATAATGCTTTGGCCGGCGCCAGGGCATAGTGAGCGAAGCCGCCATCCACGTCGCCGCCGATGGCATACATATTTTCGCACAAATTGGGCCGCCCTTCCGCGCAGAACGGGCAGTAGCCGCAGGGAATGTCGGGGATAACGGCGACCCGGTCGCCCGGTTGAAATTGACCCACGGCCTCGCCCACCTCGACCACCTGGCCAATGTATTCGTGGCCCAAGACAATGCCCTTTTTGGCCTGCATTACCGGCGGCACGGCCAGAATACGCAGGTCGGTACCACAGATACCGCAAATTTCTACTTTGAGAATCACATCTTGAGGGGTTTTAAGTGTAGGAGCCGGCACTTCACGGATAGCGAGCCGCCCTTCGTCTTCAAAAATAGCAGCTAACATACTGGATTCATCTCCTTCAATACAAAATTTGCTCAGGCCGGCGGCGCCGTCGACTCGCGGATAACCAGCCGGCTGGGTAAGACACAATCCTGCACCATTTTATCGTTCAGCAGGTCGAGCACCATCTGGACGGCCAATGCTCCCATTTCACGCTTAGCCTGGGCTATGGTGGTCAGTGGGGGTTGGAAAAACGAAGCCAGGTCAATATCGTCAAAGCCCACAATGGACACGTCCTGGGGAATACACAACCCGGCAGCATAGACGGCGCGTATCGCGCCCAGGGCTGTGGCGTCGTTATAACAAAAAACGGCCGTCGGCGGCTGGGCCAGGGCGAGGAGCTGCTGCATGGCCTGCCAGCCGCCTTCGGGCCGGTTATCGCCAGGCACGATCAAGGCCGGATCAACGGCCAGACCCGCCTCTTGGAGCGTTTGTTCATAACCGCTCTGCCGTTCCACCCCATCCCATTCGTTGGTCGGGCCGGCAATGTGGGCGATGCACCGGTGGCCCAATTCCAGCAAATGCTGCGTCGCCTGGCGTCCTCCGTCCAGGTTGTCGGTTTCAATAGAGTAGCCGATATGCTCGCGGTGAACGTTGTTGATGATGACAATGGGCGTATCAAGGTGGGTTGAGGTAAAAATCCGGCGTTTGCTTTCCTGGTCCGCGCAGGCAGCCACCAGGATAATGCCGTCCACCCGCCGCTCGCGCAGGTTTTGAATGGCCGCCAACTCGCGGTCAGGCTTACCATCGGAGTTGCTGAGGATGACGTCCTGCCCGGAATTAAGGGCTGTCTCCTCAATGCCCTGGATGACTTCGGCAAAAAACAGGTCGGTGATTTTGGTGACGACAATGCCAATCGTGTTGGTGCGTTGCATGACCAGGCTGCGGGCGATAGCGCTGGGTAAATAGCCCATCTCCACCGCTTTGCGCTGGATCAACTCGCGCGTTTCCGGCTTGACCCGGGGGCTGTTGTTCAGCGCCCGCGAGACGGTGCTGTAAGAAATATTCATGACTTTGGCAATGTCTTTGATTGAGACAGTCATTGCAATATTTTGTTGTTAGCTAGACCCGTGCGGCAAAGCACGGAATGGGTTCAAGACTCGACAGAAAAATACAAACGTTTGTATCAAGGGCAAAACAAAATGGCAGCATGGCCCTATTAGTCTCTGTTGGATTTGTGAGGAAAGGAATGTGTCCAGTGTAGCATTAATACAAACGTTTGTCAAGATGTTTATGACCGGATTTCTAATATACCTCTAACATCCCTTTAAATTTCTTCTAATCTGTTCCCCGTAAAATTCAATTCAAAGAGTAAAAAACCTGACCAAACCCCGCTTGCCTGGGGTAAGAAAGCAAAGCCATACCTTTATTTTCCTTTATCCTTTATTTCGAAAATGGGTTCTCCGGAAGCCCGTTTTTTTATTGAGCCATTATTGATTTTAAGGAGATGTAAAAAAAATGAATAACCGAACAACTTTTTCTTTCAAGCTTTTAACCCTGGGAGTTACGGCCGTACTCCTCCTGGCGCTGCTGAGTGCTTTTGCCGGAGGGGTCATGCTAGCCCCTTATTTGAATGGCGAGGCTCAGGCCGCTCCTGTTCTCCCGGCTGCCAGCAATGCGCCAGCGGCGGCAGCGCCAGCAGCCCAACAGGGCGATGTATTGGCCACCTATGAGGATGCCTTGAGCAAGATTTATGAGGCCACGGTACCTTCGGTGGTGAGTATCAAAGTGACTCAAAAAGTAGAGGGTCAAACCGATATGTTCCACCCCTTTGGGTTTGGTTCGCCCGACTCGCCCTCTCCGTCGGACCCACGGCAGCCGCAAGAATTCTTCAATCGAGGCCAGGGGACCGGCTTTGTCTGGGACACCGAGGGGCATATTGTCACGAACAACCATGTTGTCGCCGATGCCAGCGATGTCGAGGTCATTTTTGCGGATGGGACATCGGCCAAGGCTGAAGTGCTCGGCGCCGACCCTAACTCCGACTTAGCCGTCATCAAAGTGGACATGCCTGCTTCAGAATTGAAGCCAGTCACCCTGGGCGACAGCGATCAGGTTAAGGTGGGGCAACTGACCATCGCCATCGGCAACCCGTTTGGCCAGGAATTCACCATGACCAGCGGGATTGTCAGCGCCGTGGGCCGCACCATTCAGAGCGGCAACTCGGCCTTCTCCATTCCCAAGGCCATCCAGACCGACGCCTCGATCAATCCGGGCAACTCCGGCGGCCCGCTGCTGAATCGAGAGGGGGCGGTGATTGGGATCAACAGCCAGATCCTGAGCCGCACCGGCGGTAACAATGGCATTGGTTTTGCCGTGCCGATCAACACGGCCAAGCAGGTCGTGCCTACCCTGATCAAAGGGGAAAACTATGAGTATGCCTGGTTAGGTATCAGCGGCGCAACCGTTTCCCCTGAAATTATTGACGGGATGAAGCTGCCGGCAGACACGCAAGGGGCGCTGGTGATTGATATCACCCAAGACAGCCCGGCCGATAAAGCCGGCCTGGTGGGGAGCGACAAGACTCTGACGGTAAACGGCGAAGAGCTTCAGCTTGGCGGCGATGTTATCACCGCTATCGAGGGTCAACCGATCAAGGCGATGGATGATTTGATTAGTTATCTCATCCAGCAGACTCGTCCCGGCGACACAGTCAAGTTGGATGTCATCCGGGCTAACGGCAAGACCGAAACGGTCAGCGTGACGCTGGGGGTCCGGCCCAGCGCCGACGAACTGCTCAAGTCGTCGCAGGAATAAGTAGCAGGATAGAAATAGGGCAAAGCGTTGAACTTTGCCCTATTTTTTTGTGAAGACGCTGGCTGAGTTTGCTTATGTCGATTTCTCTGTACTTATTATGTCATTTCCGGTATAATATCAGTTGAGTTAGGTAGGGTTATGGCTCAGTATAAGGAGGCATGATGATGTCCTCAGCCAATAAAAGTTCAACCTGGCTGACCGGCTGCCTGGTGGTGGCAATCTGCTTGGTAGTTGGGGCGGCTTTTGGCAGTTTGGCCGGTTATGTGGTGGCCGCCAGGGTGTCCTATCCAGCGCAGTTGGCGGCTGGCTCTGGACAAGCTCAAATTGGACCGGCTCCGGCAGGGTTAGTGATCTCCGCGCCAACCGGGGCGGCGAGCGCGCCGCAGCAAATCGTCATCAACGATCAATCTTCTTCAGTGGCGGCGGTGGCCAAGGTGCTGCCGGCGGTGGTGACCGTTATTGTTCAGGCGCAGCAAGGCGTCGGCAGCGGTTCCGGCTTTTTTATCAGCAGCGATGGTTATGTGGTCACCAATAACCATGTGGTTGAAGGGGAGCAGGATATCGCGGTGATTTATGCTCAGGGTGGCCGAGCATCGGCCAAGCTGGTCGGCACAGCTCCCGACTTTGACTTGGCCGTGATTAAGGTGGATGGCCTGGTTCCGGGTATCGCCGCCTGGGGCGACTCCAGTGAACTGCCGTTGGGGGCGCATGTGCTGGCGATTGGGTCGGCGCTGGGGGAGTATCAAAATACCGTGACCGGAGGGGTCTTGAGCGGCTTCAATCGCGAGCTTGGGCCTCTACGCGGTTTGCTGCAAACCGACGCGGCTATTAACAGCGGCAACAGTGGCGGCCCGTTGATTAACCTGGCCGGGCAGATTGTCGGTGTCAACACCGCGGTGGTGCGGGGTGACGGCTTCTCCGGTGGGGCCGAGGGGTTGGGTTTTGCCATTCCCAGCAACGTGGCCCAAAAAGTAGTCCAGCGCCTGATTGAAAGCGGCGATGCCCGGCCTTCTTTCCTGGGCATTCAATATAGGGATTTAAACCCGCAACTGGCCAACGAGCGGCAGCTCAGTTTTACTCAAGGGGCGCTGCTGGATGAAGTGGTTCCTGGCTCACCCGCGGCTCAGGCCGGTCTGCGGACCGGTGATGTCATTGTCCGCATCAACGGCCAAGCGCTTGACGACCGCCACCCCCTGGTCAGCCTGCTGGTAGAGTACGTGGCCGGCGAGACCATTACCGTTGATATTCTGCGCGATGGGCAGACGTTTCAGACCAAATTGACCCTCGGTGAGCGGGCCTAGTTTGGGCAGGCTGGAGGGTTGAAGATTATTATAATTTTACATCTTTAATGTGAGTAGCAATCCACCATTGATTGCCGCACATATCTTTCACCCCGCTGGTCTGTTGTCAAAAATCTATACCCCCT
>CAZRYD010000210.1:0-12127 GCA_964604225.1 uncultured Caldilineaceae bacterium
CCCCAACACCGCAGCCCGGCGCACCCAGGGGTCGCTATCTTTGAGAGCCGCGATGAGATGGGGCACGGCTTCGGTCTGGCCCTGTTTGCCCAGAGCTTCGGCGGCGCTTTGCCGCAACAAGGTATCGCCGTGGTACAAAGGTTCCGTCAGATGCTCTTTGGCTTCGGCTAACTTTTTATCAACCAAAGCATCAATGGCCGCAGCGCACATCCGGTCTGTTTTGAGTTCAGCCTGGTTTGACGTAAACTCCTGGGGCAGGGCCGGATAATTTTTTAGCAGTTCGGCCAGTTTTTGCCGGCCACTGGCCTGACCGGCCAGAGCTAGCCCGGCCTGCCAGCGCACAAAGGCATGCTCGTCGGCCAAGGCTCTGGTCAGCAGGGACAACATGGCTGAGTCGGCCGATGGGGCTGTGGCGTCGTTTAATTTGGCCAGCGCCTGCCACCGTGCCGCCGCTGACTCTGCTTGCAGGGCCGCAGCCAGTTCAGTCATGACGAACTTACTCCCCCTTCATGCGGGTAAAATATGCCCATTATGTAAGGTAATAATAGTATACCACATCAAGAAACACCTGTAAAGTAGACATAAACACAATATATAGAAACAGGCTAAAGCTGCACCACAAGATATAGGTTTCTAGATGGTTTATTTTGCTCAGTTTGTGTTGCGGTCTGCGTTTTCCACTGATGAGCACTAACCACAATGAAAATAGTTTTCAAGCGTCGACGCTCAGCCGTCGGCGGTCTATGTCACAAGGAGTAAGTCATGCAAGTGCAACAAGTTTTAGAAACCTGTCTGTACGTGGATGATTTGGAGGCAGCCGAGGAATTTTATCGGCAGGTGCTGGGGTTGGTGGTCTTTTCGCGGGTGAAGGGCCGTCACGTTTTTTTTCGCTGCGGCCAGGGTGTCTTTTTGCTGTTTAACCCGGCCCGCACCAGCAAAGCGGAGGGTGACATCCCAGTACCGACGCACGGCGCACATGGGCCAGGGCACGTCTCTTTTGCCATGCAGCCAGCGGAGATTTCGGCCTGGCGCGAGCATTTGCGCCAACAAGGGGTCGCCATTGAAACCGAAATCTCCTGGCCCTCTGGCGGCTATTCAATTTACTTCCGCGATCCGGCTGGCAACAGCCTGGAATTGGCTACGCCGCAGACGTGGCAGGAATAAATTACAAATCCAAATAACCCAACTCCAGCAGCAGACGGCGTACCTCTACCACCTTATCGGCTGGAACTAAAATTGTGGTAGGATTGATTACTTCACCGAGCAGCCCGGCGAGCGCGGGATGTTGGCGCAGTTCCGCCAGCAAGTTGGCCTGTTTGAGGCGCAATAGGGTGGCTTGCTCCAGGTGGACCGTATTTTGCCTGGCTCCCCAGGTCAAAATGGTTTCGACCACCTTTAGCGGAGTCTGGTTGTCGGTGGCCCTGGCCAGGAAGGCGGTAATCTGGTCGGCGGCGACACCGTTTTTGAGAGCGCGGCTGATACTGGCCTGAGTAATGCGGTAGGTTGCTCGATCTTTCTCGCGCTGCTCCAACTGAGCGAAGCGGGCCAGTTGGAAACGGTCGTATAAGCTGGCGCGAGCGGAAACATGGGCGTAAAAGTTGCTATCCACGCGCAGCAGCGGCGGCTTTTTATCAGTCGGCAGCGGCAGAGCTTGATTCTGCAAAAAGTTCTGTCCTAATGGGGTCAGCCGAAAGCTGGTCGGTTCGCCCGTTTCCGCCGTAGCTCCCAAATCGACTACGCCCAGAAGCGGCAAAATGCAGGTCAGCAGGTAGCGAATCAGCACTCCTTCCACCTGATCCCAATGCTCAAAACCCATCAATGGCTGGCCCTGCCGGTCATAAATGTACCAACTGCTGTAGTCGCCGCCGGGGCGTTGAAAATCCGGCTCGATGCGTTTGAGTGCGGCCACAAAGTCGTTGAGCGAGAGCCAATCATTCGTGGAGGCGTCGATTTGAGCCAGATGCCCCAAAATCTTGGCGCGGGCCAGGAGCGGGCTGTTTTCCCAGCCAGTCGGTTGGGGGGCCAGCTCTGGGACGTGCCACAAGTCGTTCCAGGTAGGGTCGGCTCGCCAGGTGTTTTGTAGCAGGCGAACCTGTTCGGCGGGTTGAGCTTGCAGCCAGGTGCGGGTCGGATCACGGTCGGGCCGGAGCCGGCCGTGTTTGATAATCAGTAAGCCTGCCCGTTGTCCCAGGTGTAATAAAAATTCCAGTTCAGCTTCGGGCTTAAAGGCAGGGATCAGAGAGGGTAATAAACTGTTTACCAGCACCTTTCTATCTTTAGGTGTTACACTGCTGAAAGTTGAGTCATGTGACTTGGGGCCAGCTTCTAGCCGCACCGGCGTGGTTTGGAGATATACCAGCAGGCTGAACAGATTTTCCCGCAGGCGATCCTCGCTGTTGATCACGATGGCAGGGGTGGGAGATAAAGCAAGCTTAAGAGTCTCAGCGGCCGGTGGTTGGCGCTCGGTGCTCGGTGTTGATAGTTCCAGTAAGGGTAAGAGGTCCGTGGGGATGTAGACCATTTCCAGGTTGCCCTCGGTTGTAACCTGAAACGTCTTAAAGATCAGTCCCTTATACCACAGTCCTTCGGCGGGGTTGACCGGGTTGCGCCAGGGTTGTTCGCGCATCAGGCGGGCCGAACCCATTGGGCGAATGAAGCCGTATTCGCGGGCAAAGCGAGGTGCTTCCAGTTGCCCATTGTAGTTAAGGAGCAGGTGCAGCGCCTCTGTCTCTTCTTTAGATAACTCACCCAGGGCAATGGCCGTGGCCGCAGGTGAGAGCAGAGCTGCAGCGAGCAACTCAACGGCTGCGGCATGGTTGGGCGTATCCAGGGCAACAGCCCGGCAACTGGCGATACCCTGAAGCAGGGCCATTTCATAATCAATGAGCGATTGGTATAAGGTTTTCACATGGGTATTATAAACCGAAGGGCTACCCCCTACAAGCGTATAATTATAATTGAGAGAATGGTATCAGAATCGCTCACAATATTTGAATTCTGAGTGGAATACGGCAAGCGTCGGGAAAGCGTATCTCAAGACTCTCAAAAATCGCTCAATTTGTGAGCGAAATCAATTGCAGGAATCAGGAGTCGAGTCTATAATTTCGGCAATCGCTAGATTGAATTACAAATTTCACAGAGCAGCGTTGTATATAACGTCGTTTGAAGAAGGAGACGATCATGGCTGAACAAAAGCCAGCGCGATTCCAGCCAAGTGCAAATTTGGGCTTTTTAATGGGCATATTTAAACAATTCAGATTAGTTTGGCTGCTGATGCAAGATGGCCGAGTACCGTTGTGGATAAAGTCATTTGTACCTTTGTCGCTTCTCTATGTAATTTCGCCTCTTGATTTTATTCCTGATGTGGTATTGGGCTTTGGTCAGCTAGACGATCTGGGCGTCATTTTATTGGGCATGGCCCTGTTTGTAAAAATGTGTCCACCCAACATCGTAGAGCATTATCAAAATCAACTCGAATACGGCTCTGACGCTGATGGCGAAGCGGTTGACACCACTTATCGGGTCGTGGATGAAGATTGATTAGATCAAACAGGTGTCAATTCAAATGAATGAACAATCTACCTATCAACCACCCCAGGCGGTGGCCAGAGAATTAGATGTATCGCCAGCCACGCTGCGCCGCTGGTCCGACGAGTTTGCCGATTATCTTTCCAGGGGCGCCGATTCGGCTCAGGGGCGCAGCCATCGCCGCTACTCTGACCAGGATATGGCTACTCTTACCGTCATCAAAGAGTTGATGAATAACGGTATGACTTATGAGCAAGTTCGCCAGCAACTGGCTCACCACCAAATGAGATCAACCGAGCCAACGGCGCCTTTATCCGCAGACTTTGAGCCAGAAGGTGATTTTGATAATAATGAGGAAACGGCCCTGGTTGCCCCTAACGGCGCAGAGTCGCCGGCTATTGCCTTTTTGACCAATACCTTGATGACGCTATCGGATAGCCAGAAGAGCATCCTCAATAGCCAGGCCGCTAACCGCGAGCTGATGGGCGTACTTATTCAGGATAATTTCAATCTAAAGGAAGAAAATAACCGGTTGCGGGAGCGCATTTTAGAAATTGAGCGCAACACGGCGCAAGCTCGTCAAGAAGATGAGTGGCGGCGAGAAGCGTTGCGTCAAGAATTGGACGCCAAGATTATGACAGCGCAGCAATTAGCGGCGCAAGCCATCAACACGGCCAATTCGATTGAGCTGCCGGATATCAAGGCGGTCAACACCAAACCAGGCTGCTTGGGGGCTTTGTTTGGTGGTGGGGGTACCCAAATTCTCACCATGCCGCGCCGCCGCAAACAAGCCCAAGAAGCCCGACTTGCCGGTCAACCACCGCTGCCAGCGTCTGGCCCCAGCCAATCTTCTTTCTCTCCCCAACCGCCGCCGGCGCACCCCAAACCCACTGCCCCACCGGAATAGGCCAAATTTGAGCCGTTTAGCCAATTTTTTATGTCTTGACTCTGACTATAGCGCGTGGTATAGTTTGTGATGTCGAGCATTCCATACTTGAGGTAAGTAGAAATTATGAGATGGTCACGCGCTTTATACGCGATTTTAATATTAGTAGTCTTGGCCTTTCTATACGGCGTTTTTGTGTTGCGAGCAGACAGCCGTGACTCGGTTGAGATTTCAAAAGTTGCCGAATTAGCCAACAAGGGCCAGATCGATACCATCACCGTCGATCAAAATCAGCTAATTATCAAACTGCAGAATGGTTCGGAGATAACCTCCAATAAAGAGCCTGAAATTGGCGTTGTTGAAACCCTGCGCATGTTGGGGATAAGCCAAGAAAATCTATCAAATATCAAAGTGACGGTAGCGCCTCGCAGCGCCTGGGATGGCTGGTTGACCGTACTGGGTACATTATTGCCGCTCATTCTCATTGGCGGTTTCTTCTTCTTTATTCTGCGACAAGCTCAAGGTGCGGGTAACCAGGCCCTCAATTTTGGCAAAAGCCGGGCCCGGATGTTTACCGGAGATAAACCGACAGTCACCTTTGACGATGTCGCCGGAGTTGACGAGGCTAAACAAGAATTGGCCGAAATTGTCGAGTTTCTGCGCGAACCAGAAAAATTTATCTCGCTTGGGGCGCGTATCCCCAAAGGGGTTTTAATGGTCGGGCCGCCGGGCTGTGGCAAAACGCTGACCGCCAAGGCTATCTCTGGTGAAGCCGGCGTGCCGTTTTTCAGCATCTCCGGTTCTGAATTTGTGGAGATGTTCGTGGGCGTTGGGGCCAGCCGGGTCCGTGACTTGTTTGACCAGGCTAAACGCAACAGCCCTTGCATCATTTTTATGGACGAAATTGATGCAGTTGGCCGACATCGTGGGGCTGGATTAGGCGGCAGCCATGATGAGCGTGAGCAAACGCTTAACCAAATTCTGGTGGAAATGGATGGCTTTGATACCGATACCAACGTTATTGTCGTCGCTGCCACCAACCGCCCTGATATTCTTGACCCCGCCTTGCTGCGACCCGGTCGTTTTGACCGCCGGGTGGTGCTGGACCGGCCCGACCGGAAAGGGCGCGAACAAATTTTGGGTATCCACGTCAAAGGTAAACCGCTGGCCAGCAACGTTGATTTGCAGGTGGTCGCCAAGCAAACCCCTGGTTTTGTCGGCGCTGACCTGGAGAATCTGGTCAACGAAGCGGCGATTCTGGCGGCTCGGCGCAACAAAAAGCAGATCAGCATGCCGGAGTTTCAAGAAGCCATCGAAAAAGTAATTGCCGGCCCGGAACGCAAAAGCCGAATTATCCCCGAAAAAGAACGCAACATCATCGCTCACCATGAAGCGGGCCACGCTCTGGTGATGAAACTGATCCCTGAATGCGACCCGGTGCATAAAGTCAGCATTATTGCCCGAGGTATGGCTGGCGGCTACACTCTGTCGATGCCGGTAGATGATCGTTATCTCAAAAATCAAAGTAAATTTGAGGCCGACCTGGCTGCGTTGATGGGCGGTCGCGTAGCCGAAGAAATTATTTTCGATGAGATCACTACCGGAGCCAGCAACGATTTAGAACGGGCCACCAAGATGGCCAGAGCGATGGTGACCCAATACGGCATGAGTCAGAAACTTGGCCCCCTGATCTTTGGCGAAAAAGATGAATTGGTCTTTTTGGGCAAAGAAATTGGCGAGCAACGCAATTACAGCGAAGAGATTGCTCGCCAAATTGACCACGAAGTGCGCCGGATTATCGAATCTGCCTATGAGAGGGCGTCGAAAATCTTGCATGAAAATAAAACAAAATTAGAAGAGATTGCCCAGCGACTGCTCAAAGAAGAGACTTTGGACGCGCAAGCTTTTGAGGCGATTTTCGTCTAAAGTCAGTTTCTCGTTTCAACTGGTTTCCAAACTAAGTTTGCCAACTAGAATGATGGCGCTAATGGCGGACAAGGTTAAAAGACGTAAAATGTCAGTTGACATTTTACGGTAGCTTAGGGTATACTTAGTTGTGGTTTGCATAAGTTTAAAAGCAGCCACTTATCGGGAATTTGAAGCGAGTGATGAGTCCAATTTAAGGACTCTTATATTTTGAACTTGTTATCTTCGGATGAAACTTAACTCAAAGTTTCATTCTCCTCATCAAGATTAACCCCCGGAGGTAAATACGGTGGCCAGAGAAAAAAGTGGGCTCTATTATCCTAACAAAATAGGACGCATCTATTTGATGGCTATGGAAGAAGTTATGGGTAGTAACGGTATTAAGGCCGTACTGAATTTGGCCAAAACGCCAGAACTAATTGGTAATTACCCGCCCAATAACCTATCCCGTGAGTTCGATTTTTCTGATTTTGGTGCGATTGGCTCCGCTATTGAGGAAATGTACGGGCCACGCGGCGGCCGTGGATTGGCCTTACGAGCCGGTAGAGCCTCTTTTGCCCAGGGTTTGAGTGAATTTGGTTCGGTTATTGGGGCCAGTGAGCTGGCTTTCAAAGTCATCCCTTTAGGGACCAAGGTAAAAGTTGGTCTCAAGGCTATGGCTGAAACCTTTACCAAGTTCAGCGATCAAGCCAGTGAGGTTGAAGAAGCCGACGAGTATTTTATTTACACCATTCGTAAATGTCCTGTGTGTTGGGGCAGAACCAGTGAAAAACCGATTTGTTATGGTGCTGTTGGTATTTTGCAAGAAGGCTTACGTTGGGTGAGCGGGGGTAAAGATTTCAAGGTGGAAGAAATTCAATGCCACGCCGTCGGCGATGAGAACTGTGTTTTTTACGTCTACAAAGAACCCCTCAACTAATTAGGCATCTACCAGATGAACGGGGCCTCAGAATTAGCACGTGACTGCCCAATAGGGACAGCTCAACCATGAAACACACCCTGTTGATTATTGAAGATGACCTGGATACTTCAGAAATGCTCCGGGTCTATTTTGAAGCTCAAGGCTATCGGGTTGTAACCGCGATAACCGGACGAGATGGACTGGACAAATGCCGGTCCGATCCCCCTCACTTGATCTTACTTGACGTGCGTCTGCCCGATCTTGACGGTTTTGAAGTCGGTCAACAGCTTCAAGATGATGTTCGGACCAGCCGGCTGCCGGTTATTTTTATAACCGAACGCCGGGGACGAGATGATCGAATTGCCGGCCTCAAGCTGGGTGCGATTGACTACATCACCAAGCCCTTCGATGTACAGGAGTTGCGCCTGCGTGTCCGCAACGCTCTGCGGCGGGCCGGAAGTCAGAATAACCCGGTTACCGGCCTGCCCGGTGAAAAGTTAACCGATGATCGCCTGAGCGTAATGTTAGAACGGCCCGAATGGGCAGTTTTGGCCATTTACATCCACGGGCTGGATAAATTTAACGAGATTTATGGTTTTGTGGCCCGTGACGACGTACTCAGAGCCATCGCGCTGACCCTCACCAGCGCGGTTGATGAACTTGGTAGCATGGATGATTTTGTCGGGCATCCCAGCGAAAATCAATTCGCCATTATCACTGTGCCCGGCAAAGCAGCCCAATTGAGCCGTCACGTCGAGGATCGTCTTAACCAGGCGATGAATTATTTTTATCCCATCCACGACCGCGAAGCAGGTTACGTGCGACGGAGTGGGGAAGATGGTCCTAAAGAGAAAGTGCCTTTTATGAAGGTTTCAACCATCACCCTCTCGCAGAAAGATGGACCATTCACTAACCTGGAAAACTTAAAGCATGCTTTAAGCCTGCCAGTCAAAGTCTGACCCGAACTTCCGACGATTAGATAAAGCAGTGTTACCCAGCGGGTACACTGCTTTTTTATCTAAACACTCAGCCATTTACCCAAGAGATAATGATATGATTCCTGCTTTAGAAAATATCCGCCTGGCTGCTCAGGAACAACAGGCTGCTCTGATTGATTTTACCCAACAACTGGTACGCATCCCCAGCCCGTCCGGCCAGGAAAATGAGATCATGGCCACCATTACCCATGAGATGAATAACCTGGGCTATGATGAGGTCTGGACCGATCAGGCTGGCAATATCATCGGTAAAATTAAAGGGGGCGCTGGCCCAACGGTGCTGCTAAACGGTCACATGGATCATGTTGACCCCGGTCCCAGTGAGGGCTGGCCCTACCCTCCCTTTAGCGGCCTCATTGTTGACGGCGAATTGTGGGGGCGGGCCTCAGTGGATATGAAAGGACCGGTTGCTTGTATGATTTATGCCGCCAGCCTGCTCAAACGGCTTGGCCTCACCCCACCCGGCGACATCTTGATGACCGTAGCGGTGATGGAAGAAATCGGCGGACTGGGTACTCAATACCTAGCCTCGCAACTCGGGGCCAATGCGGCTATTTGCGGCGAGCCAAGCCGCAATATCTTGCGACGAGGACACCGGGGTCGCGTTCAGTTGACAACGACCTTTAAAGGGCGTTCCGCCCACGCCAGCGTCCCTCAATTGGCGATTAATCCACACTATGGCGCAGCCGCCTTTCTGGCCCATTTGCCCACTCTGGCTATGGCTGAAGATGCAGCGTTAGGCCCCTCGACCGTGGCCCCGACTCTTTATTCTACGGATCAAAGCAGTCCCAATGTGACTCCTGGCGAAGTCCACCTGACCCTGGATTGGCGCAATATACCCGGTGAGTCCCCCGCAGAAATTGTGACTAAAGTTCAGAGCTTGCTCGACACCAGCTTGGCGTCTGATGAATTGCATGACATTCAAGCTACGGTCAAGGTGACCACGCATGAACTGGTCACCTATACCGGCATGGCTGAAACCTTTCCCGCTATCTTTCCCTCTTTTCTTTTGCCAGAAGATCATCCTTTGCTTCAGGTAGCTAGAACAACCCTGGCCGAGATGTCGGGACGAAACGAGGCTATTGACATCTGGCGCTTTGCCACCGATGGCGGGCATCTGATGGCCGCCGGTATCCCGACCATAGGTTTTGGTCCCGGCGACGAACGTCTGGCCCACACCAATCAAGAGCGAATCAACCTGACGCAAATGGCTGAGGCTGTTGTAGCCTATGCAGCATTGACTCTCACTTTGGCTGAAGCCGCTAGACATATTCCCTGAGCCATAAAGCTTTTTATTAGATGACCCTTGCAGCAAAAATTTACCCCAGGAGGTAACAATTTTGCCAGAGTCAAAAATTCCAAATCTAAGCTCTGATATTGTCAGTTATACCTTGGCCAATGGTTTGCAGGTTTTGCTGAAACCTGTGCATACCGCCCCGGTAGTGAGCAACTGGATTTGGTATCGGGTCGGCGGGCGGAATGAGCATCCTGGCCAAACCGGTATCTCTCACTGGGTGGAGCACATGATGTTTAAGGGCACGCCCACCTTCCCCAAGGGCAGCATTATGCTGGAGGTCAATCGCAATGGGGGCGTTCTAAACGGCTTTACCGGTCAAGATTACACTGCTTATTTTGAAACCCTGCCGGCCGACCGGCTGGACCTGGGCCTGCGCATCGAAAGCGACCGGATGGCCAACTCGGTGATTGATCCGGATGAGGTGACCAGCGAGCGGACGGTGATTATCTCCGAACGTGAAGGTAGTGAGAACAACCCGGAGTGGGCTTTGTACGAAGAAGTTGCGGCGGCGGCTTATCGGGTACATCCTTATGGGCATATGGTCATCGGCTGGAAGGAAGATCTGCGCAACCTCACCCGGGCTGATTTGTACCAGCATTACAAAACCTATTACGGCCCGCACAACGCCATTTTGATTATTGTCGGCGATATCAAGGTGGATCAGGTTCAGGCGCGGATCGAGGAGCTTTTTGGACCAATCCCCGCTGGCCCGCCCCCTCCACCGGTGCTGGCTAAAGAGCCGCCCCAGCAGAGCGAACGGCGGGTGATTATGCGCCAACCGGGAACCACCGCTTATTTTCACGCCATCTACCACGCCTGTTCTGGCAGTCATGAGGACTCTTTTCCGCTCATCATGTTAGAATCCATCCTATCCGGGGCCAGTTTGGGCGGCACGCCGACACACCGCAGCGCCCGGCTGTATCGCGCCCTGGTTGAAACCGAAATTGCCACCCAGGCCGGAGCCAGCTATCGCCCCAGTATCGACCCTGGCGCTATTCACTTTAGCGGCACGATCCGCCATGGCCGCACGCTGGCCGAATTTGAAGCAGCCCTCGATGCTGAAATAGACCGCATTTGCCAACAGCCCGTGTCTGAAGAGGAACTGGCTAAGGTTCGCAAGCAGGTCAAGGCCCAGTTTGCCTACACCGTCGAACGGGTCAGCAATCAAGCCTACTGGCTGGGCTGGCAGGAAATGCTGGGAGACTGGCGTCGTTTTGACACGTTTGTAGATAACCTTTCCGCAGTGACGGCTGAGGATGTCCAGCGGGTCGCCCAAACCTACCTCAAACCGGTCAATCGCACCACCGGTTGGTTTGAGCCGACCAACGGTTAAAAAGTTCAACATTTTATGAGGTAAAAACTGTGGACCTAACCTTCCAAAAATACACACTCGCCAACGGCATGACCGTGATTGTCAAAGAAAATCATCACGCCCAAAGCGTAGTCGTGCGGGGCCATCTGCACGGCGGGGTTAATCTAGATGGACCTGACCAACCCGGCCTGGCCTCCTTTACCACCAGTATCATGCGCCGAGGCACGGCCAAACGCACCTTTGCCGAGATTAACGAAACGATCGAGTCGGTTGGGGCCAGTGTCTACATCAACTCGGGCCGGCATCTGACCGGCTTTGGCGGCAAAAGCCTGGCCGAAGATTTTGAGCTGCTGATAGAACTCATGACCGACATTCTGTTGGCGCCCACCTTCCCCGCCGAGGAGGTGGAAAAAGTGCGTGGCCAGATTATTACCAGTCTCAAAGAAGCGGAAGATAGTACGCGCAGTATGGCCGGGCATTACTTTAGAGAGATTCTTTATAGCCTAAATCACCCTTACGGCCGGCCGGCCAACGGTACGATAGACAGTGTTAACCGTCTTTCTCGGGCCGACCTGGTCAATTTCTATCAACAGACGCTTCACCCCAAGGATGGCTCAGTGGTAGTGGTAGGCGATGTTAAGAGTGAGGCTGTTTATCAAACCCTGGAAGCAAGCCTGGGCCAGTGGCAGCCCGGCCATCTCCCACCCGAGACAACCCTGCCCGAACCCCAGTCATTAACCGCCGCAGTGCGCCATGTTCATTCCATGCCCAATAAATCTCAGGCGGATCTGGTTCTGGGCAACATCGGGCCAATTCGCCGGGCCGATGATTTTTACGCCGCCGAGGTGGGCGATACGATTTTGGGACAACTCGGTTTAGGGGGACGTATCGGCCTGAATGTCCGCGACCAGGAAGGCATGGCTTATTACGCTCGCACCAGTTTGAGCGGCAACCTGGGACCTTCGCCGTGGACAGTTTATGCCGGGGTAAATCCGGCCAACATTGACAAAGCCGTTGACCTGATCCTGACCGAAGTGCGCCGTTTTCGCAATGAGCCGGTCACCGCCCAGGAGTTGGCCGATGCCAAAGCCTACCTCACCGGTATTTTGCCCTTGCAAATGGAAAGCAACGAGGGTGTCGCTTCAATCCTGCTGGAGACTCATCTCTACCAGCTTGGCGACGATTTTATTGCCCGCTATCCCGACCTGATCAATGGGGTGACCCCAGAGCAAATTCAAGCCGCCGCACAAAGATACCTCAGCGACGAGGTCTACGCCCT
>CAZRYD010000211.1:0-12078 GCA_964604225.1 uncultured Caldilineaceae bacterium
CAGGCGCACCGAGGCGCCCCACGGGTTAAGTTCATCCAGCCTGGGGATGGAGCAAGTAATCAGCGGGGTGTTATTGGGCAACTTTTGAGATAAGGTGAGATATTCCAGGACCTTATCGGTTGAGGTTTCATTGACCAAAAGGGCCTGAGCGGGCAAGCGTGAAAGTTCGGCGATTGCTTCTTCAAGGCTGGCTACGGCCACCGTCTCGACCTTGTCCCAATAACGGGTGAGCAGCCGGTGCAGGGTATCTCCGCTTTCAAGAATGACAAAACGAGGTTGGATAACCGGCTTGGAGCCGGTGTAGGGCTGGGTGCGCTGCAAGAATTCCCAGGCCAGCGTCACCCCGCGCAAGAAACTATCGCCGCTTAAGGCCGGCGGGGCCACCGGTAGACAAAAGAAGAACGTGGTGCCGCTGCCTTCCTGGCTTTCGACCCAAATTTTGCCTCCGTGTAACTGGATAAAACGTTCGCTAATCGTCAGCCCCAGGCCGGTGCCGCCGTGGCGCCGGCGAATAGAACTATCCAATTGTTGGAAGGGCTGAAAGACCTTGTCTAAATCTTTGCTGGCAATGCCCGGCCCGCTGTCGGCCACACTGACCATCAGATCATTGCCCTCCGTCCAGACCCGGACGGATACCCCGCCATGTTCGGTAAAACGCCCGGCGTTACTCAAGAGGTTTAACAGCACCTCTCGAATTCGGGTGCGGTCGCAAAATATGGGAGGTAAATTTTCTGGAATGTCTATGTTCAGATATAAGCCTTTTGAAACATAGAGCGGCCGGATAGAGGTGGTCGCTTCTTCGACAATTTCCTTAAATGGCGCTTGTTCTTTGGTCAAAGCCATCTTGTCGGCGTCAACTTGACTGAGATCGAGGACATCATTAATCAACTCAGACAAGTGCCCGGCATTGCGATGAATCACCATTAGGTCGGCCAACAGCGCCGGAGGGATTTTCTTGCCGTAAGCGCCGGGTGATTGCAGGATGGTTTCACTAAAACCGATAATCATATTGAGGGGCGTGCGTAACTCGTGGCTCACGTTGGCCACAAATTCTTCCTTGGTCCGCTGGGCCTCCTCGGCCGCATGCCGCAGCCCTTGCGCCAGGATATTGAGCCGGGTCATTTGTAAATTGGCCTGGGCCAGATCGGCCAAAACCTGCTCCAGTCTACCCCGGTGCTCCTGCGCTTCTTCTAACAACTCTTGTGCTTCTTGAAAGTAATTCCAGAGCCAGTCGGCCACGCGGTTAACCGGACCATAAACCGCGATCATCACCCCCAGGATAGCCCAATTTGCGACCAGGCTGGTTATGATGACGGCTGGCTCCAACTCCGGCATCAGAACGTTAGAACTTAACACCAGAGCTGTTTCACCGATGGTTATGATTAACCCGGCCGGTAGGCTAATCAGGGCGACGGCCAAAGCTGTGGGGATGACCAGTAGGGTCAAGAATCCCGGCACTTGCAGCCATTGCTGACCCCAGTAAACAATCATCACCAGGGTGATAACGACAGCCCAACGGCCCAGGCTCGGCTGCCACTGGTTAAGCCCCCAGGTGAGCAGGGTCAATAGAAACAGCAGCAGAACTAAATCTCGCCATTTTCCTCGCTCAACCGAATTACTCTGCACCTGAGTCACCAGACCAAGCACCACCCCCGCCGCTATCATCAAGGCGATGATCCACGCGGGCGAAATACGCAAATCAGGCTTAAAGCTGGAATTAGACTCGTTCATAGGTTTACCTTCATGTTTCTTTACAAGGTGAGGGTTAACTTAAGGGTAAGGAGAAAACATAACTTTGTCAAGGATGTTGCATATTTAATTCTTCCCTTATCCACTAACTCATAATTTCTGCGTAAGAGAGGGGAGCCTGAGCTTGGCTAAGGAATGACAATGAAATAAGTTGCCTCCAATCTCGTTCCCAAACTGAGTTTGGGAACGAGATTGGGGAAGAGCTTGAGCTTGGCTAAAACAAAAAAGGGTAGGTCAATTGATCTACCCTTCTCACCTGTAGTAAAGTGAGCAACGAGATTTATTTCACTGTAAACGGCATGACCATGCCCATTTCCATATGGGCGTGGCCGGTGGCCGGGTCGGGCACGTAGCAGAGGGCGACGTAGTTGCCGGGCTGCAGGTCGAGCGTGACCCAGCCAGCCTCGCCGGGGTCAATCGCTTGCAGGCCGCCTGCATCCGCAAACGGGGGCTCGCCGGCCATTGACTCCATAAAAGTAGCCACATCTTCCATCGTTTTGCCTTCGGCCAATTTGATCAGCAAGAATTCATGGACCTGCTTGCCCTCATTGACCACCTTCCAAACCTGCTGGCCGGCTTTGACCTCGGCGGGCAGGGCGAAGGAGAAATCAAGCAGCTTGATCGTGGCGTCGGCTTTAATTTCCGGTATACTGGCCTGTTCGCTGCCCTTCACCACTTCCATCGTCGCCATCATGCCCTTGGCCAGGTGAGGCACACCGTCATGAGCAGAAACAAAACACAGCAAAATGTATTGGCCAGGGGTCAATTCAACGGTGACTTGTTGGTTGTCACCAGGGTCAATAATGCCAGCGCCGCCAGCGAACGTGACCATTGGGAAGGCCGCTTCAGGGCTTTGCTGCAGCGCCGCCTGGAACTGCTCCAGGGTCACATCGTCGTTGAGCCGGGCCAGTTGCACGTGGTGCGGCTCCTTGCCCTCGTTGACTAAGGTGATCGAAACCAGGCCGGCTTCAATTTTGGCCGGAGTCTCAAAGGCATAATCGCTCGCTTTGATGATAATGTGCGGGATGTTGGCTTCGGCCTCGATGGTTGAGGCTGCGGCTGGTCCACACGCGGCTACTATTACGGCCATCAATATGACAACCAGGGTGAGTAAAATTTTTTGGTGCGACATCGGTAAACACTCCTTGAAAAAATAGGCTAAATTGTTTGGATTTATACTTACAATTTAGCCGACCATCGTCTACTAATCGTTACAAGGAGCGTTACCGATTTTCCTTTAAACCGTTACGAAATCCGCTAATTCGACGTCAAAAAACGCGGCCACCCCTGCTGCGTGACTTTCCGCCGCAGCTCGCATGTGCTCCGGCCAGGAGTTAAACGGAAAAACCGACACAGCAAGGTCGCGACCTTTCCAATCATATCGCCACGTGCCGGCGATCCGCCCGTGCTCCAATATTGTCCCCTCGATGTGACCCGCCGGCCGCCAGACGCGGCTGTAGTACGCCGGGTCAACAATCCAGCTTTTCTCTTTGACTCCGAGCAGCAGCGGGTCAAAGCGGTAGAGCAGTCGCACCGGCCAAGCTTCATGCGGGGGAGGCGTTTCGTTCAGCAACTCAACATCGTTACGGAGCGCCAACAGCATCTGACCTTCAATTTCAACTTCAGTTATCTCGTCGCCCAGAGCAGCCAGCCAGTGGCGAGCGTTGCCCACACTGGTCCCGCGCCAGTAGGCCAAATCCTGTACCGTCACCGGACCATAAGTAGCCAAATACCGGCGGGCCAATTCGGCGTTGGCTTCAAGTGAGGGTGGCGGGTTCCAGACCAGGTTGGGCAGCCAGTATTCGCGATGGGCGAAGCGTCCCTCATTGCCGACCTGGCCGGCATGGCAGGCGTGACCCTCGCGGACCAGACTGGCAAAGATGCCGCCCCACGAAGAAAAATGTTCCTCGTCCAGATTAAGATCGGCAGCCCGCAGGTCGCTGCGCCCCAGCGTGCCGCGCTCTTGCAGCAGGCCGGCCAGGCGGACGATGGTGGTCCGGTAGGTCGCCGGGTCAATGCCGTTTTTGACCACCTGCCGCTCCCACCAGGTTGTCTGACCAGTCAGCGCCCCGTGAATTAAGGGCCATTCCTTACTCGGATAAAGATGCAGGGTGTGACGCTGCCCCCACAACTTGACCAATGACCGTTTTTGATGCAGCAGGTCATCAAGAATTGAATAAGTGAGCCCAGCGGTACGGTTCCAGAGTGACAGACCGGCAGCGGGCAAAATCTGGGCTTGTACCCCGGCCAGGGTGCTGGCGGCTGTCTCCGGCGAGTCAAATGGTTGCACCAGGCCAGAGCGACGCAGGCGAAACCAGCGAATTTGTTCGGCAGAAAGAGTCATGAATAATTGCCAATAATCAATGCTCAATAATTAATGGTCAATGAATCATTAACAATTGACCATTGGCTGTTGACTATTTGATTTCTTGTTCGGCCAGGGCGATGGCGCCTAGCACCCCGGCGCGATTACCCAGACCGGGCGGGACAATGTACTGGTCAATCCGCTCCAAAATTTCGGGCGACTGGACGTAACCGTTGAGCAACTCTTGCGTTTTGCGCCGCACCAGCGGGAAAAGGTGGGCCTGATCCATCACCCCGCCGCCCAAAATAATTCGCTGCGGCGAGAGGGTACAGATAAAATTGACCAGGCCATAGGCCAGGTAATGGGCTTCAATCTCCCAGGCCGGATGGTCAAGCGGGAATGTTTCGGCCCGCTGACCCCAGCGGCCTTGCAAGGCCGGGCCGGCCGCCATCCCCTCCAGGCAGTCGCCGTGAAAGGGACACGCTCCCGGATAAGGGTCGTCGGGGTGGCGGGGCAGCCGCACATGGCCCATCTCCGGGTGAATCAGCCCGTGCATCAACTGTCCGCCGACCAATCCACCCCCACCCAGGCCGGTACCGATGGTCAGATAGACGAAGGTGTCTAACCCCTGGGCTGCGCCCCAGCGATGCTCACCCAGGGCCGCACCGTTGACATCGGTATCAAACCCTACCGGGACGCCCAAAGCGCGGCTCATCGCGCCGCCCAGATCGGTATTGGCCCAGTGGGGTTTGGGCGTAGTGGTGATGTAGCCAAACATAGGCGAGGCCGGGTTGGGGTCTACCGGGCCAAAAGAAGCGATGCCAATAGCCGCCAGCAGCTCTTTTTGGGCCTGCTCTTTAAAAAAGGCAATCGCCTGGCCAATGGTTTCCTCCGGCGTGGTCGTCGGAAAGCGGGTCTCGGCCCGCAGGTCATCCGGCCCTGTGCCGACTGCACAAACAAATTTAGTACCACCTGCTTCGATTCCACCAAAGAGTGGCATATGATTATACCTCCTTACCCTCTAGTTTGATGTAGATTTTGTAAACTCCGTACTTGCAGCGACTCCTCGGCCAGCAACTTGATGCCGTTGATGGCCGCCTGGGCTGCTGTCAGGGTGGTGATGAGGGGGATGCCCAGGCGCGTCGACTCCTGCCGGATGAGCTGCCCATCTGAAAACGAAGTCGAACCCAGCGGGGTGTTGATAATCAATGTGACCTCACCGGCCCGCATCATATCGACGATATGCGGCTCACCCTCGCTAACCTTGTTGACCGCCTGCACTTTGACCCCCACCCGGCGCAGCATAGCCGCTGTGCCGTGCGTGGCAATGAGCCGAAAGCCCAGCCGCGACAGGTCGCGCCCCAGCTTCAAGGCTGCGCTTTTATCAAAATCGTTGACGCTGATGAAAACGGCGCCATCCTCCGGGCCGGGCAGACGGTCGCCCACGGCCAGTTCGGCCTTGGCAAAGGCGGCCCCAAAGCGGCGAGCGTGGCCCATCACCTCGCCGGTGGAGCGCATCTCCGGACCGAGCACGGCATCTACCCCGGCAAATTTGCGGAAGGGCAGCACCGCCTCTTTGACAAAAAAGCCCGGTACCTCCGGCTGTTGAATAAAGCCAATTTCGGCCAGGGTCTCCCCGGCCATGACCCGCGCGGCAATTTTAGCCAGGGGCACGTTGGTGGCCTTGCTGACAAAGGGCACGGTCCGGCTGGCCCGGGGGTTAACTTCCAGCACATACACCACATCGTCCTTGATGGCGTACTGCACGTTCATCAAGCCGCGCACTTGCAGCGCCTGCCCCAACTGCTCGGTGTAATCGCGGATGATGCTCTGGTGATAGGCGCTGATTTTGTAGGGCGGCAGCACGCAGGCGCTGTCACCGCTGTGCACGCCGGCCTCTTCGATGTGCTGCATAATCCCGCCGATAACCACCCGCTCACCATCGGCCACGGCGTCAACATCCACTTCAAAGGCATCTTCCAGGTAATAATCAATCAGGATCGGTTTGCCCGGCGCGGCGGCAATGGCAGCGGCTAGATAATCAGCCAGGGCGCTTTCGGTATAAACTACGGCCATGGCTCGCCCACCCAGCACATACGAGGGGCGCACCAGCACCGGATAACCGATTTTAGCGGCTACGGCCCGCGCCTCTGCCAAATTGGCCGCAATCCCATTGGGGGGGCGATCAATCTCCAGCCGGGCCAGCACCGCCTCGAACTGCTCCCGATCTTCGGCCATGGCAATGGCTGCCGGCGCTGTACCCCAGATAGGCACACCGGCTGCCTCCAATCCCTCGGCCAGGTTGAGCGGGGTTTGCCCGCCAAACTGGACAATCACGCCATCAGGCTGCTCGACATCCACGATGTTCAGCACATCTTCCAGGGTCAACGACTCAAAGTAGAGCCGGTCGGCGGTATCGTAATCGGTGCTGACGGTTTCGGGGTTGCAGTTGACCATGATCGTTTCGTAGCCGGCCTCGCGCAGGGCAAAACAGGCATGCACACAGCAGTAATCAAACTCGATGCCCTGGCCGATGCGGTTGGGACCGCCACCCAGAATCATGGCCTTTTTGCGGCGGGTCGGGTTGGCCTCATTCTGCGTTTCATAGGTCGAATATAAATAGGGCGTGTGAGCCTCAAATTCAGCCGCGCAGGTGTCCACGCGATGGTAGACGGGGGTGATGTCGAGTAATTTACGGCGCTGGCGGACATCAGCAGGGGAGCAGGCCGCGTCCTGAGCTTGTCGAAGGGGGAGCAGGGGAGCAGGGGAGCCAGTTTCTTTCTGATTACTGACTACTGACTTCTGACTACTCATCAGTGTAGCCAGTGTCTCATCCGACAGACCGTAGCGTTTGGCCTCACGCAGCAGTTCCGGCGGCAGTGTGTCGAGCGTGTACTGCGCCACCGCCTGCTCCATTTCGACAATCTGGGCCAGTTGGTCCATAAACCAGGGATCATAGCCGGTTGCCTCGACAATCTCCTGCTCGGCCACACCGCGATGCAGGCAGCTCAATACCTGAAAAAGCCGCTCTCGCGTAGGTTTACGTAAATCCTCAACGGACCACGCACTACGCACCACGTCTCTCCAATCCCCAATCTCCAACCCGCGCAGCCCTTTATTTAACGCCTCCTTAAACGTCCGCCCCATCGCCATGACCTCGCCGACGCTTTTCATCTGTGGGCCGAGGGTGGGATCAACCCCACGAAATTTCTCAAAGGCCCAGCGCGGAATTTTGACCACCACGTAATCCAGACTCGGTTCAAAGCTGGCTGGCGTTTCACGGGTGATATCGTTGGGGATTTCATCCAGGGTGTAACCGACTGCCAGCAGGGCGGCAATTTTGGCGATGGGAAAGCCGGTAGCTTTGGAAGCCAGGGCCGAAGAGCGGCTGACGCGCGGGTTCATCTCGATGACCAGCACTTCGCCGTTGGCCGGATTGACCGCAAATTGAACGTTGCTGCCGCCTGTCTCCACCCCAACCACGTGGAGAATGGCGCGGGCGGCGTCGCGCAGCCGTTGATACTCTTTGTCGGTCAGGGTTTGGGCCGGGGCGACGGTGATGCTGTCGCCGGTGTGGATGCCCATCGGGTCAAAGTTTTCGATGGAGCAGACCACCACAAAGTTGTTGGCCCGGTCGCGCATCACCTCCAGTTCATACTCCTTCCAGCCCAGCACCGATTGATCCACCAGCACTTCACCCACCGGGCTGTGCCGGCAGCCATGCCCGACCGCCTCGATCAATTCAGTTTCATTGTAGGCAATGCCGCCGCCCGTGCCACCCAGGGTAAAACTGGCCCGCACCAGCAGCGGGTAGCCAACCTCGGCGGCCAGGGTCAGGGCCTCGACCGGGCTTTTGGCAATGACACTCTGGGGCATTTTCAGGCCAATCCGGTCCATCGCTTCTTTGAAAAGCTGGCGGTCTTCGGCCAGCTCAATCGTCTCCAGCGCCGCGCCGAGAAGCCGGACGCCATATTTCTCCAATACGCCTCCTCTGGCCAGGCCGACGGCCAGATTGAGCGCGGTCTGCCCGCCGACGGTCGGCAGCAGGGCGTCGGGCCGTTCCACAGCAATCACCTTTTCGACTATCTCCACGGTCAGCGGCTCAACGTAGGTAGCGTCGGCAAATTCGGGGTCGGTCATAATCGTGGCCGGGTTGCTGTTGATCAGAACGACCCGGTAGCCTTCGGCCCGCAGGGCTTTGCAAGCCTGTACCCCGCTGTAATCAAACTCGCAGGCCTGGCCGATCACAATCGGTCCCGCGCCGAGGATGAGGATAGAATGAATATCGGTTCGTTTGGGCATATCTTTCTTTACTCTGTAGCTTGCCGCAGGGTTTGACCCAGATTGCGCAGATATTGGCCAAAAGGTGTCTCATCCAGGGCAATATCAATCGGCACATTCAGAACGATAGGTACTTGAACGGCAATAGGGATGGTGCGGCTAAAAGGTACGGTCACTTCGGTATCAATAGGGATGCTGACTGGAATTTCCAAATCAATGGGCACGGTCCGGCTGATTTCAACTGTGAACGTATCAGAAATAGGCAGCTTGACCGGGATCTCGGCCTGAATGGGGATATTTTTATCTATCGGGACATCTACCTCAAATTTCACGGGGACATCAGCCCGGATGGGCACATTAATAATCGTCTCGCCATAAACAGGGATATTAATCGGCACACCAAATTCCTCATCAATGGAGATAACTTCATCAATGGGGACGGTGATTTCATCCTTGAAAGGAACGGTGGTACTCACCGGAAAAAGCTGGTCAATTTCCAGATTGACCGGCACTTCGATTTCCTGCCGAAACGGGATTTCATTATCAACAACAATGGTATGTTCAACGGTCAGGTTGACCGGTACGGGGATTTCCTCATTGATGGCAATATGGGTAGAGATGGGCACAGTTTGGCTGATATGGACGGTATATTGAATATGAGCCTCGGCTATCTCAGTCAGATCGTCGGCGGCTTGAGCGAGGGCGATATTCACAGCCGTGCGGGTTTGTAGAAAGTTGACCACCAGAAAGACGATAATCAGGGTCAGGATAAGTAGCCAGATTAGGGTGAGACGTTGCATAAAACCCTCCTAAAAATAGACAATCGTAGGTTGGGGCGAGCCGGGGGCGCGACCCAACCAACCAGTTAACAAAAAGATTGCGCCGGTGTTCTAAAAGGTATTCGTATTCCTTCCACAGCTACCTCCTTTGTTCCATTAACTCTACAAACTGCCCAAAAAATCCTAGCGCATCATGTGGTCCCGGCGAGGCCTCCGGGTGGTATTGGATGCTGAAAACCGGCTTACTCTTGTGGCGCAGCCCTTCGATGCAGCCATCATTCAGGTTGGTATGAGTCACTTCCACCTCATTGGGCAGCGAGCCGGCGGTGACGGCAAAGCCGTGATTATGGCTGGTAATGCTAACCCCTCCCTGGCCCTCCCCTTCCAGGGGAAGGGAAATATTTTTGACCGGCTGATTTCCCCCGCGATGCCCGAATTTGAGCTTGTGGGTGGTTCCGCCCAGGGCCAGGCCCAATATCTGGTGGCCCAGGCAGATGCCAAAAATAGGAATGTTGCTGTCAACTAACTCGCGGGTTGCTTCGATGGCATACGTCACCGCCGCCGGATCGCCGGGGCCATTGGAGAGGAAGATACCGTCGGGGTTCAGAGCCAGCACGTCCTGAGCCGGGGTTGTGGCCGGCACAACCGTCACGCGGCAGCCGACGCCGGTGAGCAGGCGGAGAATGTTGTGCTTAATGCCAAAATCGTAAGCAACAACGTTGAAAGATTTACGATTTACGACCTGTGCCCCGTCTAGGGGTATTTGCGATTTGCGATTTTCTTCTACTCGCCAGGCTGGTGGAATGGCATCTTCCCAATGATATGGTTCGGGGCAGGTGACTTCTTTGGCCAGGTCGAGGCCGTTCATCGAAGGGGCGGCGCGGGCCAGGTCTACCAGGTCGGCGGGGGAGAGACGCTCATCGCTGGAGAGGGCGGCCAGCATGGCCCCCTGCGAACGGATGTGGCGC
The DNA here is from genome assembly GCA_964604225.1 of uncultured Caldilineaceae bacterium. Taxonomy (GTDB): domain Bacteria; phylum Chloroflexota; class Anaerolineae; order 4572-78; family J111; genus DSQQ01. The sequence continues at coordinate 10,083 of CAZRYD010000211.1, forward strand.
ACCAGGGCGCGGGTGTCTATTTCGGTCAGGCCGGGCAGATTGTGTTGCCCCAGGTAATCCGGCAGCGATTGCCTGGCTCGCCAGTTGCTGACCCGATGGCTAACCTCGCGGACAATCAGGCCGCTGGCCCAGGGGCGACTGGCCTCCACGTCCTCCGGGTTGACCCCGACGTTGCCGATGTGGGGGCAGGTCATGGTCACAATCTGGCCGTAATAGGAAGGATCGGTCAGGATTTCCTGATAACCGGTCATGCTGGTGTTGAACACAATTTCGCCGGTGACGGTCACCGGCGAGCCAAAGGACTGGCCGTGGAAAACGGTCCCATCGGCCAGGGCCAGAATGGCTGGAGGATATTGCTTGAGACTCAACGTCAGCCCCCCAATTAAAAGTATGATGAGGCGTGAAACGTGATGCTGATGAGTTTTTACGTATCACATTTCACGCCTCATAGCATACTATCAAGCTGAATTTTTGCCAAGTAATGAAAAGCGAGGGCCAAGCAGGGTATTAATTTGAGGCTGGAATCGAAGTACTTGAGTATCAAGCCAAATCAATTTTGGCTAACATGGTAATGTGACCACAAGTGCTGCCAGGCTAACGCCGTTTCAGGGGCAAGGATGACCTGGTGATCTACGGCTACGCCGTCTCGAATCAGGTGCAAATGCAACTCCTGCCGGCCCTCACCGGGCGTCGTTTCAAATTCTTTGAGGCAAGCCAGGGGGCAAAAAGTTAAAATCCAGCCATAGGCATTCTTCCGGCCGGTCCGTTCCTCTTCCACAATAACCACTTCATGATCGGTGAGGGCCAGCAAGGTATTGGCCGATACCTGGCGCTGCAAAAAAGGTCCATGCTGCTGCCACAGGCCCGGCTGAAAAAGCACCTCCAGCAGGCACTCGCCGGGCTGCAGACCATACAGCCGCAACCCATTCCTGAATTTCAGAGGCAATCTTTCGAAGTCGGGCAATCGCCCCTCTATTCTTTTCTCAGCAGGAATGGCGAGTTCAGTGTGTCCCCAGGCTAGTGGTAAAAGTTGGCGCAAGCCCGGCAGCAACAAATGAATCCCCACCGTGTTGAACTCTACGAGCACTCGGGCGAGCGCGTCGCCGGCCTGTCCGACCAGTTCCAGGCGACCATATAATAACAGCAGGCGCAGTTGGGCCAACAAAAGCTGCGCCGCCCGCAGGTAAGTTGCTTGGGCTGGTTCACCCGGCACTGTTGCCTCCTGAACGTGGAGCACTCCTTGAGATGTAAAGAGCAGCGCCTGTGGGGGGACATGCCGCCGGGAAAACCAGTTTTTGAAAAACGATTGAGCGGGAACAACAAAAATTCTTGAAGGTTGTTCGTTTGGCCCCAACGCTTGTTGAGCGGCTGACTGGAGACTGGCTGGCAATTCAGCCAAATCATTGACCAGGTAAGGATGTGTCGCTATCCCCCTTGAAACTGACAAATTCTTAGGCATTGTTACGCCTCCAGGTTACAATAGTTCAAAAATTCACAATTTATCATATCACACGCCGAAATGTGCGTCAAACAGTTGTTGGAGATGAATAAACAAGCAGAAAATAAAAACGGAGACCCTGGCACACAGAGTCTCCCTTTTATGGTGATAGACTTCAAAGATTTTCAAAACCTTTGAGATTTTATTTTACTTGGCGCTGACGCCTTTTTCCTTCAAAGCGACTTGCCCGGCGGCCAGGCGAGCAATCGGCACGCGGAACGGGGAGCAACTGACGTAGTTCAGGTTGATCTTGTGGCAGAAGAAGACCGATTTCGGATCGCCGCCATGCTCACCACAGATACCCACTTCGAGGTCGGGGCGGGTTTTGCGGCCATTCTTGACCGCCACATCCATCAACTGGCCCACACCGTCTTCGTCAATACTGGCAAACGGGTTTTCTGGCAGAATCTTCTTCTCCAGGTATTCGATCAGGAAGCCCTTTTCGGCGTCGTCGCGGGAGATGCCGAAGGTGGTCTGGGTCAGGTCGTTGGTGCCGAA
>CAZRYD010000212.1:0-4502 GCA_964604225.1 uncultured Caldilineaceae bacterium
TGAGCGAATGGCGAATGATGGATAGCTGGCTTCCCTCATTCGCCTCTTCGCTTATTCGCCTCTTCGCTCATTCATTGCCCTGTTCCGCCAGATAGCCCAAAATTGCCTCTAAACCCAGCAAATAACTGCGCCAGCCAAAGCCGCTGATTTGCCCCACACAAACCGGGGCCAGCATACTTTTGTGGCGAAACTCCTCGCGGGCGTGGATGTTGCTCAGGTGTACCTCCACTACCTTCAAGCCTGTGCCGGCGATGGCATCGCGCAAGGCGATGGAGGTGTGGGTATACGCGCCAGGATTGAAGACTACCCCATCCGCCCAGGTGCGGGCTTCGTGCAGGGCCTCAACCAGCGCGCCTTCGTGGTTGGATTGGAAGGGACGCACCTCGACGCCCCGTTCGGCGGCGGCGGTAATGACTCTGGCATTGATGTCGTCCAGGGTGACGGAACCGTATACGCCCGGCTCACGGGCGCCCAGCAGGTTAAGGTTGGGGCCGTGGAGTAATAGGATGGCTGTCATAAAGTGCTGAAACTCCTTGTTACGGAATTTTTGCTTTAGCTCAGGATTCGGCGGACTTGCGCAGCGACGGCCAGCCCCAATTTTTTGTGCTCGCTCACCTCAAAGTGAATACCATCCAGATCACTGGAGACAATCACCTCCGCAGTGTCCAGGAATTCGCAGCCGCGCTCCTGGGCCACACGTCGGTACTGCAGCCCAAACTGGCGCGACTTGGCTGCAGCCCCTTCAAACATGTCGGCGTATTCCGTCAGGCTGGCTACGGGCGGCGGGGCCAGCAGCAAGACTTGGGGCGGGCGATCACCAGGTCCGCAATCGCTCATTTGGACGATTTCTACCAATGCGCCGGCGCCCTCGGCAATATCGTAAGCGCCCAGGCCAAAGCGGCGCTTTAGATCGTTGGTACCGAGCATGATAATGACCAGATCAACAGGTTTATGAGAAGTCAGGATGGGAATGAGTTGTTCCTTGCCGTTTTTGTATCCCTCGATGGGGTCGTCCCAAACGGTCGTGCGGCCATTCAAGCCTTCGGCGATCACCTCATAGCCGGCGCCCAGTTCGTGCTGTAAAACGCCCGTCCAGCGTTCAGTCCGGCTGTAGCGATCTTGTGTCACCGGACGGTAGCCCCAGGTATTCGAGTCGCCGTAACATAAAATAGTTTTCACGTTTATTCTCCTTGTAGAAGATTGGAAGGTTAGCCTCCCGCCCTCATTGGCTCTTTTGATCAATCAACCCTAAATGCAGCCCGGTCATCATCAGCCCGGCGATGGTTTTGACATCCTCGATCTCGCCCCGGCTGATCAGCGCCATCGCTTCCACCCAGGGAATGGTCAGGACCTCGATATGCTCGTCGAATTCGAGCTGGTTGGGGCCGGGGGTCAAATCGGTGGCCAGATAGAGATTCAAATATTCGGTCAGGATGCCGGGAGCAGAGTAAAAGCCGCCCAGTTTATGCCAGGTGGCGGCCTGGTCGCCGGTTTCTTCCAGCAGTTCGCGGGGCGCAGCCAGGTCGGGGTCTTCGCCTGCTTCCAGGGTGCCGGCGGGCAGCTCGATGATCCAATCTTCCACTCCGGCGCGAAATTGCTTGACCAGCCGGACTTCATTATTGGCCGTTAGCGGCACAATCACCACTGCGCCGCGGGTTTTGATGATTTCTCGCCTGACTATCGACCCGTCCGTTAGCCTACTCTGGCGCAGATTGAGGGTCACGAGTTTGCCCTCAAAGATTTTCTCTTCACTGATAGTGGTTTCGGGTTGCATAAAACTCCTTGGATAAAACGTGATACGTAATGAGTTCCCAGGCAGTCACCTTTGCTAGCTGGTCATTACGTTTTACGTTTTAGATAGGCTAAGAATTAGCCGTTTATTTTTGGGAATTTGTCAAAACTGCTATGACATCCTCTTGCGCTACATTATCAAAAATATCCACCTCGCCAATGGCGCGAGGGAGAATGAAGCGGAGGGTGTTGCCCTGCCGTTTTTTATCCGCCCCCATAGCCGCCCAGACTTCGGCGGGAGGGTAGGCCGGTGCTTGGGTGGGCAGGCCCAGGCGGTCGAGCAAGACGATAATCCGCTCGCTTGCCTCGGCGGAACAATAGCCCAGCCGGGTAGCCAGCCGCGCCGCGCAGACCAACCCCATAGCGACTCCCTCACCGTGGCGCAGCTCAAAATTGGCCAGCCGCTCAAAGGCGTGGCCAAAAGTATGTCCCAGATTTAACACCGCTCGTCGGCCCTGCTCAAACGGGTCTTCTTGGACCACGCGGACTTTGACGCCGATAATTTGGGGGAGTAAGGAGTAGGGCGTCAGGAGTAGGGAAGATAAATCAGTTTCTGCCCTGCTTCTCTCTTCCAGAGCTTTAAATAACTCAGGACTGCCAATAATCCCGCTCTTGACCACTTCAGCCAGGCCGGCCCGGAATTCTGCCGGCGGCAGAGTGACCAGCACCCCTGGATCAATCACTACCATCTCTGGCTGCTTGAACGCGCCGACCAGATTTTTGCCCTGGGGCAAGTCCACCCCTACCTTGCCGCCGACGCTGGCATCCGCCACGGCCAGCAAAGTAGTCGGGATTTGCACAAAGGGCACGCCGCGCAGATAGGTGGCGGCAGCAAAGCCGACCGTATCGCCCAATACTCCCCCACCGAGAGCAATAATCGGGCTGCGCCGGTCGAGTTTGACCTCGACCAATTGCGGATATAAATCGGCTACCGTAGCCAGGGTTTTGAAAGATTCACCATCGGGGATGATCAAGCGGACCGGCTCAAAACCAGCCCGGTGCAAACTGGCCAGCAGCGGTTCGGCGTGATGACGGCCGACAGGCTCATTGGTAACGACAGCACAGCGGCCTTTGTACCCCAACTCGGCCAGACGTGACCCGGTTTGGGCCAGCGCTCCTTCACCTAGATAAATCGGGTAGCTGCCAGCGGGATGAGCGACGGTAATGGTTTGCATGATCTTTTCCTTAAATTAATAACGAATAGCGAACGGTGAAAAGAGGTTATTATTCGCCATTCGCCCATTCGCAGATTCGCCGAGCTGCTTCTTCCGGTCTCAGATGGGTCACATCCAGGTGATGCTTGATCCGACTATAGGCCGGGGCGCGCTGTTCCAACAGGGCGGCCAGCCGGGCGAAGCGGGTCTCGTCCTGGGCGGCCAGCATAGGCCGGTCTTCGCTCTGGCCGATGCGCTGCCAGAGGACGTCAGGATCGCAATCGAGGCAGACGAGCAACCCGCTAGATTCCATCACTCGCAGATTAGCCTCCGGCACCAGCGCCCCTCCGCCGGTGGCAATGACCAGCCCTGGCTGACCAGCCAATTCTAGGCACAGCTCAGCTTCGAGCTGGCGGAAATAAGCTTCGCCGCTCTCAGCAAAAATCTGGGAGATGGGCCGGCCCTCGCGCTGCTCGATGAGGCTGTCCATATCTACAAATTCACGGTTGAGTTCAGCCGCCACCAAATGTCCGACTGTTGATTTGCCGACGCCCATGAAGCCGGTCAGGATGATATTTTTGACCATCTTAGCGTCGAAAAAGGGCCCACAGACACTTGCGTCGCATACAAGTGCAGGCGTAGACACAGATGGCCACAGATTTTCTATTTTCTAAATTTTTATTATCTGTGTTTATCTGCGCCATCTATGGACCCTTAAAATAGTTTGAAATTGGCTGGATCTACGGCTTGCGCCTGGTGCATCAGAACCGCGTTCAGCAATTCAATGGCCAGGCGCGACTCCAGGGTGACGCCAGCGCGCACGCCCACACAGGGATCGTGGCGCCCTTTTTTTAGCTCAAAATCAATCTCTTCCAGATTTTTGCGCACCGAGAGTTGGGGCTTGACAATGGTCGAAGTGGGCTTAAAACCGACCCGGCAGACAAGCGGCATGCCGGTGGTGATCCCGCCGATCAAGCCGCCCTGGTGGTTGCTTTGGTAGCCGGTGCGGCGAATCGGGTCGTTGTTCTCGCTGCCCCGGCGAGTCACTACCTCCGCGCCGGAGCCGATTTCGCACGATTGGACGGCGTGCAGACCGCCCAGCGCGCCCATCAAGCGCACTTTCAAGCTTTGGTACAGCGGCTCGCCCACCAGCGGCGGCACATTCACTGCCACCACCTCGATAGCCGCACCAATCGAGTCGCCCTGAATGCGAGTCTCTTTGATGAGTTGACCGGCCTCGTGGGCAAACTCGGCATCCAGGGTGTGGATTTCGGCGTTTTCGAGAATTTCTTCAACTTGGCGAATTTCGGCTAGGGAGATATGAGATGGGGGATATGGGATGTGAGATGGATTAATCTCCCCTGCTCCCCTGCTCCCACCTGCCCCCGGTAGTTCACGGGGGTGCTCCCCTGCTTGTCGGAGCAGTTGTTCAAAATGATCGGCCAGGCCCACCGAGGCTTGCAGCGGCCCGACTTGGCAAATGGAAGAAAGAATGACGGTTTGAAAATGTTCTTCCAGAAAAATACGGGCAATCGAGCCGCCGATAACGTCAGAAAT
>CAZRYD010000212.1:4602-11965 GCA_964604225.1 uncultured Caldilineaceae bacterium
TGCACCTGCTGGCGCGAAATTTTTAGCCCCGGTGGGCAGCCAAAGACAATCGTGGTAATGGCCGGGCCGTGAGACTCGCCCGCTCCGGCCACAGCAAAGAGGGGACCGCCAAGAATTTCCATCAGATCACACTCAAAATATTAGTCGCTAATCGGCTCATGGCCGTTTTTTAGTTTACTCAAACAGGCCTGGCGCATTACCTCAATCGGAGGGGCATAACCGGTCCATTTTTCAAAGGCAAACGCGCCCTGATGGACGAGCATGCCCAGACCATCAATCGTGGCGGCGCCGGCAGCGTGGGCGCGGGCCAAAAAGACGGTTTCAAGGGGATTGTAAACCAGATCGTAGTAAATGACGTTGGCCGGCATCGGTACGTCGGCGGGCCAGGGCGAGGTTTCAACATGGGGGTGCATGCCCACCGAGGTTGAGTTTATTACCAAATCAACGGTGCTGCCCAGCACGGCCAGGGATTCCGGCGTGAGCGCCTCAAAACGCAGCGAACTGCCCGGAAAGGCGGCGGCCAGGTCGCCCACCAGGAAAGCGCCCCGTTCGGCGGTGCGATTCAGCACGACAATAGAGGCGGCGCCGCCACGAGCCAGGGCAAAAACCACGGCGCGAGCGGCTCCACCTGCCCCCAAAACAGCGATGCGCATGCCTTGAGGGTCGTGATTCGCTTCTTTCAGGGCGTTGAGAAAGCCTATGGCGTCGGTATTGTAACCGTAAAATTTACCATCCTTCAGGTGAATCGTATTCACCGCGCCGGTAATCCGGGCAGCATCGCTAAGTTCATCCATGTAGCGCATCACCGCTTGTTTGTGGGGGACGGTCACGTTGACCCCCACAAAATTGAGTGCGGCCAAACCTTTGAGAGCCGGCTCAACATCGTCGGGGCGCACGGGCAAGGGCACGTAGGCCCAATCGAGGCCCAACGTTGCAAAAGCAGCGTTATGCATGCGCGGGCTGAGACTGTGAGCCACCGGCCAGCCAATCAAGCCAACCAGAGAAGTCTTGCCGCTGATAGAATGTGGTTTAGCCATATTTTTAACAAGGAGTAGGCAGTAGGAAGTAAGAAGTAGGGGGGCTAAAGCAAATCTTACTCCTTACTCCCTATTCCCTACTTCTTACTCCCTTCTATCATTTGGAAGAAGCGGGTGAAAAAATCGGGGAAGGTTTTGTGGGTACAGTCCGGCTCTTTGATGACCAGGCCGGGCGTTTTCAAACCGGTGACGGCAAAAGCCATCGCCATGCGATGGTCAGCGTAAGTCTCAACTGCAGCGGGGTGCAGCGGGCCGGGATAAATTTTCAGGCCATCGGCAAACTCTTCCACGCCGGCCCCCAGGCGTTGCAACTCGGTAACGACGGCTTTGATGCGCTCGGTTTCTTTATAGCGAATATGCTCGACATTACGAATTACTACGGGCGAGCTGGCAAAGGGAGCGATGGCGGCCAGCGTCTGTACCAGGTCGGACATGTCATTCATGTCGACTTCAAGACCCTGCAATTGATCCGGTCCAACCACTTCGATATACCTATCGGTCGCCTTCACCTGACAGCCCATCGCGGCCAATATTTCCACAAAGTGGGCGTCGCCCTGGCAGGAGTGGGCCGAAAGATGCTTGACTCGCACCCGTCCGCCCGTGACCGCTGCCGCCGCCAGGAAATAGGAGGCATTGGAAGCATCCGGCTCGATGGTGTAGGGGCGGGGTTGGTAGCGCTGCCCGGCTTTGAGGTGAAAGCGGTTTGGCTCCGGCTGAGTCACCTGCACGCCAAACTCGGCCATCACCCGGCAGGTAATAGCCACATAGGAACCGGAAACGAGTTCGTCCACGATCTCGATGACGGTGTCTTGTTGGGCGTAGGGGGCTATCATCAGCAAGGCCGACACCTGCTGGCTGGTCTGATTGGCTTTGAGGCGAATGTGACCACCTTTGAAACCATGACTGTGGAGGGTGTAAGGCATATAACCCGGCTGTCCCTCAAAATCCACCTCAGCTCCGGCGGCTTGGAGCACGGTCAATAACTCGCCCATGGGCCGCTCGCGCATGCGGGGGATGCCATTCAGCCGGAAGTGTCCCTGACCCAGCGAGACCAGGGCAGTGATAAAGCGGGCCGCCGTGCCGGCATTGCCGACAAACAAATCGGCTTGCGCTGCGGGAATCTGGCCGCCCATGCCGGCCACCTCAAAGCGGGCCGCCTCCGGTTCGCTGCTGACCGGAATCTGCAATTGCTGTAGGCAGGTGGAAAACCAATGGGTATCGTCGCTGAACAGGGCGTTTTCCAGGGTAGAGGTTCCCTCGGCCAAGGCTGCCACCATCAGGGCTCGGTTGGTAATGCTTTTGGAGCCGGGAATTTCTACCTCGGCATTGATGGGATAATCGAGATAAGGTATTTCGATCTGATTTTCCATTATTACCTATGACTACCTGTACAACGATTTTCGCTGTTGCGACGCTTGTTCCAGCAATTTGCGTAAAGTTGCTTCATCTTCAGCCGCCATGGCTGCGGCCAATTGGGCCAGTTGAGCTTGGGCCAGAGCCACCATCTGACCGACGGCGGCGCGATTGGTCAGCAAGATATCGAGCATCATAGTTACATCCGAGGCAGCCACGCGGGAAGTATCTCTGAAACCGGAGGCGGCCACTTCCCACACGGCAGGGTCATCTTCAGCTACCTGCTGGGCCGCCAGCACCAGCGCCGTGGCCAGGGCATGAGGCAGATGGCTAATTGCGGCCACCAACCTGTCGTGGCGGTCGGCGGCCAGCAGCCGGGGTTTGGCCCCAATCGCTTCAGCCAGCTCAAAAATTAAGTGGATGGCGGTCGCTGGAGTACGTTCCAGCGGGGTGACAATCCAGGGCGCGCCCTCGTAGAGAGTTGCTTCCGCGGCAGCCAACCCGGCCTGCTCTTTGCCGCACATGGGGTGCGACCCGACCGGATGAACATCCTCCGGCAGCTTGGCCATGGCCCGCACAATTTCTTGCTTGGTGCTGCCCATGTCGGTGATGACCGCACCGGTTTTGAAGTGGGAGGCCCACTGCGCCAATTGCTGGATAATCGTCCGCACCGGCGTAGAAAAGACGACCAGATCGGCCTCCGGCAGCGCCTGGGCCGGGTCGGTTGTGGCCAAGTCAACCACTCCGGCGGATTCTGCCTGTCGGGCGGCCTCGGTTCGCCGGACCAGGGCCACTACTTCGCGGCAAATATGGCCCCGTTTCAGGGCCAGCCCCAACGAGCCGCCCATTAATCCCAGGCCGACGATAGCGATGCGCGACTTTTTTAAAGGCGGAAGGATGAAGGATGAAGGATGAAAGTTGTCTTCTGTCATTTCAATCTTCTGCCTTCACGCTTCACCCTTTCTTTGATTTTCTTAACCATTGTTACGAAGATGGCAATTAATTCCTCAACTTCGTTAATTAGGGGTTTGAGACGTTCTTCGGCTACAATACCTGACTCTGTCAGTAGTTCCAGCCAGTAGCCTGTTTCCTCTAATTCCTGTAAGCCCCCTTCCATTTTGTTAATGAAGTCCGCATCTGATTTGGCTCGCTGCGCTTCGCGGTAATGCGCTCCCACCGAAGTGCCGGAACGCAACAACTGCTTGCCTATAACTTGAGCCTCAGTCGTCCTGGGTAAAGCGACGTATAGGCGAATAATTCGCAAGGCAAACGTCTTGGTTCGCACCCGTAAATCTTGCGGCTTATCCTCGCTCATTATTACTCATTCAAAAAGGATGAAGGCCGGAAAAAATTTTTTTATCCTTCCGCCTTCATCCTTCATCCTTTAAACTGTTCTGCCTACCGCTGCCGCAACTCGTCCCGCTTCCACCATCAACTCGGCAAAGCGCTGAGGTTTGAGCGATTGTTCGCCGTCGCTGCTGGCTTCGGCGGGGTTAGGATGGACTTCGATAATCAGGCCATCGGCGCCGGCGGCGATGGCCGCTTTGCTGGCGGCTTTGACCAGGGTCCAGCGGCCGGTGGCGTGGCTGGGATCAACCACCACCGGCAGGTGAGTCAATTCTTTGAGAACGGGTACGGCGTTGATGTCGAGGGTGTTGCGGGTGTACTTTTCAAAGGTGCGGATGCCGCGCTCGCACAAGACAACTTTGTGGTTGCCGTTGGACATGATGTATTCGGCGCTCATCAGCAGTTCTTCGATGGTACTCATCATACCACGTTTTAGCAAAACGGGCATATTGGTTTGACCTACGGCATTCAGCAGAGCGTAATTCTGCATGTTGCGCGTGCCGATTTGCAGCATGTCGGCGTATTTGCTGACCAACTCAACCTGGTCCGGAGACATAACTTCGGTGACGACGTGCAGGCCGGTCTCCTCACGTACCTGGGCCAAAATCTTAAGGCCCGCTTCGCCCATACCCTGGAAGCTGTAGGGTGAGGTACGCGGTTTAAAAGCGCCTCCTCGCAGCATATGTGCCCCGGCCTCTCTGACGGCCATGGCGGTTTCACGCATCTGCTCCAAACTCTCCACCGAGCAGGGACCGGCCATCACAATAATTTTGTTGCCGCCGAAGACGTGACCATTGATCGAAACCTTCGAGTCCTCCGGCTGAAAGTCGCGGCTGGCCAGCTTGAAGGGACGCAGCACAGGCACCACCCGGTCCACTCCATCCATGCGGCTCATGGCCCCTTGATCCAGCTTGCGCTCATCGCCGATTATCCCGATGATGGTGCGCTCTTCGCCCTTGGAAACATGGGTTCTCCAGCCGCCGCTGCTGAGGCGCGTCAATACGGCCTCGATGTCCTGGTCGCTTGCATTGGCTTTCATAATGATAATCATAACTCCTCCTCAAAATGTTTTATAGGTGGTTGGTTTTTGTTTGACCGCCGACCACTGACGGCAGACCGCCTTGGCGGTCGGCGGTCTGTGGTCAGTGGTCGGAAAAACAAAAAGGGCGCGACCGGTAAGTGGTCGCGCCCTGTCAGTTCCCTAAAACTACGTTACATCAACCTCCGGCCAGCACGCGCCACAGATCGTCCCAAAAGTAGTAGCTAAAGAAATAAAAAACGCTCGCGACAGCAGCAGCGAGCGTGACAAACCAAGCTTTATCCAACGAAGTATCGTGGGCTTGAGCTATAACTTTTACTTTGGATTGATTTTGGATCAGGTGGCGGTGATGTCTTGACATTGGCTGATTCCTTGTAAAAGGTTGAGAGCATCATATCACAGATTAAGGGGCGTGTCAACCCCCTTTTTTTAGTCGTTTTGGGTCATTCCGCGCTGTCGCCAGCGCAGCAAAATCGGCCCAAACAGAGGGATGCCAAACAACCAGGGTATGGTCAATAGGTGCATCATCGTCCAGTAGCTCCAATATTTGCTCAAGGGGCCGGTTTTGCCCCAGGTCCAATTGTTGAGCCACCAGCGCCAGACCACAAAGTAATTAATGATGGATAGCTCGCTGGTAAGGCTAAAAAGGAAAGTGGACCAGAAAATGAACGGGGTTAAATTGAGTGCGGCCAGGGGAATGAGCCACATAGGATACCAGATGCGAAAGGTGGCGCCCAGCATAAGCTGGCTAAAATAGGCTAAGAAGCCGGCGGTGATCAAGGTCAGTTTTTTACGCCAGAGCTGGACCATCAGCCAAACATAGAAAATGATAAAAATATAGCTGGCTGTGTTGCGGGCGATGGGTTCACCGGCATCGCGAGGTAGGATTTCACGCAGGACCATGCGCAGGCCAGAAGCGATGGCAAAACCGCGCCGGGCGGTCAGCATCGAACCCAGGCCGGGCGGGGTGTCAGAATTGAGCGGAGCAAAGCCAAGCCAATGGGTGAGCCAGAGCCAAAAGCCGCTTAAAGTTGGCGAGACCTTAAAAACCACATTCAGACGCGTGGTCAGAACATTCCAGGCATCCTGAAAAACGGGGGCCAGCGGGCCAAGCGCCCGGTAGACCAGATAGGCTGTGACCACAACAATCAGCCCCGCGCTCAAAGCTCTGAACAGGCGCTGCCGCCAAGCAGATTCGCTTTTGAGCAGAACGATGGCAAAAAAGGGTAACAACAGCAGCCCGGTGATTTTGGCCAGGGTGGCCAAGGTTAAAGCCAGGGTGGCGGCCCACCATAGTTTGCGTTGCCAGAGAACAAGGCCCAGCACCATCAAGGCCATAAAAACCATATCATTGTGGCCGTTGCCCGGCCCCTGGATCAGAATGAGTGGGTTCCAGGCGAAAAAGGTCAGGGCAATGAGGGAGGCTGAAGGATGGGTTGGAGGAAGAGAGGCGGTTTTGGCGGCAGAAAAAGTCAACCTGGGAAATGTTTCAGGCACGGCCAGCCAGCCGATGATGACAGCGCACGCGAGATAGGCCAACAGCACCAGCAGCTTGAGACTGACGCTGCCCGGAACCATATCCGTTGCGCCAAAGAGGCGCAGGGGAATTTGGACAATAATCTCCCACAACGGCCCGTAGCCGGAAACCCACTGGCCAAACTCGCCGGCAAAGGCAATATAGGGGTCGTTGGGAAAATGATTGGGCGGTGAGAGCATGGGGCTTTCGCCATAAACGGCCCAAACACGCCCGCGCAGGACGTAACGGAACAGATCGTTCGCTGTGATGGGATAAAGCCAGACTAAGGTGAAGCCAAAAAGCAGGCCAAAACCCAGGATAAAGAGTTTGACAGTATGAGGGGTGAAACGAGTTGCTGAAGGAGAGCTTTGTTTTGATGAGTCAAAGGTTAACCTGGAAACGCTCTGCAGGGCCTGCCAGAAGAGAAAATATAATAGAAAAATGCCAATGGTATAAATAGGCGCAAACCAGCGGTAGCCGCGCATGAGGATTTCCAGGTCGGCGGCGGGACCGCCTTTTTGGGTGTTGGAAATGAGAGGGAAGGCCACAATGTAGCTGACGTAAATCAACTGGGTAGCCAACCCAATAAAGGTGAGGCGAATCAAACCCTGGGTAAGCTCAGAATGGCCGGCGGAAAAGGCCGGCGTTTTGCTTGTTTCTAAGGGTAAGGATTGGCTCATAGGCGGACTCGTCGGCGCATTGTAGTCCAGATTAGAGGTATGGGCAAGCTACCTGTTTGGGTGCATTTTTACTATAAAATGTTTGACAAACCCCCCTGGCTGTGATAACATCGGCGCTTGCGTGTAGTTGCTGCCTTTACAAGTAGCCGGTAACTGGTAGCCGGTAGACAGGGGAAAACCCGCCTACTGTCCATTGTCCGCCGGTTCTGGCAGAGAGGGGGCCTGAACTCCGCCGATCCTTGCGGAGATTTTTTTTGCCCAAAGGGTGCAGAAAGGATAAGCACCGGCCAATGCGAACCGTCGAATGGGATTACGAACGAAATCTGGTCAAGCTGATTGACCAGCGCAAGTTGCCCAGTATTTTCGAGATTGCTGAATTTAGCGATTACAA
>CAZRYD010000213.1:0-5421 GCA_964604225.1 uncultured Caldilineaceae bacterium
ACGTGGCGGAGATGTTCGATGGTGTTGACACGGTGTTCGATGAGTAGCATGGTCACTTTCGTATTTCGTTAAACATAAAACGAAATGATTTAAGAGCACTAGGACTTTCGCTTGTCATTCTGAACGGAGCGGAGCGAAGTGAAGAATCCCTCAAATATTCGATTGCAAGCCGACGTTTTAGGGATTTTTCGCTCCCTGCGGTCGCTCAAAATGACATACGAGCGAAAGTCCTGAGCACTTTAACTTCAAGGCATCACGTTTCACGTTTTATCTCCAAGTTATCTACAGCGCCAATAAGGTCAGCTATGTCTGTACCGATTTTCAGCCGATAGAGGGTAACAGATTGGAGTAGAGCGGCCAGCGTCGCTGCGTTATGGGCCAATCGCGCCGGTTCATCCCAATAAACACTGTTGGCGGCCAGAATGGACGCGGCTTCGGCGGCAGAGAGTGATTCAATCTCCGTTTGTCTGCTTCCACTCCGTTCGACCACACAGAGTTGAATCTCCGTGGGGCTGAATAAAGTTTCGACCAGGTGACCTGGGTGGACGGCCCGCAGGTTAACCACCGTTTTGCGCTGCTCCCGCACTTTGACCGCCTCGCCGGTGTAATGAGGAAACAAGGCTAGCACGTCATTACGTAATTTGACCTCACCAATCGGGTAGCCGCCCACCACAAAATTGGAACCATTCTGATGCAGCAAAGCCATGCCATCGGCCAGAAAGAGGTAGCCCGCCCGCAGCAAGTGCAAGGCCGTAGTTGATTTGCCGGTATTGTGCGGCGCAACCATCAGGATCAACCGTTGCCGGTTTGGGTCGAGCACACAGGAGGCGTGGAGCATAGCCCACTCGGTCAGGATAAAGTTGAGCAGGTAATGGTCAATGAAGTAGCGGCTGACCAGGCGCGTCTCGGCGGCCAGGGCCGGCGACAAAAAGGCCGTTGCCGTGCGGGTTGGCAAATGGGCAAAGGCGTGGCCCCACTCCCCCGCCGACAGGCTGAGCCAATCGCCCACACCGCTGTAGCTCAATCGCTCCGGCAGATCGGCGGGAACAGGTGGACTGTCAGCTTGGCCGACCACCAATTGAATGTGGATGGGCTGGCTGTCCAGCGCCTCGGTTGAGAGGAGTCCAGGCCGGAGTCTGGAGTCCTCCAGCAAGCTAAAACGCCCCGCCGACAGACGAGCGGCGCTCAAAACTTCAGGCTGATTGGCCGTAATTCGGGCCGAGATGCCGAACGGCGCGAATTCAAAGGACGCGCTCTGGGCGTTGGCCTGGCGGGACCAGAAGTCATAGGTAGGGAGTAAGGACGCAAAGCGGGGAGTAAGGAGTAGGGGAGCCGATATTTGGGGTTTTGAATCGGTCAAGTTTTTCATTACACCAAAAATCAAATTTCAAATTCTGCCAGCAATGGCAGGTGATCGGAGGCGGTACAAACGGCCTCGATGTCGTCAAGCACCCGGCAGGATTGCAATCTAGCGGCCATGGAACCGTCGGCCAGGATGTAGTCGTAGCGGGTGGTGCGGTTGCCGGGCATCCAGGTAAAACCGTCGTCGTGGGGGTGCAGGCGGCGGAAACAATCCACGTAGCCGGCTTTGAGCAGCCGCGGCAGGGCCAGCCGGAAGATGAGATTCAGTTGCAGCGCCATGATCCGTTGCATCTGAGGCGGGTTATTCCGCTGCAATACCCGGTCGCCGGGGGCAATGGCGTTCAGATCCCCCAGGATCAAATGCGGCCCCGGCTGGCGGGTCCGAATGACTTGCAGCAATTTGCCGACCGCCTGCCAGCGCCGAATCTCAAACGGCAGCAACAGGGTCGGCAAGAAATGGGCATTGTAGATTGTTATGGCTCCGGCTGGTGCGTCCAATTTTGTTTCAAGGACGGCCTGGGTCAGGGGCGCTTGGCGATAAATCTGCCACTCCACAACGGGCAAACGCGACAGGGTGGCGATGTGCCGGTCGCCGCTGCCCTCGGCCCAAATCTGCTGCAAGCCCAGCCGCTCGGCCAGGGTGGCGACCACCACCGGGTCGTCAGCTTCGGTCAGGGCGACCACATCCGCATCGACATGCGCCAGAACCGTATAAATTTCCTCCAGCCGGTCAACCCCGCCGAAATACAGATTATAGGTCAAAACACGTAGAATAGGCATTGTTAGAGCTTTGAGCTTAGAGATTGTTGCATCTCCAATCTCTAAGCTCTGTCTTTCAGGGCAGGTATGCCTTAGGAAATTTAGCCACCACGGTGTACATAGGATCAACCACATTGCCAATCCGCATCGTGCCGACCTGGGCGTTCAACTGCCAGGCTTCCTCGCGCTGGAAACCATACTCGTCCACCAGCCAGCGCAGCAATTCGAGCTGGGCCAGGCGGACGCAATCGTCAAGCGGGCGGGTGCTGCCAGCGACCATAATATGGGTGGCATCTTCCAGGCGCGGCCACTCGACTTCCAGGCCCTTACGAACTTCGATATCGAGCGTGACTTCCGCCGTAACCTCCAGGGCCACCCCGTTGACTTCGCCATCACCCTGTAAGGCATGCACATCGCCAAAGAGCAGATAAGCGCCGTCTACCCAAACCGGCAGGTAGAGGGTCGTCCCTTCGCCGGTATCAGGACAATCCATGTTGCCGCCGAACTCGCCGGGAGTGAGGGTTATCTCGACCCGGCCAAAGCGCGGAGCTACGCCAATTGAGCCGATAAAAGGTTGCAGCGGCGCCTCGACCCGCTTGAGGCGGCTATTAGGCAGCTCCAAAATACCGACATGCCGGACCAAATCGAGCCGCCATTCGTACCAGATCATCGGCACCGGGGGATTGTAGAGCAGCCGGCGGCCCGGCCCTTCGCCGGTGAGCGAGCCAAAGTTGGAGTTCTGCCGGCTCAGGGCAAATTCCCGGTTAAGGCGGATGCGGCGAATATGCACCGCCAGCAGGTCGCCCGCCCTGGCTTCCTCGACGTAAATCGGCCCGACCAGCGGGTTTGACTCGCGCAAGGTTGTGCCGGGCGATTGCTGTTTCATTGACTCCGGCAGCGGATTGCGTAAATCATCGTAGCCAAAAGCGTCGCGGGTTTCGGCCACCACCGTGTCGCCGCTGTGGACGCGCAGGGCCGGCTCGTGCGGGCCGAAGGTGTAGTAGTAGATTTGTGGTTCCAAATGATGAGTTGTCATACTTTTCGCCTTATATCAGACCCCCCTCCCCAACCCCTCTCCCTGATAGGGGGAGGGGCTCCAGACGCACTTCCTCTCCCTTCAAGGGAGAGAGGTTGGGAGAGAGGGTTGGAGGTTAAGTTCTATCCTTCAAGCGATACACAAACTTCAAGCCCGACCAAACCTCGTCCACGGCAGCTACTTTGACATCCACCAAGCCGTTTTCCAGACCGATGGCTCTGATGATGTCTTCGGTCAGATCAGTTGCAACTTTGGAGGTCCGCTTGGGCCAGGAAATCCAGAGCAGGCCCGCCGGAGCCAGGGCTTGTTTGAGGTGCGGAAATTCGGCAACCAGGGCGTCGCGCCGGGTGGTGAAGAAGTGGATGAAATCAAGCGGGCCGGTTAGGGTGTCGGCTACGCTCACATTTTCGGGCAATTCGCCCAGAGTTTGCTCGTAGTTCTCCGGCGCATTCAGAATAATTAGCCGAAAACCAGCTTTAAGGCCAAGCTTTTTTATTAGGGGTGTTTTTGAATAGCCCGCCATCTACTTTTTAGAGATAAATTTTCTGCATGAGATAGACATCCAAAAGCTCGCCAAACTTGCGCCCAACTTCCCGCATCACGCCGATGTGGTTAAACCCAACGGCTTCGTGCAGCCGAATGCTGACCTGATTACCCCCGGCAATGCGGGCAATCACGGTGTGCAGCCCCACTTTTTCGCCCTCAACCACGATCGCTTCGACCAAGCGCTTGCCGATGCCTTGACCCCGCAGCGATTCCTGCACATACAATGAAATCTCGGCTGTGTCGGCGTAGGCCAGGCGGTCGGACCATTTGCTCAACGAGGCCCAGCCGACCACCAAACCAGCCCGCTCCGCTACCAGAATCGGGTGGCGAGGGCCGTGCGCGGCAAACCAAGTTTGGCGGTCGGCCTCGCTTTTTGGCTCAGTATCAAAAGTGGCGACCGTGGTCAGGATCGCTTCATTATAAATGCGGGTAATCGCCGGAATATCGGCCAGTTGAGCGGCTCTGACAATGACCGTAGTTAGAAATCCTCTCTGATGTGGCGCAGTTTGCGATATTCGGTATAGTCCGGCAGGAGCCGCTCGTATTCAATGCCCATCAACGGCGATGAGATCATAAAATCGGCGGTGGCGCGATTGCAGGCGGTTGGAATATTCCACACGACGGCCAGGCGCAGCAGAGCCTTGACATCGGGATCGTGCGGTTGGGATTCCAGCGCATCCCAGAAAAAGATCACAAAATCAATCGCCCCTTCGACGATCTTGGAGCCGATTTGCTGGTCGCCGCCCAGCGGCCCGCTTTGCAGTTTGTTTATCGTCAGGCCGAGTTCTTCTTCCAGCAGCTTGCCGGTGGTGCCGGTCGCATACAATTCGTGTTGAGCCAGGACGACCTTGTTATATTTGGCCCAATCCAAAAGATCATCCTTCTTGTTATCGTGGGCGATGAGCGCAATTTTTTTGCGCGGTTCAATAATCAATTTTTTGAATTCCATCATATCTCCTTGTTCGTTTACAAAATGTCAGCACACTTTTGCCCCTTTAGGCCATCCTCTTTACACTTAGCGCCAGCGTGGAGGTTCAACGATGCCCAGAGTAAAACTCCAAGAACAACCCAGCTATGAATTTCACTACGAAGTGAGGCTGCAAGTTCGAGACATTAACTACGGCGGCCATTTAAGCAATGATGCGTTGGTTGGTTTGATTCATGAAGCCCGGCTTAATCTGTTACGAGACCTCGGTTTCAGTGAGATGGACCTCGGCGACGGTCAAACCGGGATTATCATGGCCGATCTGGCCATCAACTACAAAGCCGAAGGCTTTATGTTTGACCGGCTGAGCCTTGAAAGTCACATCAACGAAATAAGCCGCAGCGGTTTCCGCATTTTTCATCGGATTACCAAAGGCGATCTCCTGCTGGCCCTGGCCGAAACCGGCATTGTGACCTTTAATTACGCCCAGCGACGTATCGTTCCGGTTCCGGCAGCGTTCATCGAAGCGTTGAATAAAGTTTCAGCCCCAGCCGATTAATCCCCTCAAAGGCGGCAGTGTATTCAGAGCTTCATTTCAGCGGCGCTGTCTTAGCTATCAACCAGCTCAAGCTTACCCCGCTGCTTGGTGCATCTCGATTTTGCTCTTGTGGGTGTTGGCGTTGTAGGTAACCAGCTTGTGACCGTACTTATCACGCAGCACCCGCAAGGGCGCTACACTCTCGACAATCTGCGCCCCGGCCTGTTTGAGCCGGCCCTCCCAATAGAATTTGAA
>CAZRYD010000213.1:5521-6579 GCA_964604225.1 uncultured Caldilineaceae bacterium
GGGTTAATCTGGCACAAGCGATCAATTAATTCAATCGTTATCTGGCGCTCCAGCGGGTCCTCCTCCGGCAAGCCGATGATAAAGCTCAGGTTAGCCTCGATGTGCGAGGCGTATTCGGCCAGGTTGCGCACGCCCCACTCGATCTGCTCGGCCTTCTGATCCTTATTCATCGAATCCAGCACCTTCTGGCTGCCGCTCTCCGCGCCAATATTGACCCATTGACAGCCGGTTTTATTCATCCATTGGACAAACTCCGGTTTGAGCAACTGCACCCGCACCTGGCCGCTCCAGGGCATGTTGACCTTTTCGACCAGCCGCTGCATAGGCCGGGGCCGGCCAAAGAGATAGTCGTCGGCGTAATCCACCGCGTTGATGCCGTAATTCTGCTTCAGCCACTCGATCTGGTTCATAATGAACTCATCGCTGTGCTGCCGCCAGGTGCGCTTCATGACCACTTCGTTGTAGCAAAAGCCGCAGCGGAAGGGACAGCCCCGGCTAATATAAACCGGAATGGCCCGGTCATACGGCCCAGATTGGAGCATGTAGGCGTTGACATCGGCCAGCAAATCCCAGCGCGGCGAAAAATCATCCAGGTTTTGGATGAAGGGCCGCTCCGGGTTAACTACCGGCCGGCCAGACTCGTCCTTCCAGGCCAGCCCAAACACCTTGACCCAATTGCAATTTCCTTGCAGCTCGTGGGTGAACTCCTGCGCGGTCACCTCCCCCTCATTAACCACCACGAAGTCCACGTAATCTTCTTTGAGCACCTCTTCCGGCATGATGGTCGCGTGGACGCCCCCCCAAACGGTGGGAATACCCAAGTCATGCACTCGCCGGGTTGCCTTGATCGTCGAGGCTAACTGTGGCCCGGTGATGGTGCTGAAGCCGACCCACAACGGCCGGGCTTTTTCGATCTGGCGCACAAACTCGTCCAGACCCTCTTCGGTCTCGTGCCACAGTTCGACATTCAAACCCTGCTTGGTCAAGGCGTCGGCCACATACATAATCCCAAACGGTGGGTACATATCGCGTTCGTTGCGGAAGTTGATTAGAAAGAC
>CAZRYD010000213.1:6679-11904 GCA_964604225.1 uncultured Caldilineaceae bacterium
CCCTGCGCCCGATAATCCGCACTCGGCGTGGTCACGCTGCAGGCGCTGCGGCAATTGCAGGCGGTATGCTGCGGGCTGTAGCCCCACGAGCCCCCTTTGACTACGTGGAAACCGGGCAGATTCTCATTGTACAGGCTGCTCGTCCACTCCCAAACATTGCCGGCCATGTCGTAGCAGCCGTAGGGCGACACATTCTGCAGAATGGAGCCGACCGGCAGCGGCGCGCCCGTGCGCCAGTACCAACCGCTGCGGGCTAATTCCTGCCGGGGCCGGACCAACAGGTTGTAAAAATAATAGTCCAGCTTGAGCGTATGCGTCGCGCCCAGATGAGCCAGTTCCGGACGGGGCAGCGCCTCCCCCCAGGGATAGGTGCGGCCATCGACGCCACGGGCAGCTTTTTCCCATTGAAACTCTGTCGGCAGGGTACAGTGTACGTCTAATTGCGCCGATAGCCAAGTGCAGTAGGCCAGCGCATCGGTCTGGGATATGTTAACGATAGGATAGTTGGCCATTTCCGCCGGGTAGTCGGGCACGCTGGCAAAGCGGCGTAGCCAGCCCCGCCAGCCGCCGCGAATAGCGTACCAATGCCCGGCCCAATGAAAGCCGGTCGTATCCAGAAAAGTTTTCCACTCGGCATAAGTGACCGGATAGCGTCCAATCCAAAACTCAGCCAGGTCTATCATTTGGCGCGGACGCGGCGGCGGAGCCTGCTCCAGGCGCTCATAAGTCACCTCTGGGCCGTAGATAAAGGGGCCGGCGGGAACGTGGACGAAGTGGTGCGTCTTAAGCCGGGCCAGGGTATCGTTGGCAAAGTTTTGAGACTCAAGTTTTGAATCTAATGTTCGCGAAAGATACAAGGTTATTCCATACCTTTTTATTCCAACTGGTTCTACCGGGTCGAACTACTCACGCCCTCTAAACATTTCAAGAATTTTAATAATCCTGGTAAAACTCAGGATACAACTTCTTTTGACAATCTGGACAAATACCATGCGTCAATTCTACTTCTGTATGTTTGGTAAGATACTCCTCAACTTGTATCCAATGTTCTCGCTCATCTCTGATCTTCTTGCACGAACTGCAAATGGTTAAGAATCCACGTAAAGTCTTAATGGATACAAGCGCCTCCTGAGCCTCTTGAAGGGCTTTGTCCCTCTGTTGTATCTGCTTATAGAGGCGATTGTTTTGGATCACCAGGGCGACTTGGGTAGCTACGGTTTCCATAAAACGCTGGTCGTTCTTGGTGTAGGCTTTGAGACTCGTCGTTTCAGTATTCATCACCCCGATGATCTGATTACCTACACAAAGGGGGACACACAACTCTGAGCGAATATCATCACGCATGGCGTGGTAACGAGTATCCTGGCGCACATCACCGCTGCGGACACTCTGGCCGGCTTTTGCCACCCAACCGGTAATACCCGTACCCAGAGCAATACCATGGGAGGCGACATAGGCTTTGTCCGCTTCCACAAAAGCGGCATCTCGGCCTTGTTTGCTCAAAGCATAAGGAACTAATTTACCACTGGATTGATCAATCAAGAGAATGGCCCCGTATTCATAGCCCATTCTCTGCTCCAAGAGATCAATAGTCTCTTGACCCAACTCTGCTTCTGGTTTTAACTTCCGAATGTGCAAACTGATTTGATAGAGGGTGTTAAGCTGCTTTGTTTGTCGGCGCCAATCCACCTCAACCCGCTTTAAAGCTACAAGCTGACGCTGCAACTCAGATGACTCTTTGAGTAGTTGCTCTTTAGTTTTACCACTCATAGGTGATGTCTCCAGCATCCCCCTCTATCCAGCAGAAATCGTCAGAACAACTTGGAGTCCAAAGTGCGCTTTGGACTCCAAGACTTATTCCTCCATCTACTTGCTCCGCTCCCACTCGACCAGCACCCGGCGCAAAATTTTGCCGGAGGCCGATTTGGGAATCTGCTCAATCACCTCAAGCAGTCGTATTTTTTTATGAGGCGCGACTCTCTCCGCTACAAAGGCCATGAGTTCGTCGGGTGTAGCTTCGCCGCGCAGTACAACAAAGGCTTTGGGGATTTCACCGGCCTCTTCATCCGGGCTGGGAATGACGGCGGCATCGGCCACAGCCGGGTGAGTCAGCAAAATGGCCTCCAATTCAGCCGGGGCTACTTGCAGTCCCTTGTATTTAATCAATTCCTTCAACCGGTCCACGATGTAAAAATAACCTTCCTCGTCGGCGTAGCCAATGTCACCGCTGCGGAACCAACCCTCGGCATTAATGGAGGCGGCTGTGGCCTGGGGATGGTTGAGATACCCTTTCATCACCTGCGGGCCGCGCAGCCAGATTTCGCCTTCCTGGTTAGGGCCAAGTTCGGCGTCGGTATTGTAATTAACAATCTTGACCTCTGTGTTGGGGATACAAGGACCAATTGAGCCTTGCTTGATTTTGGCCGGGTCGTCCGGGTTGAGATGCGTCACCGGGCTGGTTTCGGTCAAACCATAACCCTGCTTGATGAGACAACCCAGGCGATTGGCGCAGCCTTCGGCCACATCTTTGCTCAACGGCGCTGCTCCCGACATGATCAGCTTCAGGTTGGATAGGTTGTACTTATCCACCAGCGGGTGCTTGGCCAGGGCCAGCACAATCGGCGGCACCAGGTAGGCCCGGCTGACGCGATAATTCTGCATAATCTGCAAAAACTGCTCCAGGTCAAAGCGCGGCATGGTCACAATCGTGGCCCCTTTATGCAATCCTAGCCCCATGATGACGGTCAAACCATAAATGTGAAAGAAGGGTAAAATACCGATTAAGGTATCTGCCTCGCCAAAAGGCTCAATATCTCTAATCTGGCACAGGTTGGCCACCAGATTATGATGGGTCAGCATGACCCCTTTGGGCAGGCCGGTAGTGCCGCTGGAGTAGGGCAGCGCAATCAGATCTTCGCGCGGGTTAAGCTGAACCTGAGGCGGCGCACCCTGACTTTGTAACAATGAGGCAAAAGGCGTCGCTCCCTCAGCTTCGCCAAAGACAAAAATCTCCCGAAGATTACCTCTTTGGCTGCTTCAAGGGCTTTGTCCATAAACGGCGGCACGGTCAGCAAGAATTTGGCTCTGGAGTCATTCAATTGATTGGCCAGTTCCCTGGCGGTGTAGAGCGGATTGATGGTGGTGTTGATCCCGCCCAGTGAGGCTACGCCCAAAAAGGCAATGGCGTACTCCGGCACATTTGGGCTATAGATGGCAAAAGTGTCGCCTTTCTTAAAGCCACGTTCGGTCAGGCTGACTGCCAGCCGCGACACCGCCCCAGCCAGTTGGCCATAGGTCAGCGTCCGTCCGCTGGGACCGTCAATTAAAGCAGGTTTATCGCCTAACTCCCTGGCCCGATGCAGCACAAACTCCGGCAAGGAAACCTCAGGGATTGATATGTCAGGATAATATCCCTTGAATATCATCGTTGCCTCCTTTGGCCTATTTGATTTTTATTGTCCTCATAAAAATTTTCTTCAAGTATGGATATTTAGAACCTATCCGAAAACCTGTCAGGTCTGGCAGACCTGACAGGTTTGAAATTGGGTTTTCGGATAGGCTTTTAGTATGATTCTAGATGACCATGCAGCCAACT
The DNA here is from genome assembly GCA_964604225.1 of uncultured Caldilineaceae bacterium. Taxonomy (GTDB): domain Bacteria; phylum Chloroflexota; class Anaerolineae; order 4572-78; family J111; genus DSQQ01. Next base: position 10,275 of record CAZRYD010000213.1, read on the forward strand.
TACCAGCCAACCAACAGCCAGGATAAGAATTACCCCAACACTTAAGTAGGTCATGATATGGGTGAGTTGTGTATTCGCACCGAAGATATGCATGCCCAGGCCAATGAGAATAAGCCACGGGAGTACCAACATAAGTATTTGGAACACCCGATTGATCCACAACGACTCACTTATTGCGACGAGTTGGGCTTTGTAATCAGGGATCCCCTGGAGATCACGCGGCGCATCGACAAAGGAGTACTTACTATTGAATATTACATCCGAAATCACTTGCATTACCTGGCTATGGTCAAAGTAAGCAAAGTGACTGGTATAAGCATCGGGAAACCAGCGATTATAGACTTCACAATTGTCAACAAAGTAAGCACCTGACCGGGCATGGGCCGGCGTCTCGACAGAACCACTAATAATATCGGCTCGATCCCAAAAATTGATCCAGTGTATATGCGGCTTCTGGTTTTTTGAAAAAGGCACTTCACCAATATCACCGCGCACTTGCTCAATAATCCGATTATAGCGATGCACCTTGCTCCGATAGCTCTCAAAAAAGTAGTAAATCTTGTCAATAGGTGTAGCCAGGGTGATAAAATGCTCAATTTTTTTTAAGGGCAGGGGTGAATCCATTGGCACCCTATCTTTATTGGAGGCGCGGTTATATCTACTAATGGTGAGCAGAGCGTCGTAGGCCACTGTTGTCCCCAGGCTATGAGCAACCACAACTACCCGTTTACACTCATCTTGTTTTAACACGTGGCAGAGTAACCCGGTTACCGTTTTCAACACTTTTCTGCGTCGAGTAAACTTTTCATCGGTTTCAGTGTAGGTGGCCCACATTTGTACGTCGCCCAGGTAGTCTTTCAAAAACAGGGTAATCCGAAAAAGCCCGGCCAGAAGCGTTACAATAACCAGGATATTACCCCAATTTGGGCTAAACATATCAACTTCTATTGAGAAAAAATGAGTGAGCCAGGATGAAATACCGCCAAGCTGTAATCCTTCAAGAATCAGGAAAGCCAGCCAAACCAATGCCCCAAATCCAAGCGCCAGGGAAACAGCCAATGTCACCAACACCACCGCATTTGATAACTCCTGAACGATATAGTTCCTATGCCACTGTTTGGCCAACTTGATTAAGCGATTACGAGTAGCCTGATCAGGCTTTGTTTTTTCAAGAAAGTGGACAAACTCTGAAAAGCTACCTTTTTTGAAATCCCTGCGCGCGCTGGGGCCTTCGAAATCATCATAGCTTTTTAGAATGTTAGACAAATCCTTGTTTTGGTATCCTTGAACGGCTTTTTCGGCTTCAGTCAACCTGGACCAAAATGCGTGCAGAGTGGCCCGCCGTAAGCGTGCTCGTAAGCGCCAGGGTGTCAAAAGCGACCAGAGTGGCGTTAGGGTACGAGAAATTAACCACTTAATGACACCCCAGGTTGTACTGCCACCTGCCATGATCGGAGCCCAATAAGCTTCATAAAAACGAACTTGTTGACGCCAGATCGGGCCTTCACTTTTTAAATAGTTAACCCGAATATACGAAATAAAGTCCAATTCCGGGTCATTATAAGGTTCAAGATACAATACCTTCGCCACTCAAGAAGCATTAATAGAGCCGATTTGAGCGATCTGGGCG
>CAZRYD010000214.1:0-5645 GCA_964604225.1 uncultured Caldilineaceae bacterium
GGGACACAGTTTAACCCATTATCCTGATGAATTTATCAGCATTCTCGACGACAATACGGCGTTGCTCCTGGAGGTAAAGGTCCGCGAGTTTTAGCTCGGCCCGGAAACCCCACCTAATGGCCAGGCGATTTGCCTCGATCTCGTGTCGCCCCTCTAATATTAGTCGCTCCGATTCAGTCATGCTCTTGAGCACCAGCCCGCAATGGCCCAGCCGGACGTGGGCGAATTCGTGGACCAAGACGCCCATCATCGCCGCCTCGGAGAATCCCGCCATTTCGGGGGCCACATAGCAAACGACCACTTCAGCCCCGTCGCGCACCTCGCGCTGGGCCTCGCCGATCCGAAACAACCCCAAAAATTTCGAGTCAATTTTGACATTCGATGCCTGCAGCTCGGCCAAATCGTCAAACGGGATCCTGTGCAGCATCTTGGTCGCCGCTTGGGCCAGACGTTCACTCACTTTGTGACGCGATGCCAACCACTGATAATCGTTATCGTAGTTTTTCGTCATCATTAAACCTCCACCAACCTTAGGCCTTTCTTCCCGTGTTAGCTCTGTCAAACAGATCCCGCAGCGCCTGCTCGACTGATTTAGCTGTGTCCAGTGGACTTTGTGCTCCATCGATGTAAAATATCACGTCGCCAAATTTGTTCCCTCCACCTGCGCCGGCGAATGCCGGTGTCGCCGGTGCGGCCAGCGCGGTCAAGGTCAAGCTGTTTGGCAGGGTGAACATATCGGCAAAGTTGGGCACATTAGGTTCGCCCCCAAACACCTGGTCCAGGCTGGGCACGGCGTTGAGCGCACTTGTGATGCCCCTGATGCCCATCTCAAACGGCGTCGGGCTGCCGGGCCGGAACAGGTGAACATTTTCCTCCATACCACTAAACGCATCCCCTATTTGCTTCAATTGCCCCAGGGGGTTAAAAGCCCCGGCCAGGCCCTGCATCAAGCCCCGGATGCCCCCCGAAACCGCCTCCGAAGCCTCCGAACCACTGATTTTCTTGACGATGCCCTCAATGAGGGCTTGGCCGATTCCAACCCCAATATCGGTGACAGCCTCCGCAATCCCAAGAATCGCACTGGCCAGGGCAGCGGCCAGTTTCCCGGCCAGCTCATTTTGTTTTTCCGAGCTTTCCACGGCCAGCCCCAGGCCGTCAAGTAAAATAGTCCCTATACTGCGGCCAATATCCTCCAGTGTTGCCTGATTGGTGGTCACCCAGGTCTGGATAGCCGTACCGAGTTCGGTCAATTTGGTGCCGGCTTTCTCCAGCGCGCCACCCGGCCCGGTCAGCCAATCCCAGAATTGGGTGCCCCAGTTCAACAATGTCGCCTGTATCGCCGGCCAGTTTTGGGTGATCTGAGTCTGGATGGCCAGGCCGATTTCACCCAATTTTGTGCCGGCCTGCTCCAATGCGCCGCCCGGCCCGGTCAGCCAATCCCAGAATTGGGTGCCCCATTTTGATAATGTTGCCTGTATCGCCGGCCAGGCCGCATCTACCCCGGCTGACAACGCCCCAAAAACGCCGCCGGTTTCAAAGGCATCAATTGCCGCAGATATACCGTTAAAAATGCTCTGAATTGTACTGACTATATCAGGGGGTATGCCCAATGCGGCCAATAAGCCGGTGCTGCCAAATGAACCGCTGCGGCTGCCAAATAGCCCCCCGGCCTGGAACGCGGTAAGTAAATTAGAAACATAACCCAAAAACTGCTCCAGCGCCGGCCCGGCTCCTGCAACCCCATCGGCAATACCCCCAAAAAAGGCTACGATCTGGTCGGCGTTGCCGCTCAGGAATTTACTGGCCGCCTGCGCCAATTCGGTAAGAAGCGGCAGAAATTTATCCCCGATGCCAAGTTGCACCGTCTCGACCACGCCGCTCAGGATTTCCATTGCCCCCCGAAAATTATCCATCCTGATCCTGGCCGCCTCTGCCGCGCTGGTCTGCCCCATTGTCGCCTGAAGCTGCTCGAACTCCGCCTTGGTATAGCCGGCCAGTCCCACTGCGGTTCTCATCCCATCGGTCATAAAAATTGTTTGTAATGCATTGATCTTTTCTTCTTCAGTCAGGCCGGCCAGCGCCCGGTTCAAAATACCGGAAATCTCGGCCATACTCTTCATCTCGCCGCCCTCTTTGAAGAAGGCGTTCTGGCCGGTCTGAAGACTACTCTTTAGAGCATCTTGTTTTTCTCTTAACTCAGCCAGGCGATTGCCATAATTCTTGGAGGTGGGATCGAGCTTGGCGATTTGACTGTCAATTTTGGCGATCTTGGCCTGCGTATCCTTCATTTCGTCACCGGTCAGGCCGGTATATAGGCCCAGTTCGCGCATCATATCGGTTGCCTCGTTGGTCGTTGGTACGAGTCGCGTCAAAAACGCCCGAAACGAGGTGCCCGCATCTGAACCGCCGGAAAATCGAGAAGCTGTTCCGGCTATCGCGGTGTTGAAATCATCCAGGCTGACCCCATACGTAGCAGCGGCAGAGCCCCCCTGGGCCAGGGCCAGGGCATAGTCGTCAATCGAAAACTGACTGTTGGTCACCACCGAGGTGATGCCGTCTACGGCCTGCATCATATCGCCGGCCTCAATGTTAAACAGGGCCATCACGTTGGTGGCAATGTCGGCGCTCTGGGCAAACTCCCCGCCGGTCGCGTTGGTTAGCAGCACCGTCGCCCTGGCTGCCCCATCCAGGATGTCCTGCACCTCCAGACCGTTCCGGCCCAGCATCTCGATAGCGTCGGCGGCCTCGGTCGCGCTGACCTTCAGATTGGGGTCAAGGCCCAGGTCCTGGATCAGCGTCTTGAGTTGGCCCACCTCCTGGCTCGACGCCCCCATCACGGCCTGGATATCGCTCATCTGGGCCTGCAGATCAGCCGCCTTCGCCACACTGCTCCCGATCACAGCGGTCAATCCCGCAACCGCCTTGGTGGCTGCAATCGACCCCGCTCCAAACAGGCCCATAACCGGGTTGACCCCCAGAAAGCCGGATTGCAGTCCGATCAAGCTGCCCTGCACCAGGCCGATCCCGGACAGGGCGGGGCCGCTGTCAATGATTATTTTTCCGTAGGCGTTACCTAAATTAACACCACCTGCCATGATCCACTCCTGAAAATGAAAAATAAAAAGAGCCGCTAGCCGGGTGCGACTCCGGCTGGCGGCTCACTAAAGCCCTGGCTTTGCCAGGACAGGCTCACGCAGAATAAGATATCATTTTGGTTGTCTTAATTGGTTATTGGTCGTTTGTCTCCTCCAAGATCATTTGATTTTCTTCATGAATGATAGCCTGGCTAATCACGCGGCCATCGGGTAAAATGATTCGCCCGATCTCCCGAAAAACTTCAATGAATCGATCTAGATTGCCGCCGAGATAAAACAGGACGCTCGCTACTTTGGCAGCATCTCCTGGCTTGGTGCTTCCTGGCTTGGCGCCATCGCCTCTTGTGAAGCTCACTCTTTGGCGGATAAAGCAGGTTGGCAAAATATCCCATAGATTCTCAAACCAATTATAGCCAGGCTTGGCGTTGGTTAACAATATAGCTTCGTTAACCCGGCCGCCCTCGAATTCCTGTAGTAAATGTCTGGCCCATATATCCTGGTTGCTCTGCGCCCCTCTTGGTCTGGTGTAGGGCGGATTTAAAAAGACTCTTCCATGCCAGGGCTGAGATAAGCCGTCATCAGCCCTGGTGAAAAATTGGGCAGCCCGAACAACCTGTTGGGCCTCTTCACAACTGGCCGGGTCCAGGTCAATATCCCCCAACACTTGGCGTATCAACTCGATCAGTTCTATCGGCGTATACCATTCTTCTGATTCTTGACTAACGAGGAGTGCAAACTGTTGGCTCATTCTGCCGGTGGAGTGAGAAAGCCCCGGCGATTCAGCCGGCCCATCTCCATCGTGGGAGCTCTCAATAAACAGGGGACGGGTATCCTCAAACAGGGAGGTTCGACTAAAGCCGTTAGTAGGTGGCTTATGGTTATTCCTGATTTCCCTGGCCGTCGCACAGGTTATGGTTTCACCATTTTGCGCCCGCTCGATGGCCTCCTGCCGGGCCTCATCGGGAGTGGAGGGGGCGGCGAGTAGATACGCCGCCGTTTTCTGGATGTCCAACTGTCCAAAATTTGGACAGTTGCCGAAAGCCTCATATAGATTGATGAATTGATAGATAGTGCTGCGGCCTAAATTTTCAAATTCGATCCAGCCATCGAAGCCGCCACTCTTATTATGCCGCAACCGCTCACGAATTTCAGCAAACTTACCGCCAGCCTTAATCATATTCCAGAGCCCCTGACGCATCAACGATTTTGCTTCATCAAGGCGCTGCCGGATAACGATGCGTGTTTCGGTATCCAGTATCTGATAGTCAAAGGCAAGGTCAAAGCTCACTATTCGCCTCCTCCAGCAACCGATCCGCCACCTCCGGCCAGCGCGCCGCGATTCGTCCGAGCACGTGCCCGCTTTCGCCGTTCGCCCGGGCCAGCACTGCCGGCGCGGCCAACTCCGTCACCCGGCGGGTGATCGCGGCAACCAGGTGCGGCAGGTCGGCATACTTCTCTTGCAGCAGCCGGGTATCCCGGTCATCGCGCCGAAAAACGTGGCCATTCAACCGGTCCCGAGTGTTCCACACTACCGGCCGTAGCGATAAGTCGACGACCTGGTCGAGCGCTCGATTCTCGACCCAGGCGTGCGCTGCCGGCTCCGGTTCCCGGCGCACCAGGTGGGCCCAGCTCGGCCGCGGTGCATCGAGTGGCAGCCCGCTGGCATGGTGCACCGGTGCAAACTCAGGAGTGCGCCAGGCAAACCCGGCTACTGCCTCGAATCGCCAGCCGGTCAACAGGTAAAGCACGCCTGCGCCGGTGACCGCGTACAGCTCACAGCACCACACTCCTGTCCGGTCTGGATCGGTTTCGATCACAGTCTGGTGGACCGCGCGAGCAATAAAATTGCGGGAAAGCGGATCATTGAGGATCATGATGCCCTACCTAGCCGGACTTTTTCCCGGAAGCAACAGCCGATGAACCAATGGCCATGGCCAGGAAAAACACCCACGTACTAACTCGCAGCGCGTCAAAGGGAACAAGGTTTAAGAGTGCCAACCAAGTCAGGATAAATAAACTCAACCAGGAAACAACGGCCAAAATCATAGATGGCTTGATATTTTTCATCTGCGCTATTCCTTTCCAGCCGCCAACAATGCCCTGCGCTCCAAGTCCCGGTCCGGATTTTCACCTAACCGAAACGCGTTCAACATCGTCCGTAATTCGGGCACCAACTCCGGTCGATTCCGGATTACGTCCCGCGTGTGACCCAACAGGAGTTGATCGTTGAGCCAACGCCATTTCCAGCGTAAGGCCAGCCGCCATAGCCACATCCAACGGGAGAGGAGCTCAAACAGCATCACAGCTCAACTTCTCCCCAATTCTAGAAACCCCAATTCTCTCAGCGCCACATTAAGTGTCGTCTCGCTGCGAACCTCACCCACGCCCTGGCAGTAATCACACCTGATTGGTTGCTGAAGCGCTTCGGGTAAAATGTGGTGTTGGTAACAAAATTCCTGGGGATCTCCCGGCCATTTTCTCAATAGTGCCATCAGTTTGTGTTCCACCTTTCCGCTTCCTTGACAAGAGGGGCAGGGATCACCCCGGACG
>CAZRYD010000214.1:5655-11813 GCA_964604225.1 uncultured Caldilineaceae bacterium
AATTGCGTTTTAATTGACATTGTCCCAAATTCCTCCTGTGTACCTGCCTGGCTCCTAGCGGCAGCCGGACACTACGTTGTTGCCGGCCTCTTGTGGGCCGGCTCTTTTATGCCTCCACCAGCGGCGGGGCAAACATATCCACCTGAATCCCCTGCGCCTGATCCACCCGATTCCACCATTCCTCGTCAGTCCCGCGGCCCGTGGACCGATCGGCCGGAGGGGGTGGGTCAGGTTCGATGACCTGGCGCTGAACACTTGGACATTCGCGAAGAATAGCCTCAATCTCGATTAACGAATTGGGATCCGGCTTAAACCCATTCTCTGCTTTGATTCCTATCCAATCCGTGATAAACAGGCATTCCCCGGCAGTCAGCTTTTTCAGCGAATCCTTCCCGAAAAGGTAGACGATTACCCTATCTCGATTCAAGCTGTCGCCGCGGCAGGCCTCGAGCAGGGCAGTGCTGGCAAAATCGAGAGCCGCCTCACCCGGTGTTTTGGTGTCGCTGTATTTTGGCACGGCCAGGGCAGATTTGACCTGCTCCGGAGTCATCGGCCGGTGCAGCTTGGCCTTGCCATTGGCTGCCGGCTGTTCCGGCTTAGGCTCCGGGGCTGGCTCCGGTTGAGCCTTGGCAGCCGCCGCTTCGGCTGCCGGCGGCTCAACTTCGATATCCTCGTCACTAACAGGCGGCTCCCACGTCGGCGGGTCCGCAAAACCGAACGGAGGCTTGACTGGCTTGGTCGGTTCGGTGTCAATAATTTCCGTCTCCGGCGCGGAGGGTTGCGGCGCTGGGGCAGGCAGGGCCAGCCGTTCCAGGGGATCGGCCAGGCGGCGCTGGGCCGTCAACATTTTGATGACCCACTCTGATTTGATCTCGAGCTGTAGAAAATACTTTTCCACGCGGCGCCGGCCCACATCGTTCCCGTTTCTATCCTTCTTTGGCGTGCTCACCTCTCGCTTAACCCGCTTGAGAACAAAAGGAACACCGATTAGTTTCGGGGCGCCGATGATGGCCGCAATCGCCTCTTTGACCGTATTGAGCTGCTTTGGCAGGTCCACGATGTTGTGAATCGACGTTGTTGAAATTTGAAAATAAGCCAGGCGTGGCACCTTTTCTAACAGGACAATCAACATGGCATTGGGTTTGCAATTCAGGCATTTGGGGTATAGGTTGCGGTCTGGGCCGGGACAGGGCATAAACTGGCCGGCTTTATAATTCTGGTCTTTGCCTTCAACAAAATCTAGCAGGGCGATCCCATCCCTGATTTTCGCCCTACCGGTCGTGGGGTCAATCGCATAAACGATCTGTTCGCCGTCACCCCGGCAAACCAGGGAACTGGCCTGCCAGAATTGCATATAGTTCGGAAAAACCAGGTTGTTGTCGTCGAAAGGAAAGAATACTTCCAACTCGGCAGGTCTATCCGTCCCCAGCGCTTCAGCCACACCGGGGGCATCGTCGAGCACAAAAAACGGCGCTTCGGTGGGAAATTCGTTACCCAATGCACTCCCGCACCTGGGGCATTTCTCGGCCGTTTCTTTGTACTGCAAAATGTATTTGCACTTGGTACAGCTCCTGGTTTTGAATCCCAACCGGATAATGCCGGCTCTGGGTAAGCCGGGTTCGTCTGACTGTAGTTGTTTAATTGGCATCAGATAGTTTCTCCTTTCGGTCTAAGCTGGCCGTCTACGATTTCATAGGCCGCCTCAACCACGGCGACCTTTTTGGCACGTTCAGCGGCGATTCTGGCAGCTTCGGTTTTGTGAACGAAGCCTCGATGGCTCACATCTTCGGTGCAGGCGACGCCGGCATTCCAATATTTGAGGCGGGCCAGGCACTCCGCGCAGCGGTAGTCGAGCTTGACGACGGTTCTGCTGACCACCTGACCATTAACGCGCATGGTGGGGCCGCTGGGCCGACTAAGCGGGCTGCATTTTTGCATTGTCCACCCCCACGCTCAGAATCACATCACTCTCGACCTGGTTGCCCCAGACGCTCCAGCCGGGCCACGTCCGACGGGCAAACATCTCCAAATAACACTTACCCGGATACATCTGCTCGATTCTCCGATATTGTTCATCCGGCTTTCTGCTGTGCTCGCGAACTGGTGCATAAATGACCTGTTGCTCTGGCTCCTCGATCATGAGCGACGAAGGATGTAGATTCGGAGGGACCGGCATTTTGCCCTTGATGAACAGCAGGCAATCCTCCGGATTTCCTCGTGTATAATATCCCTTCCCGGTGAAAAACCCCCACCCAAGCGGGTTGCTTTTTATCCAAACCCAGGACCGGGTGGCATACCGAAAGCCCCAGGCATTGGCTCACTGCTCTGGGGCGCTTGGCGGCAGCCAGTCAACTGTCCACATAAACAGGGTGCAGTTTTCAGCCGCAACAGCGCCGACTTGAAGGGCCTGCATGTCCAACAGGCTCTACGTCGTAAATCATAAGTGCCCCCTAAAAGTTTCGCCGCCGATAAGAGGGCACATCCCAAAGGCCAACCACATTACCTCGATTACCGATGATTTGGTGAATCCGATCATACGCTCGACCGCCAACCACCTGCTCAAGCTCCGAGAATCGATAATTGGTAGAGAATAGGGACGCTTTACCCTCATTCGCTCGATACTCTAATATCTGAAAATAAAAACCCTCAAGTTGGTGTTTTACCCACTCTGAAGAGCGGTTGAATTCTCGACTCCCTATATCGTCTATAACCAGAACTGCTGAGGTCCTGCATTTTGTCCGAACCGGTAGGCTTGATTCCCCCCTATCGGTGAGAATAGCCACCAGGTCAGGTTCAGTATAGAAAGCAACAGAAACCCCCTGCGTCCCATAAGCGTGAATCACTGCACGGATGATGTGGGATTTACCACAACCATATCCCCCAGTAAGCATCAAGCCAGCCGTGCTCCTGTTGGCATACCATTGATAAACTTTTTCTTTAGCGACCCTAAGCTGTTCACGGGCCGACTGTTTATCTGGCCATTCAGTACTAAATTGCTGCCAGAGTGGTGACTCGTCCAGATAAGCCAGATGACGGGCCAATTCCTCTTGCTGTTGAACCCGCGCCTGATTCTCTCGCTCGATTTGGGCCTGTTCGCAGTTGCAGCTTTCAATCGGCACCGCGACCCGGCGATCCTGAGAAAGGATAATCACGTTGGGTACATGAACAGCCTGGCAAAACGCACACATCCATGTAGCACGCTCGTAAGCTTCCTGAAAATTAGCATCACGTTGCTTTGCTCGCCGAATCTCACGAGCGTGTTGCAGCTCTAACTCCTCACGCAATGAGCGTTGCACTGGCGCGCCGACAGCAGCAGCCTGTTGTTCTAGCATTGCCACAATAGCCGCATCAATGGCTTGTTTTTTATCGCTCTTCATAGTTGATTTCCCCACTGATCGTAAATTACTTCAGCAGAGGTGTGTAACACCTTGCCGTTAGGGGGCTTCTTTTGAGTCGATGGTATTTCACGCCGGCGGTAATAATCGAGCATGCCACCAATGTTTCCCTGTTTCCAGCCTGTCAGAATCCAACCATGAATGACCTCCCGCCAAAGCTCCAGATCAGCCGGATTCTCCCCAACAGTCTCAATAATTTCGCTCCACAAAATCTGGTGGGGATATTTCTTAACTTCCTGCTGGAAAACTTGAATCGCCGGATGTTGCGTGAGTTGCCTCTCTGGTTTTCTATTGGGTTTCTGTGGTTTTCCATGTGTACGTCCGACGTTACGAGTCTCGGTACGTCCGACGTTACGAGTCTCGGTACGTCCGACGTTACTAGTAACGTCGGACGTACTACCTGCGATTGCTCTCTTTCTGGTCGCCTTGTACGTTCGTTTAGCATTGAGACTTTCCCGTTCCTCTTTCCGCTGTTGGAGGCCTGCCCAATTAATCTGATTCGCGTCAAGCTGAAGAGTATAACATTGCCCGTTGGGATCATTCGTTTTGCCAGTTTTTACCAAGATTCCAAACCGGTCCAACGCCCTCAATGCTTTGATAATAGCGGCTCGCCCTATCCCACAACCATGGCATAGGCGATTATCCTCGGTTTGTGGTAACCCCTCCCTAAACTTCCCCTCAACAAAAACCGATAGGGCAATCTGCCTTGTGAGTTTCTCCCTGTTTTGCCAACCGATGATCTCCCGGACGGCCTTCGTTAATACGACACTCTCTTCTGGCGTGAGCAAGTGCGCTAATTTATCAACGTAGAGATTGGGATGTTGGAACGTGTTTGGAATCAGGATCACTTCATCCCTCACTTTTGGAGTCATCGGCAACAATAAACGCTAGTGGGGCGGGTTTCCCGCCCAGTCGTCGGCTTCTGTTGATAAGGTCTAAAGTTAATTGGGAGGATACCAAAATGAGCTGGGGTGTGGCAGTACGCGCCAAAATCTCAAGAATAGTCAACACGGGGAGTCCAGTTCGAGCAGCGAGGAGGGCTAGCCGCCCTCGAGCCTCAGGGGAGAGACTGGCAAATGGAGGCGGCCACTCTTGCGTTGGAGGGGTAAACGTGCTAAGATTCGAAGTGACGACGCCCGTTTGCCCCCCGGCGGGTTTTGTATAGATCCTCATGTCGGTCGCTCCTTTCCGAGCTTGGTCTCATACACGCTGAGAAATCTGTTCGTTTTTCAGTCTTTCCAGTCCAATCCGAATCGCCTCCCGGATTATCGCACCTTTGGAGATATTGCGCTCCCGTGCTGCTTTCTCCACCTGAGTCAAGAGGGTCACTTCCAGCCGAATATCCAACTTCGGAGACTGTCCAGCCTCATTTAATCTATGTGGTTTTCGCATTCAGCCTTCTCCTTGGGGGAACAATAAAAAACACCCGAATGAATCGTTTACGCGGCAGGTGCGAATCTGCGGCGGCTCAACGGCTCACGCGGGTGCGTCTCGAACACAATTTTCGATTGTGGATTGATTGTAGGACAAATCACGCAAAATACCAAATCCACTATTAAATCTCTCGCTTTCGTTTAATTTTATAAAACGGAAATTTGATAGGCTCCTCTGGCTCCTGCTGCATGACCATCACCTCAGAACTGACCGCCGAACTCGATTCTGATCCGGCTCCTCTCGCTCTCTGAATCGCCCGTCCAATACGTGCCAGGCGGTCAAAAAGCGCCGCCAACTTTGTTGTATCATTTACCTGGATCACTCTGCACCTCGGCGTGCCCATCCAGCGCAGCCACAAGGACCCTGTTCAGAAATTTGGCGAGCGAGACTTTTTCTCGCTGAGTTTTCTCCAGTAGTCGGTTATAATCGGTCAGCGCAAGCCGGGTGCTCACCTGCACGGTGACCGGCCGCCCCCGGGGTGTGGTTAAAGATTTTTCCAACATTTTTCTCTCCTTTCACTGAGGGTTGATAACAAAAAAGACCTGGTGATTGACCAGGTCTTCATCCTTAAAGCATGAGACATTAGAACAGCCGTTCCATACATATATATCTAGGTTGACAAGTATGGCAAGGTCTGTTAAAATGTTGCTCGTATGAAACGGTATGATTTTCTATGAAATCTACCGTCTCCCAAAAAAGAGTCAAAACGCGGTGGGCCTGGTAATCCCCGCGATGGCTACAACCCGTGCAGTGGGCCTGGTAATCCTTGCACGGGTTGTTTTTTCACTATTTAATTGTTTGAAACATAATATCACAGTTTAGCATAAAGCACAAAATTCCTTCTCGAAAAAGCACATTTGTGCTATTAAAACGGCGCGAAATCGCTCACAGTCACCGATAGATCTAGGTCAAGATTCAGATATCGCTGTGTCGTCGCCACATTCGCGTGCCCTATTAAAAGACGCCAACGGCGTTTTCCATAAGCCCATTCCCATTCTCATTAGCTATACCCTGTGATTTTCTTAAAAAATCGCAGGGTATAATGTCGTGTAAACCCTTCAAGGTTGATCCGATTCGCCTTCCGTTTTGTCTCCAATTTGAGACAAAAGGGTGTCAGTCAACCTCAACTGCATAGCATTGCAGTTTTTCTCCTATAACAAAAAAGGCAAGGGGGTATTCCCCCTTACCGGGTTGTTAATCAATCACACTATTCCGTTGGTTCAGGAGGGTATCTAGCTCAACCAGGACCAGCCGAAAATATGGTATCCGGCTCTCAGTCGCTGGATTATATTGAGAAAATAGCCTTGCCAGCAGAATGAAAAGATAGAC
>CAZRYD010000215.1:0-11796 GCA_964604225.1 uncultured Caldilineaceae bacterium
AGCAGTTCCGCACCCTTCGATATGCCTTTTCAAGGCTACTCAGGCAGCGAACTGCGTAAGTCCTGCAAGTGATATTTCGGAGTCCAAAGCTGAGCTTTGGGACTCCATCACTTACTTTGCAACCACTATCCAAATTTCTATTTATTCGCTTATTAGTTTGACATATTGTATAATAACAACAGACAGGTCTATAGTGCCGTACCCAAGCCAAAAGCTTGAGTACGCTCTATACCCTGTTTCCTTCCTGGAGATACCGCTTCCCGCCAAGTTAGTCGGTATCTCCATTTTTTTATAGGCGAGTTAATTCACCCCTAATCAAGCCTGGTCGTAGATTGCCGGATGATAAGCGTTGGTTCAACAACCGTTTGGGGCTGAACCGGCTCTTTTCCGGCCAGGATGTCGAGTAAAAGCTGCACGCCCAGCGTCGCCAATTCAGCCGAGGGTTGACGTACCGTAGTCAACGGCGGAATTTGAAAAGCCGCCACCTCGATGTCATCAACCCCCACCAGCGAGATATCATCAGGCGTCCGCAAGCCTGCTTCATTCACCGCGCGTATAGCGCCGATAGCCATCAGGTCGTTGGCCGCAAAAACAGCCGTGGGGCGGGGCTGGCAGGCCAATAGACGCTGCATGGCCAGGTAGCCGGATTGACAGGTAAAATTGCCTTCCTCCAACACACAAAAAGCTGCTGCGTCCCCCGCCTGTTGAAACCCACCGAACCTTTCCCGCGCCAGCCGGATTTCCATCGGCCCTCCAATGTGGGCCAAATGCCGGTGTCCTAAATCCAAGAGGTGCTCGCCGGCCAAACGACCGGCCTTGAGGTTGTCAAGCATGACCGCCGGGCCATCGTAATTATCAGGAATACGGTCAATCGCCACAAAAGGAATGTCTGCCGCCTGGAGGATGTCCAATCGCCCCAGCCGGCCTTGCGCCGCAATAAACACCACCCCATCTACCCATTGTTGCACGGCGGCATTGAAATAACTGGTTTCGCGTTCAACATCATTGTGGGTATTGTAAAGGATCAAACTGTAGCCAAAGGCGTGAGCCTGGGCCTCGGCGGCGCTGGCCATGGTGGCGATGGCCACGCTGGCAATATTTGAAACCACCAAAGCGATGGTCCGAGTTTGGCGCGTGCGCAAACTGCGAGCCACCGAGTAGGGCCGGTAATTGAGCTGTTCGATAGCAGCAAGGACGCGGGCGCGGGTTTCACGGGTGATATCCGGCTTGTTATTCACCACCGCCGAGATGGTTTGCACGGAGACACCCACCAGTTGGGCCACATCTTTCATTGTAGGTGGTTTACGATAATCTCTTTCGGACATCTGGATAAATCTACCCTGGTTCTGATAAAGTTGTAGTAGAGAGGACGGTAAAAATTGGGAGCAAAAATTGACTTTAACGTTCATATGAACGTTCATATGAACGTTCATTCTTATATCACGACTTCTTTTCTTTGTCAAAATCGCAGCGAGGGATAATCGAGGCCACCTGGCTACCCTCATCCCGGATACCAGACCAGCCGGGGGTCATCCTCAGCCCGCCGATAGTCCCAGGCTGCCTCAATCATCTTCTTTAAGTCATATTCGGGCCGCCAGCCCAGCAGAAATTTGGCTTTGGCGTTATCCAGCCAGGTTGAATAAAAATTTGTCCGAATCTCGACGGTCGGCAATCCCCGCGACTCGGCCAGGTATGTTCCCAATTCAGCGTAATCAACCGGCTCATCCATGCAGATATTAAAAGTCTGCTGCCGGGCTTTGGGGTGATCAATGGCTCGCAGAATCGCACTGACCAAATCTTCAACATGGACGTAATTGCGTTTAACCGGCTGGCCGTCTGGGTCCAGCATAACCGGAATGGTCTGCGTTTTGAGGTATGCCTCGGCCCTTTCCGGCCCAACCAGATCGCGCCAGCGCGGCCCGCCAAAAACATCCTCCCCAAAGGAAAGCTGGTATTTGAAATCATCCTTTTCCATAATCCAGGGGGCGCGCAAACAGCAGCCATTCAAGTTATATTGAAGGTAATACTGCTCCAACATTACCTCTTCCAGCACTTTCGAGAGGGCGTAGCAGCCGGGATAGGCGCTGTGTGGCTGTGTTTCGGTTACCGGGATGGGCTGGGGAAAGAAAAAATGGCCTACACTGGCATCGCCGCCGATAAGGATAAATTGTTGGAAGGTGGGGCTGGTCCGGCAGGCTTCCAGCAGCCAGAACAAGCCCTTGACGGCCACATCCATAATGGTGTCCGGGGTTTCTTTGCTGGTGGCCAGGTGCAAAACGTGGGTGACGCCCTTCATCGCCTCTTCGACCACCTCACGCCGCTCAATCGAACCGGCAACCACTTGTAAGCGGCTGTGCGGCTCCAATTTACGGTTATGACACAAAGCCCGCACCATAAAAGCCTCAAATTGAGGATCGGCCAAAAAACGTCGAATAAACGCCTGGCCCACTTTGCCGGTCGCGCCGGTAACAAGGATACATTTCGTTTCAGTCATCAAAACCTCTTGTAATTGTGTTGGTAGATTAGAAACTGCGCCGCAACCCAAATTGCTACCCTTGTTTGCTCATCCAGAGCCTGGCAGGGCAGCGAGATCTCTCCCTTGAAATAATTTTACTCAGCCGGTTGGGCATCACGCAGACGCAGAGCATAAATATTGATAATCAGGGCGATCAGCAAAATTACGCCGCGCACCCACAGGCGCACAAAAATATCCAGTTGCAGTTGGTTCAAGCCGTTGTTGAGCACGCCGAAAATCAGCAGGCCGATGACGGTGTTCTTGATGCCGCCCTCACCGCCAAAGAGCGAGGTACCACCCAAAACCACCGCCGAGATGCTGTCGAGCAGCATGTCATCCAGGCCGTAACCCTGGGCGCTGCCCAGCCGGCCGGTATTCAGCATACCGGCAATACCGGCGCTGAAGGCAGAAATGGTCAGACAGGCCGCCACGATATTTTTGGTATTGATGCCGCTCAAGCGGGCGGCTTCGCGGTTGCTGCCGGTCATATAGACGTAGCGGCCAAACTTGGTATAAGTCAGCACAAAATGCCCGATAACCAGCGCCGCCACACCGGTGAGAATGACTACCGGCAGCCGCCACGGGTCGTTCTCGCCAATGTACTCTCCACCCAAATAGGATAGAAGGGGGGCCAAGGTGTAGATAATGGAACCTTTAGTGATATACATGCCCAGGCCGGAGGCAATCTGCATGCTCGCCAGTGTAGCCATAAATGAAGGCAGGCCAATGCGGGTTGTACTCCAGCCGTTGAGCAAGCCCAGCCCCGTCGCCGCCAGCGCACCCAGCAGTACAGCCGCCAGTTGAGGCAAGCCCGCTTCGCCAAACAAAACAGCCGCCACCACCCCGGTCATAGTTGCCACCGCGGCAATGCTCAAGTCAATCTCGCCACACAACAGCACAAAAGTGATACCGGTCGAAACGATGGCCAGCGTGGCAATTTGGCCCAGAATATTGCGGAAGTTGATGTAATTAAAAAAGCTGTCGGTAGTCAGGCTGAAGAAAATAATCAGGACCACCAAGGTGATAAAGGGGGCCAGATCGCGAGCGCGACGTCTGGCCCAACCCATCCATACCTCCGCCCGCGCGATGACCCGTTCCTGGTTTATGGAGTTCGCCTCACTCGCCATTTGCCTCTCTCCTCAAGCATGTTTCATCAAATTTTCTTTAGTCAGCTCTCGCCCGCCTATCTCGGCGGTCAACCGACCTTTGCTCATAACCAGGGCGCGGTCGGCGATACTCAGAATAGTTTCCGGCTCGGTGGTAATCAGCAGCACCGCCACCCCTTTATCACGCAGGTCTTTGATTATCGTCATGACTTCCTCTTTGGCCCCCACGTCAATGCCACGGGTAGGCTCATTCAGAATCAGCAAGCGGGGCTGGTGGGTCAGCCATTTGGCCAGCACAATCTTTTGCTGGTTACCCCCGCTCAAAGCACCGACCGGCAGCGTAGGTTGAGGGGGACGTACTCCCAGGTGCTCGATTTGGGTGCGGGCAATGGCCACTTCGGCTGGCTGGTTTAGCAGCCAGGGTATCAAACGCCCCAGATGCGCCAGTGTCACATTCTTATAAATCTCCTGTGGCAGCATCAAACTGTGACGACGGTTTTCCGGCACGTAAGCGATGCCAGCCTTTTTAGCAGCGGTTGTATTCCTAAACCTGCGCTTTTGGCCGGCCAGGGTAATGGCGCCCGTATCGAATGGCTCGGCCCCAAACAAGCAGCGAGCCAATTGAATCTGACCGGCGCCCATAAAACCGAATAATCCCAGAATCTCGCCCTGGCGTAAGCTAAAAGAAACCTCCTTAAAAGCACCCCGCTTGCTCAAACTCTCTACGGTGAGAGCCACGTCGCCGATTTTGTGGCGTTCAACCACGTGGGCCTCTTCCTCATACATCTGCTGGAGCAGCTTCGATTCAGCGCCAATCATCAGTTCGACCAGTTGGTGCTTGCCGGTCTCTTTGGTTTCAAGCACTGCCACGTTGTGCCCATTTTTGAGCACGGTAATCCGGTCGGTAATATCCAGAATATCCTCCAGAAAATGGGAAATAAAGATAATGCTCTTGCCCTGGGCTTTGAGGGTGGCGATAAACTCAAACAAGCGTCTTGTCTCCGGCAGTGATAAGGCCGAAGTTGGCTCGTCGAGAATAACAATCCGCGCCCCGCTGAAGATGATGCGGGCAATCTCAACAATTTGCTGAGTACCTACCGGCAAATGTCCCATCATGCTGGTAACATTAATGGCCAAACCCAATTCACGTAAATGGGTTTGGGCCTCGCGGTTCAGCCGCTTCCAATCTACCAGCCCGCCCCGCATTGGAGGATTGCGCCCAAAAAGATTTTCGGCTACAGTCAGATGTTGAAAGGTACTGAGTTCCTGGTAGACCATGCCAATGCCCCTGGCCTGGGCCTCGGCGGGGGAGGCAAAACGAACAACTTCGCCATTTAGCCGCAGCTCGCCCTCATAATCCTCATACACGCCGGCCAACAGCTTCATCATGGTACTTTTGCCCGCGCCGTTTTCCCCCACCAGGCCGTGTACTTCGCCGGGACGCAGGTCAAAGTTGACATTCTCCAGGGCGATGACCCCGCCGTATCGTTTGGAAATACCTTGCAACTCCAGGATTGGCTTTATGATTGTTGCTGTACTCATCGCGTTTTTTGCGTCACTCATCGCTTTAGAACCACAGCCGACGCAAAGGCGCTGAGAATCTCCAAAACCTGGTGAATTCAGCGCGCCTTGCGTCTGCGGTTAAAGGGATAATTACAAGAGAAGCTGCTGCTCCATAAAGAACAGGCCATCCGCATTTTGAGCCGTGACCACCGGGCCGTCCATCAGGATGTACTTGGGGATGTCTTTGACCCCGCTGGCCGCCATCGCCCCGATGACCAACGCCCCCCAATGGATGCGGCAGGAGGGGTTGCGCACCGAGGTAAGCAGGGTTCCTTGACTCACCGCTTTGATAGCCTCAGGCATGGCATCAATTCCGCCCAGCAAAATCTCCTTTTCACGCCCGGCATTTTTGATAACTTTGGCTGCGGCCAGGGCCATGTCATCATTATGGAAGTAACCGGCTTTAATATCCTTGAATTTCACCAGGTAATCTTCCCATAACTGGACCACTTTGTTGACATCCCAGTCGGCGGGGTCTTTGGCAATCACCTCGATGTCGGGGTATTTGGCAACTGCCTGTTCAAATCCTTGAGCGCGCTTTTGTGCACCGGTGTGGCCCAGCGCCCCCTGGGTCATAATCACCGTACCCTCACCCCCGATAGCTTTGAAGAGGGTTTCACTAACTACTTCGCCCATGAAGATGTTATCTGGCTCCAGGAAAGTAGTAATGCCGATATCGTCCTTGGAAATGGTCGTATCCATCTGGATCACCGGAATACCCTTATCAATCATCCGCTTAACCGGGTCAACCAACGTATCAATCCCAAAGGCCTGGATGGCCACAAAATCCCAATCCCTGGCAGCCATATCCTCAACCCCTTTGCGCTGGGTATCAATGCTCAGGCCCCCGTCAAACCAGGTCACCTCAACCCCCAACCATTTACCCCATTTTTCCGCCGCCTCTTTGCCCTGAGCGCACCAGGTCGCCCCCAGGCCGGCATTCGTAAAGGCCGCCTTCATCGGCCTGCCAAAAGGCAGATTGCCGCTGCCACTATCGCCACTGCTTTGGGCGGCTGGGGCGGCGGCGGGTTGATTGCTGCCCGTTTCGCAGGCAGCCAGCAAGCCCGTTCCCAGGGTTGCCGCCGCCAAACCCTGCAAAAATCCACGCCGGGTAATTGCCCCCCAGAGTTCGGAAAACTGCATCCCATTGTCCTGCTTCTCAGCCATGACTTATCTCCTTTGATTGTTAGGTTTGTTTGATGCGGATTATTTCCTTGACCCGACACGATCCTGCGGCTTTGTTCTGGCCAAACCATATTGGGTCAGGACATTTTTATTCGCCAGTTAGCTACAGATGCGATATAATAGAAATAGGCCCGTATGATAGAGCTCCTTCTGGACGCAAACCGACCAGATGCTCTCTAGGCATTGGGTCTTCCCCAGGAGATACCGCTTCCCGCCAAGTTAGCCGGTATCTCCTTTTTCTTTGCCATACCTGGCTTTAACCCAGAATTTATGGCGGCACATAGACGATCATTTTTACCTCCTTGAACATTTGGTTATGATTACTCCCTCACAAAAGATGGGTAAGTTGAAGTCAGGGTCTTAATTGTCCAGCAAGTTTTTGCATGATCCCCGCTTGATTAAAGAGGTACTTAATAAATAAGTAGTTGGCCGATACGTTTTCTTGGGCGAGACAATCCGGCGCAAGAGCAGGTCTACGGCCAATTGAGCCATCTCGTCAATAGCCACGTCTACTACGGTGATGGGAGGATGCCAGAGGCTCAACCACTCGGTGTCG
This sequence comes from uncultured Caldilineaceae bacterium, assembly GCA_964604225.1. Taxonomy (GTDB): domain Bacteria; phylum Chloroflexota; class Anaerolineae; order 4572-78; family J111; genus DSQQ01. Next base: position 6,926 of record CAZRYD010000215.1, read on the forward strand.
TTGAAAGCCGCCACCGAAATATCGTCGGGTATCCGCAGACCTTGCTGCCCCAAAACCGTAAGCATCCCCATCAAAATTCGATTACTGCCCGCCAAAAGAGCGCTCGGACGCGGGGCCAACTGTAGGAGTTCACAAGTACCTTTTTCGCCATGTTCGAGGCTAAAAGAGCCGATGCGAATAAGCTCGGAATCAATAGGAATACCGTGGTCATCGAGCGCCCGGCGATAGCCGACCAGCCGGTTTTGGCCGGTGGTCAGTTCCGTTTCACCCATCAGCAAGCCAATCCGGCGGTGTCCCAATTCGATCAGATAGTTGGTGATCTGGTAAGCACCCTGGACATTATCGGCCAAGACGGCATCCAGCAAATCTTCCTCATGGCGGCGATTTAGCTCAATAATCGGCATCCCCTGGCTCGCCAGTTCTCGCACAAATGGCGAATTACTACCCCCCAGCGGCGCTACATAAATAATGCCGGCGGCCCGCTTTTCTTGCAGTATCTTCAAATAGCCCAGATCAATTTCCTGATCCTCATTATTCAAACAAAGAATGAGTTCATAATTGTGAGCGTGCAGCGTGTTACAAACCAATTGGATAATTGTGTTATCATACGAACTGGAAACATCGGGCATAATCAATCCGATCAGGTGTGAAGACTTGCCCTTTAAACTTCGAGCCATCCAGTTAGGTTGATAGCCCAGTTCGGCCACCGCTTCATCTACCCGGCGTTGTGTTTCCGGGCTGACATATCCGCTCTTATTCACCGCCCGCGAGACTGTGGAGAGAGACAGACCTGCCCGTTTGGCTACATCTTTAATTGTCACCACCATAACTTTCGTGCTTGCTACACCCATCTTTCTTATAAAATTCTTGCCGATAATATAGAAACGATGCCACATCTGTGAAGAGTGGTCATTTTTAAAGACCAGCCGGCCTGCCACAAATCCTAAAGAGAAGCAAAAATCTGGCAAAGTCTGCTATCAAAGTCCTATTTCAGACGAATTGACGGATCATTTTATCTTCTATATATTAACTTTTAACCGAGATTGAGATCAGATTAGGCCTAGAGCAAGAATTCTTGCTCTAGGTGCAGCATCACCGAGACGAGGGGATGTGGTAACGTTTCCACATTTATAGGTGCATTATAATACTAGACAAAGAAGGTGTCAAACTGAAACATCAAAGTTGGGCTATAAAAACGACAAGGTGCGGTGCACTTACCCTCGTACAGGGCTGAAGCTGCACCGCACCTCAATCGGATCAAATAAGCCAGGCTCGGATATTAGGGGGTTAATATGCCCTCAAGTAAAAATTGAATGGTTAAGCACCCGGCTTCCAGGCCACAATCCGGGCGCTATAGAGCCGAACATCATGGGGTACAGTGGACCAATCCAAATCCTGAGTCAGCGCCGCCCGGCTGGTTTCGTCCAGCGAGTCGAGGGCTTCAAGACCGTAGGAACTGCGTGACTCTATTTCTACCCCCACAAAACCGGCCGCCTGCATTTTCTGCAAATACTCATTTTGGTCAATTGCCCCGGTGATGCAGCCCGCCCAGGCCCCCACATTGGCCTTAAGCTGGTCCGACCACTCCCCTTCCGTGACCATATCCGACACGGCAAAGCGGCCACCCGGCTTCAACACCCGAAAGGCCTCCCGAAAAACGGCCTCCTTATCGGGCGAGAGGTTGATAACGCAATTAGAGATGATGACATCAACAGTGTCGCTCTCTACCGGCAAGTTTTCAATCTCCCCTTTGCGGAACTCAACGTTGGTCAGGTCCAATTTGGCTTTGTTCTGATTGGCCAAGGCTAGCATATTGTCAGTCATATCTACCCCGATGACATAGCCGGTGGGGCCGACAAACCTGGCCGCAATGAAACAATCAATGCCCCCGCCGGAGCCGAGATCGAGCACTGTTTCACCCGGTTTCAAGCTGGCAACAGCCGTAGGGTTGCCGCAGCCCAACGAGGCCAGCGTGACGCTATCCGGCAAACCGGCAATATCCGCCTGCTGATAAAGCGCCTGAGCCAGACTGACATCCTGTCCTGCGTCGCCGGGGCTGCAACAGCCGCCGACCGGCCCGCAGCAGCTCGCATCGGCCTGGGGACGAGCATCCAGAAGTTCGATGGGGACGGCTCCAGCGAGACCGATATGCTGTCCGGCAATCGCCCCATACCGCTCCTGAACTTGTTTTTTGATAGAGGTATTAACTTTACTACTCATTGATCTTTACTCCTTCTATATATTTACATATCTAAATATGTTTATATATTATCGCAAAAAAAGAGACTTTAAATGGCTTCTTTTTCTGACTCCACAAACTCATGCAGATTAATTTCGGTGGGGACAAATTTGGTAAAAAGCATGCCGCAACATTCGACAATGTTATCCTGGTTGGCCCGGTAGTAGATTTGTTTGCCGTCTCGACGGCTGGAGACCAGATTGGCCTGCTTGAGAAAATTGAGGTGATGAGAGATCGTCGGCTGGGAAACATTAAAAACATCAACCAAGTCGCTGACACACTTTTCGCCCTCGCTTTGCAATATTTCCAAAATTCGTTGTCGAGTTTCATCGCCCAGCGCTTTGCAAAAGGCGACCATATCAAAAGCTGGCATAGATTTGTACATTCATATAGACAATTATAAATATGTCTATATAATAGCGTAGTTTTTTAGAGATGTCAAGAGGAAAACCTTAAAAAATAAAGACCCTAAAAGTCTTGAAGACCTTTAGGGTCTGAACTTTTAAGGTAAATATCTCAAAAATGGAGTTGAATATTGGGCGTTTTTAGCCGTTCTGGCGAAACGAAGCCATTGCTGTTTTCAGCCACCAACGTATTGAGCGCCACCAGAATCGGCTCTAACTCGCGCCCATTGATCGCCGCCACTTCGCCCAGCGACTGGCGCGGGTCAAAAGAGCAGCTTGAGCAGCCACCGAGATGAAAACCGGCCAGCACCTGCTGGGCCTGGGGATGAATAGCCACAATCTCATTCATCTTCATCTCCGGCGTGACCTTCAACTCCCCCTGGGTCTGGAGCAGTTGAAATTTAAGCGCCATCACTTCCTGCTCGGCTTTTTCCTGTGCTTCTTGCATCTCTCGCCGCAGGTTGTAGACTCGACTGTTGACCTGGGCAATACGTTCTTGCAACTCGTTATTTTTGCGCCCGGCCCGCCAGGCCATAAAGAGGCCAATGAGTCCGAGAGCCAAAGCAATATAAGTCAGCATAAGACTTCCTCCAACTAACAAATCTGAATGGTTGGCAGGATGGAGTGCTGCAAATTTCTATCCCTCCAATCTTCCATCCTCCCCAAAATTATCTATGGACCGATCAAATTACTCCCGCCGACCCCCCTTGAGCTGATCGGTTAAGGTTTTGAATGCTTCCCAGTCGCTGGCGGCGGCCAGTCTGGCCTGCTCCGGCCAGGTGTCCGGTTTAGCAATATTGCTCAGGTCGGCTTCTCGCAGAATTGCTTCCAAGCGGCTGACCTCTGTCTCGGCCAGTTGGGCAAAGGTAGTAATCCCAGCAGCGTTAAGCAGACCGGCAATCTTGGGGCCAATCCCCTCGATCACCTTCAAGTCATCCGGTTTGGCCTGGGCGCGCACGGGTGGGGTCGCCACAAGCGACTCAACCTCTGCCTCAACCGCGCCTCCCCCGGCGCGCTGCGCCCGTTTAGCCATCATCGCTTCCCGTTGAGCCTTGATTTCTTCGGGCGAGCGCTTGGGGACGACAGGTTGAGCCGGTTCCGGTGCAGTCGCCGGAGGTTCAGGGACTGCTTCGCCTGAGGCTTTGGCCTGACGCCTGGCCAGCATGGCTTCGCGCTGTGCTTTGATTTCCTCCGGTGATTTTTTGGCCACCGGGGCAGTTCCAGGCGCGCCAGCTTCCGTGGGCACCGCAGCCGTAGCCACAGCGACTTCGGGCTTGGGCGCTGCCGTCGCAGCCGCTCTCTCAGCCGCTTTTTCGGCGGCTTTGCGCTCTTTCTCTTCCTCGGCGGCGCGGCGAGCGGCCTCTTCCTTGGCGTTCCAGGTAGGCCGGATCGAAGCATAGTAGCTGATCGGTTTGAGCAACCGGTCCAGGTCATGCACGTGGCCGACTTCTCGCTCGTAATCAGCCAACTCAAAATCGTGATCCATCTTGATGGCGTCGAACGGGCAAAACTCGGCGCAGTAGCCGCAATTCATGCAAACGTCGGTATCAATGTAAAATTCCGCCGGCTGCGGGATCGGTTTGCCGGTTTTGGGATCGTCGGTGCGCACAATCCAGATACACTGCGGCGGGCAAACCTTGGCGCAGATGCCGCAACTGGTGCAGCGGTTTTGCTCCAGCGCCCTGGCCCGGTCGTAGTCGGGACTGTCTTGGGGCACGTCGAAATCAGTAACCAGGAAGGGCAAAAAGCGGAAATTTTCCGGTATTTGCAGCTTCATTTCTGGGTATTCAACTGTGAACAAGCCTCGCCCATCCGGCGCTTGCCGCCGGGCAAAGGCTTCCTGGCTGGTGGCGCTGCTGGAGAAATAGAAATATCTTATGTCATCTACATAAGTTTCGATGAAATGCTTGAGGGTAATTCCCAAACCTTTGACCACGCCTAATCCAAACATTAGCGGTCTACCTCCCCTAAAACAATGTCTATCGCCCCCAGCGCAACGATAGTATCGGCCACCTTGCCGCCTTTGCACATATCGGCCAAGGCATTGAGGTTGATAAAAGAAGGCGCGCGCACCCGGTACCGCCACGGGTTGCCGGAGCCATTGCTGACGATATAATAGCCCAATTCACCTTTGGAGTGCTCGATCCGGGCGTAGGCTTCCCCAGCCGGAACACGGATGGTGTAAGAAGCTTTGCCACCCAAAATATCGCCGGGCTGCGTATCTTTGA
>CAZRYD010000216.1:0-11779 GCA_964604225.1 uncultured Caldilineaceae bacterium
TGGAGTAGAGGGTTAATTTGCCGGCCTGGCTATAGGGCAAATGCTTGGCGACACCTCTTCAGCAGAGTATAATGTTTTGTGGTGGTCAATCGTAAGATTTCAGTTTCGAGGCAAAGAATAGGGTAGCTGGGAAGTGAGGCGATGATGAGACAGATTAAGTGGGCCGTGCGGTTTATCTATTTAATTTTAATTCTCGCGCACCTGGTCGCACCGCTGGCGTTGGCTCAGGACGCGGGCGAACAGGTCTTGGTGGTCGATGTGACTGGACCGGTCACGCCGATCATGCTCGGCCTGATTGAACGATCCATCGCCGAAGCGGACACCCGCAACGCCGCAGCGTTGATTATCCGGCTGGACACGCCGGGCGGCAGTATCGAGTTAACCCAGCGCATTATTCAGACCATCATTGCGGCGGATCTGCCGGTAGTTGTTTATGTCTGGCCGCCAGGCGCTCATGCCGCCTCAGCCGGCACTTTCATTACCCTGGCCGGCCATGTGGCGGCAATGGCCCCTCGAACCAGCATCGGCGCGGCCAGCCCCATTGACGGCAGCGGCGGTGAGATTGACGAGACGTTGCGGGCCAAAATCGAAAATATTTTGGTGGCGGATATTAAAGGGCTGGCTGATCGCCGGGGTGAAAAAGCGCTGGAGTGGGCGCAACAGGCCATCACCGAGGCCAAAGCGGCCAGCGCCGACGAAGCTCTCAAGTTAGGCGTGATTGATTTTGTGGCCAAAGATTTGGACGATTTATTAGCTCAAATGGATGGTTTCAAAGTTGAAGTGCAAGGCCAAGAAGTGATTTTAGCCACCGCCGACGCTGAGGTCGACTTTTTACAGGCCACCGCCATCGAGGATTTTCTGGGCATCATTACCAATCCGACCATTGCCCTCCTGCTCATTTCCATCGGCGGCCTGGCGATTGTTTATGAGATTATCAACCCCGGTGGTTATATGAGCGGGATTATTGGGGCAATTCTTTTAGTTATTGGTTTTTATGCCATCGGCCAGTTGCCGGTCAATTACGCCGGGCTGGCCTTGATTCTCCTGGCGTTTGCTTTATTTGTCGCCGAAATGTTCACTCACACCTTTGGCGCTCTCACCACCGCCGCAGTGGTCTCATTTGTCGTCGGGGCCTTGATTCTTTTCAATACCAACGAATTTTATTACCAACTGCCGCTGCCGTCTGTTATCGGCATCCCGCTTTCACTGGCCGTCATCTTTGGCTTCGGTATTCGCAAAGTGCTGCAAGCTCGCCGGACCAAACCTGTCACCGGGCAAGAGGGCTTGATTGGCGCCATCGGCACCGTCAAAGTTGCTTTGGAGCCGGAAGGCAGCGTTTTTGTCTGGGGTGAACGCTGGCAGGCGAGCAGCGCCAACGGCCAGCCTATCGCCGTGGGAGAACGAGTCAAAGTGACGGCGGTTGAGGGCTTACATTTGAAGGTAGAGAAAATATCGTGAGACCGGCCTATTGCGGCCCTTCATCTAAATCCAAAATGGAAGGGTGACGGGTGCGGCTGCAATTGGGACAGCCAAGCAGGGGGTTGGGGACTTCACTAAAACATTCCGTGCACCAACCGGTCACTTCAACATGTTGCTTGAAGCCAAAAAACTTTTTGACCACTTTAGCATCCAGCTTAAGGGTAGCAGCGCCGTTGGCCCGCAAAATATCGGGCACGGGGCAGGTTTGGCACAGGCTGGGCCGCCAGGGTGGCGAGTCGGGATTCTGTTCGATCAGGCGACAGGCCTGCACATTGCGGCCTCGATGAAAATCGCCGAAATAATATTTACATTCTTTGCCAGCAGGGGTTCTCATAACTCGTCAAAGATAAATTTGTGGGATTCTGTCCCAAATTGCTTTAAATACTGACAAAAACAATATACCACGCTTTTGTTAGATTACGATTAAAGCTAAAAAAAGTGGGGAGGCGGCCTCACCTCCCCACTTTTTTATGGCTAGACCCGGGTCAGATATTGCCCGGTGCGGGTATCAATTCGAATGGTATCGCCGACGTTGACAAACAAAGGCGTTTGCACGACTAGGCCGGTGGAAACCGTGACCGGTTTGGTTGCGCCCTGGGCCGTGTCGCCGGCAAAACCGGGTTCGGTTTCGACCACTTCTAATTCCACGGTGGTGGGTATTTCTATATCCAGCGCTTCGCCGTTATAGCTGGAAATTTTCACTTTCATACCCTCGATTAGATAAGGAATAATATCGCCGAGAACGTCGGCGTTGAAGGCCGGCTGCTCATAGGTTTCGGTATCCATAAAATGGTACACCTCGCCGTCGTTATAGAGGTACTGGGCTTCGGTGTGATCCAGGCTGATGTCCGCCACCCGCTCGCCGCCGCTAAAGGTTTTTTCATAAATGGAGCCAGTCCGCAGATTGACCACCTTGGTCCGAATCGTGGCTCCACCGCGTCCCGTTTTATTGTGGGTAAATTCCAATACTTTGTAAAGCTCGCCCTCGTGGGTAAAGGTCGTCCCCTTGCGCAGAGCATTGACTTCGATCATAGTTCTTTCCTCCAAGATGTGATAGGTAGTATAGTGATGCGTGATACATGATGCGTAAGATAAGCTAGAATTTGAAGATTTTACGCATTACGCATCACGCATTACCGCTAGAATTTCGCGGTCAACGCGAATGTTACCGAATAATAAAATCTAAAATCCTAAATCTGAAATCTGAAACCCCTAAATTCCTCCGTAATCTATCCAGTCCTCGGCCATTTTGGGCAGGTTGGCCAGCAGGCCGCGACGCTCGGTTACGGCAGGGAGAGATTCCAGAAAGGCCTGGCCGTAATTCTTGCTGATAACCCGGCGGTCAAAAATGGCGACGACCCCGCGATCTTGATGAGAGCGGATGAGTCGCCCAAAGCCCTGCCGGAACATCAAAATGGCTTGAGGAATAGAGTATTGGCTAAAAGCATCGTCAAAAGTTTCGGCGCGCGCAGCGACGATGGGATCGCTGGGCACGGCAAAGGGAATGCGGGTGATGATGACACAGCTCAGGGCTGAGCCGGGAATGTCAACCCCTTCCCAGAATGAGCGCGTGCCCAGCAGGACGGCCTGCTCTGCATTTTTGAAGTTCTCCAGCATCTGGCGACGATTGGAACCGTCGCCCTGCTCATAAACCACAATTCCGGCTTCGGCCAGCGCACCTTTAATATTTTTGGCAATGTTGCGAAGCTGGGTGTAGGCCGTAAAAAGTACCAGCGTGCGCCCGCGAATTTGCTTGACCAGATCAATCAGGGCCGTTTCGACCGCTTTTTGGTGGCCCGGCGAGTCAGGTTCGGGCATATCGGTGGGCAGGTAGAGCAAGGTGTTGTTCTCATAATCAAACGGCGAGCCGACTGCCGCCTCCTCCGCTTCCCATAAATGCAGCCGTTCCTGGAGATATTCAAAGGAGTTGTTGGTGCGCAGCGTGGCCGAAGTCAGCACGACCGACTCTTTGGGGCTAAGCAGGTGCTGGTGAACCAGATTACCTACGTGCAGCGGCGCATTGTGCAACGACAGGGCCTTGGTTTGCATATTTTGCTCGACCCACAAAATTCGCTCCCGGCTGGGCTGGGCCAGAATCACCTGCAAATTGTTGCGAATCTCATCCACTTGGCCGCGATAAAACGTGAGCGTAGCCAGGAGTTCTTCCCAATTCGGCACGTCATAACTTTCTAACTCGGTCAGCATTGTATACAGAATACCCAACGCTTTGGACACTTCAACCAGGCTGGCTCCGGTGTTGTCCCAGGTCAGCTCTACATTCGACCAGGCCGGTTGAGCGCGAGTGTCGTCGGTGAGCCGGATTTTCTGATTGTAGCGACTGCCGCCCGGAAACTCAGTGACAAAGGCATTGAGAGTCGTGAAAAGCTGGCGCACTGCCTTGAAGGCTTTGTCCACCGCCTCGTGGCTTTGGTAGACGATGTCGTTGATGTCGCCCCGCACGTGGTTGGGCGCCGCGCTCAAGCTGCGCCGGGCTACTTCGTGGATAAAGCCGGCTCGCTGGCCGCTGCTGCGCAAAGGCTGGCTCAACTCGCTCAGGAGCTGCCCCAACGATTTCTGATCTACTTGAAAACTCAACTGGTTGGTTACACTGTCTTCCAGGTGGTGAGCCTCATCAATGATCAGATATTTATATTCGGGGATAACCCGGCTATCCACGGCAATATCGGCCAGCAGCAAAGCGTGGTTGACCACAATCACATGGGCCGACTCGGCGGCGCGGCGGGCGCGGGCATAAAAACAGGTTTCGGCGGTGCAGGTACGCGGCGTGCAAATCGTGCCATCTGAAGCCACTTGGTTCCACAAAGCCTGTTCAGCGTAATCGGGCATAAAGAGTTCTTCCCGGTCGCCGGTGGTGGTGCTGGGCAGCCAGACCAGCAGCTTGGCCAGCAGGCGCAGTTCCTTGGGGTTGAGGTTTTCTTTTTCGCGGAACAACTGCACCCGGTGCGGGCAGACATAATTGCTGCGGCCCTTGAGCGCCACCGCCTTGAACTTGACCGGCAGGATTTTTTGCAAAGCCGGAATATCTTTGTTGATGAGTTGATCTTGCAAATTGATCGTGTTGGTCGAGATGACCACGCGTTGGCCGTTTTGTACCGCCCAATAAATGGCCGGGATGAGGTAGGCCATGGATTTGCCGGTCCCTGTGCCAGCCTCGACCATCAGGTGGACCGACTCGTTAAATGCGCCGGCCACACTAGCCAGCATGTCAACCTGCTGCGGGCGATATTCAAAACCGGCAAAGCTGCGCTCAAATAAGCTGTCTTTTTCCAGGAACCCGGACAGGGCTTTGATATCTAACGGCGTTGGGTTGGGCGCAGGCTTCAACGGCGGATCGAAGGCCCGGCTGTCCGGGTCGGAACGCATCAAGGCAAAGCCGCCGTCTGTGGAAAAGTCATCCATCAGCCCTTTAGCGGCCAATTGCTGGCCCAGGGTGCCGACCGGGGCAGTGTAGCGCCGCTCTCGGCTCAGGTCGCGAAAGATGGTGGCCAGCGGCCAATCGGTTTTGCTGGCGATGTGAGCCACTTCTTCGATGATGCGGCCATCGAGGCGGCGGGCCTGATCGAGCAGCGCTTCAAAGAGCCGCCGGGCCGCTTCGGCGTCGTCAAGGGCGCGGTGAGCCTGGCCATCGGGCGGCAGATTGACCCCCAGGTAGTTCACCAGTGAAGTCAAGCTGTAACGGCCGGCATGGGGCAGCAAAATGCCGGCCAGTTCAAAGGTGTCGATACCGGCATTTTTTTCAAACAACCCTTGCCGGTACAAAAAGCTCAAATCAAAACTGATGTTGTGACCGATGATCGGATTATCCCCGACAAAACGGCGCAGCTCCGGCAAGACGGTCCCAATCTTGGGCGCACCTTTGAGGTCAGCCGGGCTGATGCCGGTCAATTGCTGAATTTTGTAGGGGATAGGCTGGCCCGGATCGAGCAAGGTGCTAAAGGTTTCATAAACCTGGCTACCTTTGAAGCGGACCGCGCCAATTTCCAAAATCGCGTCCTGTTCCGGGTCGAGGCCGGTGGTTTCGATATCAAGGGAAACGTATACTCTGGCCAAAAGATGCCTGCTTTCTAGCGTACTCTGCCTGTCGCAAACGTATATTATACAAGGGATGGGTCAATTGAGCGAAATTACCAGCACGCAGGGAAGCAATAGAATATCCCAAACTATTTCCCAAACCAGATTTGGGAAATAGTTGGGAAAGGTTAAGAAATTTTGGTATATTTGTCCGGTTGGTACAAAGTAGAAAGTCATGCTAAAATATTAAAAGCCTAAATTTTCCCGGAAACGAAAGCGTCCTCCGGGTAGATAAATCTTTTGAGGGTTTAATGACGTGAATATATGGAATCGCTTTGTGACTTGGCTGACTGATGCTGATCCCAAAGCTGTGGCCGACATGCCCCCCCAAAAACACGCTGCCTCAACCGATCCCCGTCAAGATATCGAAGCCCAAATGAAAATTCTGGAAGACAAATTAGACCAAACTGTCCAAGACCTGGCTGATGGTTTAATCAATCGCGCCCAGTTTGAAAACCTTTATCGTCATTATCAAAATCAGCGGCGGGTCGTGCGTGGTTTCCTGCAACAAGCCAACGATCCGTCTATGCTCAAAATAGGCGCGGGCGAGAGTATGGTCATTCGCCAGCGCTATGCGGCCAAGGTACAGGCTTACGCCGTTTATGATAATCTGACCAGTTTGCCGCTGCATACCTTTGGCCAATTTCCTTTGGAAAGCGAGTTGGTAGTCGGGTTCTTCTCCGGTTTCCGTTCCGCCATTGCCGAAATTATGGGCACTGGCGCGCGCAAGGCCATCACCGATGACGGCAAGGTGCTGATTTACGTCCCCGGCCAGAAAACTACGCTGATTGTGTTGTATTCCTCGGAGCCGGCCGATGTGGAAAGTCTTAGCCTGCGCCAGGCGCACGAGCATTTTGAAAAAATCAACGCCGCCTTATTGGCCCAATCCCCCATTCCTGACCAGCAACTTATTTTTAACTACGATATGTTTCTCAAGCCAAGCCAGCACCCAACCTAAATGGACCTAAAATGAGCGAATCAACTCTGGACCAGGTGCTACGTTATAAAGTGGCCATCATCGGTGATGGCAACGTCGGTAAAACTACCCTGCTGCGTCGCTTTGCCACCGGCATGTTTCAAGAGTCACGGATAATGACGATTGGGGTTGACTTTCAGACCGTGGCGGTCAAGAGTGGTGATCAGTCGTTTAAGTTAACGGTCTGGGATTTGGCCGGCCAGGAACGCTTTGCCTCATTTCGTGAGAATTTTTATTTGGGCGCGCGGGCCGTAGCCATGGTCTACGATGTGACCGACCGGCAGTCCTTTGAAAATTTACCTCGCTGGTTGGCAGAGGCCAAATCGGTGGTCGACCATAATCGTTTTTTGGTGGTTGGCAACAAAATTGACATGCCCAATCGCGTGATTGAAGCCGCCGAAGGCAAACAATACGCCGCTTCTCTTAGCGCGGCTTACCTGGAAACCAGCGCCAAAACCGGTGATGGGGTGGCCCGTCTGTTTGAGCTATTGGCCAGGGCGGCCCACACGCAGCGCTAAAGCCAGGGCAGGTTTCCGAACCTGCTCTATTTATGTAGCCAAAGTCCCATTGACGTTTTTACGGGGCTATGTTAAGATGAATGGGCTATCCGGGGGTCATTAATCTCCCCCGGACTTGCTAAGGAGAATCCACCCATGACGAAAAAATATATTCTTGAACTGGTTGACATTTTTCAAGATTTAGATTCGGGTCAACTGACCCTGATTGAAGGGATTTGCCGGGAAAAAAGTTACCATCAAGGCGAGATTATCTTTAAAGAAAATTCTGGGAGCAATGAGTTTTACATTATTGTTGAGGGTGAGGTGGAAATTCAAGTAGACCCGGACACGATTGGCGACGGCTCTGACAGTCACGAGCCGACGACTATCGCCGTGCTGCGCCGGGGGCAATCCTTTGGCGAAGTGGCTCTGGTTGATCCGGGAGTTCGCTCGGCTTCAGCCCGCTGCCGCTCGGAGACCAGTCAATTGTTGGTAATTGAGCGTAAGGATTTTATGAAGTTGCTTGAAAGCAATTACGAAATAGGCTACCTCATCATGCGCAACCTGGCCGCCGACCTGGCCCTGAAAATCCGCCAAACCAACCTGATGGTGCGCGAGTCCTTGATGTACAATAAAAAGTAGGCTTTTAGCCAAAACAGTAAGCCCCCGCTCTTCGCGGGGGCTTTTTTGTTATTGAGTTGCTTTGCCCACTGGCAAAGTTCGGATATCATACCCTGGCTCAAGATAGGGGTGTATGGTGAACGATAGCCGGGCCGGGCGAGGCAGTCGCTTGGTTTCGATGTCCCGTTTGAGTAGGGGCACCAGAGTTTGAAAGTTGATCCAGGCCCGGATGCGAATGCCCAACTCGGTGTTATGGATCGCGTCGTCGTACAGGTCGGGGTGTTTGGGCATTTGTCCGGCCACGTCAATCAGGCTGACCCGATTTTCGGCGGCCCACAGCCGGAAGACCCGGTTTTGTAGATCGGCCATGCGCCGCATGTTGGCGTAGCTGATCGGCCAGTAAATCCGGTTGAGGTAGCCGTAGAGTACACGATGGCGGGTCGGGTCGAGCACCAGCCCATCGTACACAAACCAATCGAAGGTGGCCAGCACCAATTTTATATCCTGGCTGTCCAGGTCTTGCTTGATCTGGTCCAGGTTGGCCAGGATATTGCGGAGAGCCAGCGCTTTGCCCAGGTGGGCGCGATCAGGCTTGAACTCGTCCAGTCCCTTGGGCAGAACAAAGGTTTGCTCCGGCTTGACCGGCTCCGCGCCGGTTAGGGAGAATTGCTCTACCAGGGAGCGGGCCCGCGCCGCTAGAGCCGAGTATTGGCTCAACTGATCCAGCCAGGTCTGGTCGGTGGACTGGACATTGGCAAAATTGGGCGCTACTCCGGCCGGCGGCTGGCCAAAAATAACCTCAGCCGGATAGTTGACCATCGTGCGGGGGTCGAACTGATTGGAACCTTCGTAGTAAAGCACGTAGTCAACATCCAGAGGCAGTACTTCGTACCGGACTACGGCGCTAATATCCTTTGAGCCGATGCCCTCCCGCCCGGCATTAATCACCTCAAAGCGCACCTCGTAGCCCGACTCCTTGGCCCAGACATTGAGCCAGTGCTGCAACAATTCAGGGTAGGCATGGGGCAGCGAGTGGCCGTCCACCGTGGTCGAAGCGCCCACGCAGGCGATGCGAATGGTCCGGGCCGGCTTTTTGAGGTCGATTTGGGGGCCGCGCCAGCCGAACTGATTGGTGGTCAGGCCGGTCGGCAGCGTCACGTTCGGCGGGTAGCGATAACGGGGATAGACTGTTCGCCAGGGTGCGCGATAGGTGTAAACTTCGGGCGGGGGAGCGCTAAAGATGCCGCTGGTCAGAAAGTAGCCGTCGGACAGGTATGGATTCCAGAGGTAGTTGGCCCGGTAGCCGTATTGGTCGGCCCTGGCCGCGTGTTCGGGCCGGAGGTCAAAGGTGGTCAGGCGCTCCGGCGAGGTGTAAATCCAATCCGGCTTGACGTAGGCGCTGAACTTAAAATCTTTGACAAAGTCGTCCAGGGTGTAGACCGCCAGGGTGTCGAGGGTTGGTTTGACTGCGGCGGGCTGCGTGGCCTCGGTTAGCAGCACCTCAGCCTGTTTTGCGGGCGGGATGCACAATTTCCAGCCGATTTCGATCAGGTCTGGGTTGGTAATTTCGGCAAAACTGGGGTCTACCCCGTGCTGCTGGTGGGTCGCCGTGATAATAACCGGGTAGGCCAGCAGGTCGCCCAGCAGCTTATCGGCAATCTTGCTCAGCCAATCGTCGGCCTGAACGGTGTAGATTTCGGTGCAAGGTTGGCCGGGTGCAGCCGCAATCGCGGTGGTTGAGGTTATGGAGATGGTTAGCAGCGTGGCCAGTAAGCCCAGCCACAGGCGAAGTTGTTGGATTTTTGGCTTCATCGGCTCTGATCTGGGGCGGGAATGGTGATGTTATCTTGATTCAATTTCAGGGTTGATAAGCGGTAGCCATCAAACCAGCGCAACAGACCTTCGCTTAGAGCCAGCATCAGGGCAGTGGCTAAAACCAGGAGCAGAAGATTAATCAGCCAATTGCGCAGTTTCGAGTTAGTTTGCTTCCACAGCCGCTGGCGCACAACGACACCTCATTTTGTGTGATCAACAGAAAAACGCTTTCACATCGGTCATTTTATCACATCTGCCCCGCTGCTGACAATAGGCTAAAATAAAAGTAACCTCCTTTATCCCTCGTCGTTTGTGCAAACGGCCTGACTGTGCTTAAATTGAACCTGCTGACCCTCGAACGCTGTGAGGTTATGAAACGATGCGTGATCTGCTGCGCCTGATCTTATTGCTGCTGCTGTTGCCGGTCGTCTTGATTCTCCTCGGGCCGCTGTTGATTTTGGCAGCCCTGCGCGGGCGCCAGCGCATTGGCCCGATCACGCTGGACGCCTCGCGCAGTTCAGCCCGCCGCGCCGCCGCCTTGGTGATTGGGTTACTGCTGTGGCTGCTGGTCTGGGGCGGGCTGGCCTGGCTGGCGACTGCCGCTTTGACGCCGTCTGCAACGGTGGCCCAGAATCCGGCGGCTATGATTCAGCTCCCCGCGTCAACTGAAACTACTGCGCCCCAACTTCCCACTCCCACCCCGGAGCGCGAAAATCAGTCGGTTTCGCCGACTCCCCGCGCGACGACTGCCTCATCGCCGACCCCGCCGGCGCAAGCCAGAGTCTTGACGCCCACCGCAGTTACCGCTACGGTCGTGGCAGCGGCTGTCTCCACCCCAACCTTGACTCTGACCTCTACCGTAACACCCCCGGCTGCCGCGCCTACATCAACTCCCTCGGCTACCTCTAGCCCCACGCTCGAACCTACAGCGACTCCCAGCGCAACGCCGACACCTGTCCCGCCGACGCCGACTGATACGGCGACTTCCACTCCCACTCCTGTCCCGCCGACCGCGACACCGACTGACACTGCAACACCCACCCATACCCCAACTGACACACCAACCTTCACCCCGACGCCCACCCCCACTCCCCGACCAACGGCGACCCCCACGCCGACGGACACGCCGACCCCCACTGTCACCCCGACCCCCACTGTACCTGCGACCGTTCGCCAGGCCGCCATCGCCGCCGTGGAAGCCGGCAATGACCTGCTGCACGATGCGATTATCGAAGCGACTGAGGAAAATCTGCAAAAAATGGCCACCGTCTGGCAAGGCAAAGCCCTGACCACGGCCCGCGCCTTTGCCACCGATATTTATGAGCGCTATGCCAAGCCGTTGAATGTAGAGTTTGAATATCTCACCCCCCCACAGATTGACAGCCAGCTTCCCGGCAACCGTCTGGTGGTGACGAGTTCAGAACGCTGGACCTACGGCGGCCCCACCAAAACCGACTATCAGGAAGCCTTTAAATTCAGTTACACCCTCACCCGCCGCAACGGGCAGTGGGTTATCACCGAATATAGTTTCTTCAATCTGCCGTTGCCGACGCGTACTGCTACTCGTAGTGTGACCGGTGGCGGCTAATAAACTGCCGGAATAAAAAAGAGCGCCCTGATGAGCGCTCCCGATAGTCTACGGCCATCCATCTCCACTGAATGGATTGTCTCACTCTCTAGCTGTGATTACAACAGCGTCACCGGATCAATATCCACCTTCCAGCCCTGTGGTAGGGGCAACAGGGGGCGCAGCACCACCGCCGGATCGTGGGCACGGAGGAGGATGTGCCAGCGAAATTGGGAGCGGACGCGAGGCACATAGCTGGGCGTGGGGCCGATAATCTCCACCGCCGGCAGCCCTCGACGGTCCACGTGCAGCCGCAGCCGCTGGGCCAATTGCTGAGCCTCGGCGGCGCTGCGCTCCGGGCCGGGGCCGCTGTACATGAGCAAGGCCAGTCGCTTGAAGGGTGGATAGCGCTGCTCCTGCCGGAAGGCCAACTCCGTTTGATAAAACCCCACATAATCGTGCTGGCTGGCGGCTTCAATGGCCACCTGGTCCGGGTTGTAAGTCTGGATGATGACCCGTCCCCCCAGCGGGCTGCGCCCGGCCCGTCCGGCCACCTGCAGCAGCAGTTGAAAAGTGCGCTCGGCGGCTCGGAAATCCGGCAAATACAGGGCGGTGTCAGCCGAAATGACCCCGACCAGCGTCACCAGCGGTAAGTCCAGCCCCTTGGCCACCATCTGCGTGCCGACCATGACATTGGCCCGCCCAGCCATGAAATGTTGCAGAAACACGTCG
>CAZRYD010000217.1:0-11778 GCA_964604225.1 uncultured Caldilineaceae bacterium
GCTGATAAAAAGTCGGTCAACCATCTTATCCTCTTTGAACGCCTAACCGTGCTAACAGTCCCAATTTATCCAGCTGGTAGTAGACAAAGCAGCCGGCGCAAAAATTAAATACCAGGTTAATGCTGGCCAGAATGATCACTATCCAGGCCAGCATCCAGCCCACAACATCATTGCCCAAGCCCAACAGCGTCAGGCTACTGGCCAACAAAAACAGCGCGCCCAGACCTTGTGCAAAGCGATGGGGGGCAGGATCGTCGTCAATTACGTTGGCTTTGAGCAACCCGACAGGCTGAATCAACTTCAAATAAACCAACTTGAACAGGCTCGCCGCCGGCCAGATCACGCCAACCGTTAGCACTACTCCCACCAGTAGCGTCAGCCAGGTTTGATTGAATACAAACCCCAGCAATGTGAGGACGATAATTGATGCTTGATTAAATTGTATTATGGTGGTATCCACTTTTTTAGCCATAACGACCTCCAGTTGATACTTACAAAGGTCATAAAGTTAAATTTTTATTTTCAGTAGCGTATACCCCCCTGACTTGACAACAATTGCACTTTACCAGGGGGCAAATTTATCACCGTTTGAATCACTGAAACACTGAATTTTGATGAATCCACTGAAAAAAGTTGTCATTTCAGTGAAATCAGTCCCCTCAGCGCCTCAGTGGTTCGACCTGTCACCGGCTCCGTTTTGTCAAATTGAGGGGGTATACGCTATTAAGTTTTTATTTTCTCAACGGCCTGGGGAATCTGCTCCCCAGACCGTTGTTTCACTAATAAAGCGGCTGCGAATGGTCGCTTAAAACGTGATAACCTGATACCCTTCGGAGACCAGCTTTCTTAAACTTGGATGCCCTTCAAATTCATCCAACAGCTTGGCTCCGCTGGCCTTGACCTCATCTTTGACATGAAAAGCGTTGGCGCAATAACTGCAAACGCCAGTTACTTTATCGGCTATGGAGTTATACATACTGGCCAGTCGATGGTCGGGGTGAGCAAATTGAGCCACCCACTGCGTGCCGGCCCCATCAAAGAGGACCTGTACATCGTCGCAGGCTTCTTTACATTCTTTGGCCGTTTCCAGAGCGTTGACCACCCGGCCTAAATCCCCGTGGGTTTCCGTATCGGCCAGAATTATAATAGCTACTTTGTTCATAAAAACTCCCTATTCGATGATTTTTCTGTTACAAACTTTGTTTTCTCTGCCTGAATCGGTTCAACTAATCGCCAAGATGTAACACAATCTCAGCCGCCTCAAACCCCACTTTTCGATGGGTACCATCACAGAAAGGTTTGTTGGCAGATTGTCCACACCGGCAGAGGGCAATGGCCGCCCCCGATGTGATTTGCTCTGTGCCGTCTACACCGACGTAAGTAGCCGTACCGGCAATAATTAAAGGCCCGTTTTGGTTTGCTTTGATTTCTGCGTTAGTCATTTTGTGTCTCCTTAAGAATTAATTTTAGTTACCTACACTTCTGATCTCGGGTTAGAGCATTATTTTAGTTTGAGCCTACTCAAAAAACTGTAAGAAGAATTACAAAGACAGGTTGGTCTACAGGTTGTAGATTAGATGGCAAACACACGCTTTCATCTCAACATCATCCTCCGGCAGATCAGCCGCTTGCTGCACCAGGGCTTGCAGTTCCTGTTGCAGTTCATATAATTGGCGAATTCTTTCCTCAATTTCGACAGACTTTACCTGGAGCAAGTTGACCACATAGCGGCAGGGAGCTTCGCCTCGTTCTCGCAGGGCCAGGACCTCTTTTAAGTCATCCAGGGAAAAATCCAGATTGCGGGCATTGCGAATGAAGCGGAGCCGCTGCACATCCTCGTGGTCATATAAGCGATAGCCGTTTTCGGCGCGTTGAGCCGGCGGCAGTAAGCCTGCCTCTTCATAAAAACGAATAGTCTTGGTTGAGGTTCCGGTAGCCTGAGCGAGTCCGCTAATATGTGGATTTTTTACGACTTGTTGGGGTGTTTCGTTTAGCGTCTTCATGGCATCTATCCTTTAAATCCGTTCCTGTGCTTTATCATTTTAGTGAATTTTACCATCAGACTCACCGGTATCGTTTGCATTATGGTTTAAGAGTCTCACCTGCCTGATTTGATCTAAAATCATCTGCCGCAGTAGTGGCACTCGATAGGTTTAGATTTGTTTGAGTAAACAAGGCTGAGAGGCGGGCCCTTCAGCCAATCTCTAACGGCAGAGATAGCAGCTCAAATAAACAACCCATAGACCAGCGCGACAACTACCCCGAAAATGACGTGGCCCATTAACCCGCCCATAAACGCCATCATCCCCCCGTTATTGAGCATAAATACGCCGGGGGCTGAGACACTCCCCGCCTTGATGCCGGCATGCAGCATGGGTATCGCGCTCATCATGACCCCGACGATGAGCCAATGCACGATACCGAAGATAGCGCCACTGATCACCGTGGCCGAGCCAATACCAATAGCCCACAAGGCGGCATAGACGATGCCAAAGATGATACCCATCATCAAGTGTATCACCCAGCCTAAGGCCACGTTGCCATCCGGGCTAAACATAGAACCCAACATTTCCCAAATTGCCATTTTGGGCATCCCCATTTTGGGGGCCATGATCATCACCATACTGATAATGATGGTGCCTACCAAACCGGCGACAATTGCGCCTACAATGTTCATTTTATATTTCCTTTCTTTGTCTTCATAAAGTCCAATGATCTGAGACCGAATGCCCGCCTCAGTTATTCGATCCCCAAACTTAAACCCATCTTAGCGCAACTCCGGTTGAAAAACCGTAAGGGAGATTACGATTCAACTGGGTCATCTGCCGCGGCCTATCCGGTTCTCCAAGGGAATTTCTCTTCCCTCTTGACATTCCAGCGACTGGAAGGTGTATAGTTTTGTAAGATACTCAAAAACAATCCTCAAAACGAAATGGAGAGAAACTTGATGTCAACAAAACAAGATTATGACCTCATCGTCATCGGCAGCGGCGGCGGGGGGATGGCCGCGGCCATCAAAGCCGCCGAGCTGGGCTACCGCGCCGCCATCATTGAAGGGGGCACCATCGGCGGGATTTGCGTTAATATTGGCTGCGTGCCCTCCAAAACCCTCATCCGGGCTGCGGCGGCCTATCACCACGCCGGGCAGCACCCCTTCAAAGGCATCCAAACTCGCGCCGAAGGGGTAGATTGGACTGCCTTAATTCACCACAAAGATGAATTGGTCACAGAACTGCGGCAGGCCAAGTATGTTGACGTGCTGGCCGCCTACGGTGATAGCATCACTCTGATCCGGGGCTGGGCCAGGCTGAAGTCCGACCACGAGGTGGCCCTGACTGATGGGCGCGTGTTTACCGCCGGTAACATTGTGCTGGCCACCGGTGCCCAACCCAGAATGTTATCCCTGCCGGGCCTTGGGCAGGTTGAAGTCTTGACCAGCACCACTGCTATGGCCCTGACGCAACAGCCGGAGTCGCTGCTGGTTATGGGGGGACGGGCCGTAGCCCTGGAGTTAGGCCAAACCTTTGCCCGTTTTGGCACCAAAGTGACGCTGCTTCAGCGCAGCCGTCGCCTCATCCCTGAACACGAGCCGGAAATCTCGGCCGCCCTGGCCGAGGCGCTGCGCCAGGAAGGACTGACCATCCATACCGGCGTCAAGCTGCTGGCGATTCGGGAGAAGGCGGGGCAGAAAGTGGTCACGGCCAACGTCAATGGCGAAGAAGGTGAGTTTCGGGCCGAGCAGGTTTTGATGGCCATGGGACGTACCCCCAACACACAACATCTGGGGTTAGAGGAAATTGGCGTTAAACTTAACGAGCAAGGGTTTATCAAGGTGAATAGCCGGTTAGAAACGACCCACCCCGACATTTACGCCGTGGGCGACGTGACCGGTGGCCCTAACCTGGTTTACGTGGCCGCGGCGGCCGGAGGGATTGCCGCAGCCAACGCCCTGAGCGGTGAAGGGAAGTCCCTGAACCTGAATATTCTGCCGGAGGTCATCTTCACCGACCCGCAGATTGCCAGGGTAGGCTTGACTGAAGCCGAAGCTAAGGCCGGCGGTTACGACGTCAAAATCTCAACCCTACCGCTGGCATATGTGCCGCGCGCCCTGGCTGCCCGCGACACCCGTGGTCTGATCAAGCTGGTAGCCGACCGCAACAGTGACCGCCTGCTGGGCGCGCACGTGCTGGCGGCCGAGGGCGGCGAAATCATTCAGACGGCGGCGCTGGCAATGAAATTTGGCCTGCAATATGGTTTTACGGTGGCCAATCTGCGAGAGATGCTCTTCCCCTATCTCACCCAGGTTGAGGGCTTAAAGCTGGCGGCGCAAACTTTTGAGAAAGATGTGGCCCAATTAAGCTGCTGCGCCGGCTAAGTGAATGGAAATTAGTTATTAGAGTTGGTATTAACGTGAGGGCAAAACCAGTGCCATCAATGTTTTTCTCGGTCATGCTCGGGCAGATATTTGTGTTTTGGAAAGCGGCGATACCATTCCTCACGAAGACGCCATCGAGAATATGGTGCGGATGTTTGCCGACCCGGCAGTAGGCATGACCGGCGTGCATAAAGTGGCGGTCAATACTCCTGATCACGTAGTCGGCTTTCTCTCCCATCTCCGCCTGAAAATGGAGCATCAGCTCTGTCTGAAAATTCCCCGCCTGGGCGAGCTGATTGCCTTCCGCAAAGTATTTGATCACATTCCGCCTGATGTGGCTATGGATGAAGCTTTCGTCGAGGCCCTGGTCATTCGGCGCGGCTTGCAGGTGCGCTACGCCCCCGATGCGGTTGTCTTCAATATGGGACCGGAAACTGTCAGCGATTTTGTCAAGCAGCGGCGACGAAACCAGGCCGGTCATCTGTACCTAAAGGACAAGTATGGCTACGAAGTTTCCAGTTTGGGGTTGCTGCGCCTGGTCAAGTTAGCCCTTGATGAAGTTTGGGGGCTTTACGGCTCATTTGGATATTAGGTGTTCTGGCTGTTATAGAAGGGTATGCTCGCACGCTCGGTTGGTGGGATTACCGGGTGCATAAACGGACCCACGTCGTCTGGGATATTGCCTGGACCACCAAAGAGGTCAAGCGCCCCGTTGATGCGGTTGGCATCAATATTACCTCGCCTCATCTGCCGGCTAAACGAGACTGAGTGTTTCACCCGATTGGCCGAAAATTTTTAGGCTAACGAACCGCTGCTTCGTAGGGACAGGGCTGCGGCAGGCCAATAATCCGTTCTTCCGTGCGGTGGCTGATGATACTTTCGCAAGTGCCCCGGCCAATGTAAGCCGACCAGACGATACAACGGATACCCTGCGTCTTGGCAATATGAAAAACTTTAGCCTTAACCGGAATAGCCGGTTTTACTCCACTCGTTGGTGAAAAGCTCCATCTTTCCGTCAAACCCTCATCATACCCTTTATTTATTACCACAAACTCAGGGGAAGAGCTAATTTTGATCTTCATCACGCATCTGCTTCAAGGCTGCCTGACGAGTCACAAACGCCCGCGCCCAAGTTTCGATCCGAGTTCGTTGGCTGAAGCCCAGGATAACTATCATCCCAATTAGCGCCATCAGGGCAGCCAGCCAGCCCAGCGACAGATCGGCCACACTGCTGCCGGTCCACACCAACAAAACCGTGAAGGGTCCCCGGCTGGCCAGAATCGCCAGGGCCAACATACGCAGTCGGATTTGGGTCAGCCCGGCAAAGAAAAAAGGCAAATCCCCCAGGGGAATAAGCAAGATCAGCCACCATATCCAGAAAGAGCTGATATGAGCAATATCTTCCCAGTGCATCAGTGTGTCCATCCATAGCCGCCGTTCCAGCCAGGGCCGCCCTAAGTGCCGCCCCAACCACGCAGCCAGCATCCCCCCGACCACCATCCCGCCGACGGTGTAAACTGCGCCAGGAATGAGGCCGAATAAGATACCGCCCAACACCTGCACCGGGTAGCCGGGAATCGGCGCGACGACAATCTGGATAATATTGAGCAAAAAGGAGGCCAGGGGCGCCAGGGGTCCTAATTGCTCCAGCCGGGCCCGAAGCAGCGCCGGGTTGGCCCCAATTTGGGATATCGGCGTCCATAAGGCTGCCAGAACAATGATAAAGAACAGGCCACCGAGCCAGGGCAGCCAGGGTTGAACCGCTGAGAACGTTGAAGATTGGTGAATATGCTGAAAAGAGAGGGGGCTTCTTTTGTTAGGGTTCATGTTTAATTGGCTCTCTGATTAACGAAAAGAGGGTACATTATATTTTCAAACAAGATTGAGAGCAAACGCCCTCCACATTCCGGCCCCACCCAGGAAGCATTTCACTTGAGGGCGACTTTAGCTCTTTGAACTATTTGAACTCACTTACTTCTACCAATCCTGATCGTTTGCCACATCCCCTCTAATCTGTTATAGTGGACCGCCCGACAAATCTTTAACCTTCTTAAGAGTTTTGGGGTTCCCGGAAGGCGCTTAACCATTTTGGAGGTATAAACAATGGCTCTTCAACCCAAACGAACCGTGGCTGAATTGAAAGAACTGCGCAGCCTGACCGGCGATGACAACGGGGCGCAGCGGGTCTGCTGGACCGATACCTGGGCCAAAGCGCGGGCCTGGATGCACGACAAGCTAGCCGAACTGCCGGTGGAAGTGATCGTGGATGAGGCCGGCAACCAGTGGGCTACCTTGAAAGGCAAGTCCGACAAAGCCTTGCTCATCGGCGGGCACATTGACTCGGTCCCCAACGGCGGCTGGCTGGATGGCTCCTTGAACATGCTGGCCGGGCTGGAAGTGCTGCGCCGCATCGCCGGTGAAGGCACGCCTCCTGTAACCGTGCGGTTGGTGGACTGGGCTGACGAAGAAGGTGCGCGCTTTGGGCGCAGTCTGTTTGGCTCCAGCGCCGCCTCCGGCACGCTGAACCCCGACGAGGTGCGCGGCCTGTCCGACCGCGATGGCATCAAATGGCCCGACGCCCTGGCCCAACACGGGGTGGACCTCGATCGGGCTAAAGAAGCGGGTAAGCAACTGGCCAACGCCGCCGCCTATCTGGAACTGCACATCGAGCAGGGGCCGGTGTTGGAAAGTATGGATTTGCCTCTGGGCGTGGTGCTGGGCACCTTTGGGGTCGAGCGGCACCGCATCACGTGGCGCGGGCAAGCCGCCCACGCCGGTTCAACCCCGATGGACAAACGCCGCGACGCCCTGGCCGGGGCGGCCAAGCTGGCCCTGCACATTCGCCCGATTGCCCAACGTACCGGCGACGGCGCGGTCTGCACCTGTGGCGGGGTGGTCTGCAAGCCGGGAATTGTCACTTCAGTCGTAGAGACGGCAGAGCAGTTGCTCGATCAGCGTCATCTGGATGCGGGCAAGCTGGCGGCCATGCTGGCGCAAGCCAAGCAGGCCAGCCAGCGTTTTGCCGAGGAAGAGAATATCTCGGTAGAGTGGGAGCGGCTGTGGCGGATTGACCCAATCCTGTTTCACCCCGACCTGGTCGAGTTTGCCGACGAGGCCATCCGCGAAACCTGCGGCGCGTCGCATCGCCTGCCCAGCGGCCCGCTGCACGACGCCGCCGAAGTCGCTCGCGCCGGCGTGCCGACGATTATGCTGTTCGTTCAGAGCCTGCGCGGCCTGTCGCACACCAAGGTTGAAGATACCAAAGAGGAGCACCTGGAACTATCGGTGCAGGCCCTCGACCGCCTGGCCTCCAAAACGATGGCCTGGCTGGTAGCTCAGGGTTAAAGCAATGATCGAGACCATTCCTGAGGATCATCATTGGTGGTTCGCGAGCCGGACTCGCGCGCTGACGACTCTGCTGGATCAATACTTGCCCAAAACCTCCGATTTTCGGTTGCTCGACGTGGGCTGCGGCGCTGGCAACATGATCCACCACCTTAGCCATTACGGCCAGGTTAAGGGCATCGAGATTGACCCGCGCCCGGTCAAAATGGCCCGCCAGCGCGGCTATGATGTGGACCAATTTGACGCCACTCAACCGATGCCTTTTGCCGACAACTGCTTCGACGCCGTGACCGCCCTGGACGTGATTGAACACAACGAAGATGATCTGGCTATTCTGGCCGACAGCTATCGGGTTCTCAAACCGGGCGGCCAGATGATTATCACCGTTCCGGCGCTGATGTGGCTGTGGAGCCACAACGACGACATCAACGCCCACGTCCGCCGTTATACCGCCGCCGAACTGAAACAAAAACTCGCCCAGACCGGCTTCACCGTTGGGCGAGTTACTTACAACAACTTCTTTATTTTCCCCCTGGCCGCCGGCCTGATCTTGCTCCGCAGCTTCACCAAAGCCAGGCCGCAGTTGGCTTCGCATCACCAGGATGAAGCGGAATATCAGGTAGAAATGGAACCGGCCTCGCCCCTGGTCAACACGATCTTAACCTGGGTCGGCCAAGTTGAAGCTGCGCTGATAAGCCGGGTCAACTTGCCGATTGGCACCTCGCTCATTGCCATCGGACAGAAGCCTCAGTAGAAGTTACTTATCCCTTAAGGGTTCATTGTGTCCGGTAGCATTTAGGGCTTGCAGCGCTGTCTCCAGCTCATCATACATGGCAAAAAAATCGGTGACTTTAGCCAATTCGAAGACATGGTAAATTGGCTGGGTGAGGCCCACCAGGGCCAGGCTCATGACCATTTTACGGGCATCTACCAGCGCGCGGATACCGGCAATGTTTAACTGGCTCAAATTCTCCATTCTGAGAATGACCGTATCAGCTTGGTACGTTTGGAGGTTATGGCTCAGGCGTTCCAGGAAGGGTTCCGCCTCGTGCGCGCCAAATTTCCCAAAAAGAGACATAAAAAGGGTGGTGGTTAAATTGTAAGTGATGATTGAGGAGTCCAAAGCGAAGCTTTAGGATTCCATCACTTACTTTGCAACCACTACCATAAAAAGAATGTCATGCTCAAAGTAATCCTGAATATGGAAAGCCGGGGGCGGAGGTGGATTGGTCAGATCGATTTCCATCCCCTCCTGGGCGATCACGATTTCTGGGACCTCATTTTTGCCCTGGATCGATGTTTCAAGATACTCCTTGGTTTGCTGCAACAGCTCCAGCACGCCCTTACCGGTCGAAAAAGGTTGGCTGTGGAAAAGGTATAAACGTTTCACCTGGGCGTCCCGGGCAATATCGGCCCCGATTAAGGGGCTACTATGCCCCCGATCCCAATTCTCCTTGACAAAGGCTTCCCGCTCCGAGAACATGGCATCAAAAATCAGGGCATCGGCGTTTTGATAAAAGCGATGATACCTGGCAGTGCTGGTATTATCCAGGTGCTCATATTCGCCATCGGTGGCCAGAATGGCGATCGCATGGTCCGCCTCGACCCGGTAGGCATAGGTTTTGCCGGGGTGCTCCAGCGCCATACTGGTGACCACGGCTTCGGCAATCTTGATCGCCTCCCCCTCTGCCAGTTGGTGAAACTCAAGTGCTGCTTTGATCTGGTCAAATGGTAAAGGAAAAATCTCCGGCTCCATTTGCCGGGCCAGGGTCTCAGGCACGTGGGGATGTACGTGATAAATATCAACCCGATTGCCGGACACGTGCAGGGGTTGGAAGAAAGGAAAGCCCTCAATGTGGTCCAGATGGGTGTGGGTGAAGAACAGATGAGCCTGTCCCTGGCCGCGATAAAAGCCGAATTTTTTGGCCCACTCACTGGTTTCGTCCAGTAAATGCTGGCCCAACACTCGAATACCGGAACCGGCGTCAAAAATGAGCAAATCGCGGGCCAGCTCAATCGTGAGACAGGTCGTGTTGCCACCAATCATGCCTTCATCGGGGGGGAGTCCAGCCACGAATGCCTCGATCGCTGACTCGTCCGTCAGATCGAGTTGGTGCTGTCCGGCGCTTTTGAGCACCGTTACTAT
Source organism: uncultured Caldilineaceae bacterium (assembly GCA_964604225.1). GTDB lineage: Bacteria > Chloroflexota > Anaerolineae > 4572-78 > J111 > DSQQ01. The sequence goes on from CAZRYD010000217.1 coordinate 9,867, forward strand.
CATTTGCCTGATCTGATCCGGTGGGATTGGCGTTGGAATGGAGCCTCGCGTACCCCAAAATTTTAGCCGCACTGGCTTCTGCTCCTAATCAATCGGGTAAAGGTTTTTTAATTTTACCATAAATTTTGGAATACCTGGTTTATACCATAGTACTACGCGGGGATGATTTGGCCCGGACCGGCGCTTGTGTTACAATGAACGGCTGTTTGATCTGACGACAAAATCTATAAATTGGATTGAGAGGTGCGTTTAGTTGGTTAAGGTGCGGGCCTTGTTCCGTGACCCGTTCTGGCGGGCTGCTCAAGCGGATAACAAGGCCAGATTGTTCCTGATTTTTCTCCTTCTCTTCATTTTTATGACCCTGGCTTGTGGCGGCCAATCGACCGCCCATTCGGCGGTTGCCCCGACCAAAACCCGGCTACCCACCTTCACTGCTACTCCCCTTCCTCTGCCTTCCCTCTCGGCGACGGCTACGGCTACCCCTCTCCTGGCTACGGCCACCCCAACGGAAACCCCTCTCCCGCCGCCAACGCTACCTGTGGTGGAGCAGGCCGATACCCCTGAACCCACGGCGACACCCACCGTGCCGCCACTGCCCACCGACACGCCCATCCCACCACCTACCGATACGCCGACTGTCACCCCGACCCCTGAACCCGTTATCAAGTACGTCCTGGCTGCGGCTAATCGAGAGTTCAACTGTGATTTTACTTCCATTTATGGCACCGTTTTGAACGCCAACAATTTCGGTCTGCCGAATGTCGAGGTCCGTGCCCTGGGCATTCACGAAACCAACGGCCTGGATTTTATTGTAACGACCGACGCTGAAGGTCGCTACGAAGCCTTTCGCCTCCCCCTGGCCGATTTGCCGGGAGCACAGTGGGCGGTGGTGGTGATGGAAAATGGTCGGGAAGTATCCGAACGCTTCCACTGGGCCTCGACGCCGGTCTGCCAGAGCGACGACACCGGCCACAGCCAGGTCTTGCGGATAGATTGGAAACTGATTGAGTAACGGGCTAACGACTTCTTCAGGAGATAACCATCTATGAGATTTTATCGCCTTAAATTGGCTTTGCTCATCACCCTGCTGGGCCTAGTCGGCCTGGCCTGCGGCCCCGGCCTGTTGGCCCAAACCGACGCTCCCCCACCCACTCCAACCAAAACGCCTAAACTGCCGCCCACAGACACGTCAACTCCGGCGCCGCCAACCGACACGCCGGTGCCAACTCCGACCTTCACCCCGATGGAAATCGTCACTGAAACTCCGACCCCGGAGCCAACCGCTACCCTCGCCCCGATCGAACCCGCTCCTACCGAAACGCCTATCCCGGAGGAACCAGCCCCTACCCCGGTTCCTGCTGAACCCACCGTCCCTCCCGAGCCAACGGCCACCCCCGTACCAGAGTTTGCTTACCGCATTGTGCATTACAAAGTCCTGGGCGACGGCGAGAACAACGGGGGTATCTTCAATAAAGGGGGGCAGCACATGATATTTTTGACTGTGCTCGACGCTGGCGGCAACGGGATTGATGGGGCGGTGGTCAAGGATGCCAACGGCAGCACTTTGGAGGTTGTCACCGGCAGCAAGGGACCGGGCAAGGCCGAGATTTCGATGGAGTGGGAGCCTTACAAGCTCTACGTCGCCGCCGACCCCGGCGGCCCGACGACCAGCGAGGTCTCCAATCAGATGAACACGGCCTATCCCCATATTCCCGACATCATTGGCAAGTTAGGCCCCCTAGACAACGAGTACTCGGTCTGCCCAACGGCGGAAATCCGCTGTACCCCGCCGTTTTATAGTGTTCACTTTTCGTACGAGATTACCTTTCAAAAAGTCAATTGAAGCGCCAGCCAACCCAGGGCAATCGAATAGATTATGTAAGGTGAAAAAGCAGTCAAGAGTTTGGTGTAC
>CAZRYD010000218.1:0-2505 GCA_964604225.1 uncultured Caldilineaceae bacterium
CAATAAGCCAACCCCTTTATTCCCCCGGTAAATCTGGCCGGTTAGTCCAAATCCATTTTATGTTGCCTCACCTTTGACGCAGCGTCAACCTTTTGAGCCTGCTTAAACGTCCCATACGCCGGCGGCATTTTGATTTCAGCCCCGGCCAAAAGTTGTCCGATGGTTAAAATTTGAATCTTGGGGTAGTTACTCCCAAACCAGGGAGAATGATACAGCCCGGCTGCGGCGGCCTCGGATTCCATGTCTTTCGTGGGTGGCTCTAAGGTGATGAACACCCCCAGGGCCGCCCCTTCTCGTTCGACGGTTCCCCGTAAGTCCCGAATATCCCCACTCTTGACATGCCCACTCTTGACCTGAAGCAACACCCGCTTGGGTTTGCCCCCGGATTCGTCAATGAAATTGATAACCCCATCTATCCCTTTATCGCTCCCTTTTTTGCCGGTCTTTTGGCCGGGTTCGTTGCCCAGGGGTTTAGCTTTAACCAACGACAAAGCCCACCACTGGAACTGGTAACGGTCATCCTGAGCCAATTGCCGGGCTGAACCTAAATCCTCTGGCTCGCCTATGACTCGATAATCCTTCTTTTCCTCTAATCCAAACATATCCTGGAGTCGGTATTTTTGGAGAGCAACCGAAAGGTAAGTTATGTCTATCCCAATCCAACGGCGGTCCAATTTTTGAGCGGCGGCGATAGTCGTACCGCAACCGCAAAACGGGTCTAAAACCATATCGCCGGGATTGCTGCTGGCCTGAAGGATGCGCTCCAATAAAGCCAAAGGTTTTTGTGTGGGATAGCCCAATGCCTCTTTTCCAAAATTGATTAAGGGACGTATATCAGTCCAGACCGATTGTAATGGTATCCCTTTTGCCTCGTCTAAATATCTCTTCAATCTTGGAACTTTGCCGTTTGGCCTGAATTCTATTCGTCCTTCTTGGTAAAGCTGTTCCATTTTCTCTTTGGAGTAACGCCAATACCGCACTACACCCAAGAATTCATATTGCGGATTGCCCTTTGCTGCGCCTCCCGGCCCGGTTAAATCGCCATACTGAAATCGTCTCCCTGTTTCCGGCTCAACGTTGCTATAAAAGGTGTTAATGTAATCGTCGTCGTATGGCTCAAGTTGTAGATTCCAAGTGTACTCGTTACCTTTGTTATAGAACAAGATAGTGTCGTGAAGACGACCATAATGTTTAGCACCCTGCTTTGCATCGCTGTGCCCGCTCTGGCGTTTCCAGATAACCTCATTTACAAATCGTTCCGGTCCAAAGATTGTATCCATCACAATTTTTAGGTAGTGGCTAGCCGTAGGGTCGCAATGGAGATAAAGACTACCTGTAGGCTTTAAGACTCGGTGCAACTCGACCAGGCGGGCGGCCATCATGACCAAATAGGCCATCATTTGATTTGTGCCAATAGCCTCCCTTAACGCTCCTATCATACTTCCAACCGGGCCAGGCCAGTTGGTCACTAGCTCGTTATAAGTCTGTTCCGTGCTAAAAGTCCAATGCCATGAGTCATCAAACGCGGTTATTTGAGCCTCAGACTCCTCGCCTGATTCGTCTTTGAACAGAACATTATAAGAGCGATTAGAATTAAAGGGTGGGTCTAAATAAACGAGGTCAACCGACTCGTTGGGGATGTACTCTCTGAGGATGGCTAAATTGTCGCCATAAAAAAGCGTATTTTGGGTGATTTGACCAGGGGACATGGGGCAGCCTCCGTCTTTGTCTTGTCCCTCTAATTTTACCATACGCGCTTAGATAAAAAAAGCCCTACCAATCAATCGCCGGCTTGAATTCGCTTGCGTGCGAGCAGGTTGACCAAATCGCCCCCCTGCGCTAAAATCACCCCCTACTCACAAAAGGAGTGTTATGACCCTCAAATTTGAAGTCTGGAGCGACTTCGTCTGACCCTGGTGTTATCTGATGAAGGCCAGTTTGGACCGACTCGCTGAAACGGAAGAGATCGAAATCATCTGGAAAAGCTACGAACTGCGCCCCGCCGCTGCCCCGCCGCTGCCGGAGGCGATAGAGAAAGCCTACCGCGAACGCATTGCCGCCGGCTGGCCGCAGGTTCAACAGATGGCCCAGGAGCGCTTTGGCGTCGAGCTAAAAACGCATCGCTGGGGCGTCAAATCGCGTTATGCCCTGGAAGGGGCCAAATTTGCCGAAGCAAAGGGCTTTGGCGACGCCTACCACGAAGCCATGTTCAAAGCCCACTTTGTCGACGACCGCGACTTTGGCGACCTGGAGACCCTGGGCGACCTGGCCGCCGCCGTCGGCCTGGATCGGGTTGAATTTCTAAGTGCAGTCAAGAGCGGCGCTTACGCCCAACCGGTTGACGCCGAGGTCAGGCAAGCCCAGGCCTACGGCTTACAAGGCGTCCCGGCCACCCTCATCGAGCAAAAATATCTCATCTCCGGGGCCCAGCCGCTGGAGGCGTTGCAAAACGTCGTGCAGCAAATCAAACAGCGCATGAAGAATGGCGAATAAGCGAATGGCGAA
>CAZRYD010000218.1:2605-11761 GCA_964604225.1 uncultured Caldilineaceae bacterium
GAATGGCGAATAAGCGAATGGCGAAAATCCTTTCAGCTTTCAGCCTTCAAGCTTCAGCCTTCCGCCTGGCCTTGTCGGCAGCGCTGCTGACCTTGCTATTCCTGACCGCACCCCACCTGGACGCTCAGGACGGGACGAGCGTCAATCACGCCGGCCTTCCGGCAGTCGAACCACCCGACCAGCCGCTGGTACCGCCGCCCTTTACCCTGCCCTTTGCCAGCCCGCCCGGCCCCGACACCTGGCTGTTAGGCCAGCCCTATGGCAATACCGTCGGGGCTTACGTCCAACGCACCATTTTTTATCAGGCCGGGCAGGGGCTCCATTTTGGCCTGGATTTTAGCGCCCCATGCGGCACGGAGATTGTCGCTATCGGTGACGGCCTTGTCAGTGAAATAGACACGCACGGCTCGCCGCCTCACAGCCTGATGATAGATCATCCCAACGGTTACAGTTCCTTTTACGGCCATTTGCTGGAGACCCCCCAATTGACGCCCGGCCAGCCGGTCAAGCAGGGCGAGGTCATCGCCCTCTCCGGCGACTCCTTCGGCACCTGCCGCTCTGCCCCCCATTTGCATTTGGAGATTCGCAACAACTATCACAACAAAGCCTATAATCCGGTACCGCTCATCCAGGCCGATTGGGACAGCCTGGCCTTGATCGGTGGCTTCAGTCGCGGCTTTGAGCGCGACCTGACCAATCCCCGGCAGTGGCAAACTATCCACGATCAGCCGACGGTTCTTTTCGGCGGCGCACTGCTCAACGAATTTGCCGAACCCTGGCCGCCCGAGCCGGGAGGACGTTAATGCGTCTTCGACACGACCGCAGACCACAGACCGCAGACCGCAGAAAAAAAGAGGACCTGGGGAGCATACCCCAGCCCTCACCCATGCTCCTCTGCTCCTCTGCTCCCCTGCTGGCTACCCTGGCGCTTTTCTGGCTCATCACTCTGACCGCCTGTACCGGCTCCTCGGCAGCAACTCAACCTGCCGAAACTACCAACATTGCCGTTGGGACAGCCACAGCCGACTCTTCGCCTGAAGTCCCGGCGCCTTTGGAAACAAGTCAGGCTGAAATTCCTTCAACTGTGCCAGAGCTGCCCACAGCCACGGCCTTGCCAACCGACACACCTACGCCAACGCCTACCGTCACCCTCACTCCCTCACCCTCGCCGACGCCCGCCCCGTCGCTGCGCCAGTTGACCAGCGGCGGCTGCTGTGTCCAGCCCGCTTTCTCAGCCAGCAGCCAGCAGGTGTTGTTTATTGACAAACCCGGCCCCGACGCGCCCACCGGCATCTACGGCGTGGATATTACCAACCCACAGTCCACACCAGAGCTGGTCAACCAGGTCATCGGTTTTCGGAATGGGGAGCAGACAATTGTAGCCACGCTGGCGGGCGACCTGGCTCGTTTTAGCAATGAAGCCACCGGCGAAAGTTGGACCGTCAACACGGGCGGCAATCGACCCTATTTCTCGCCCGATTCCAGCCAAATTATCTGGGTGGCTACGGATCGCGAAGGCCCCTACGACCGGCGACAAAGCGACATCTGGCTGGCTGACCTCAATGGCGGCAACGCCCGTTTGGTCTTGTCGCTGTACGGCGGCGGCCTGACCGGCTGGTTCCCCGATGGTGAGCGTATATTGCTGATTGGCCGGGATACCCCCAACGACGAAAAACAAACCTTGTTTGTCTACGATCTGGTCAATGAGCGCCGGAGCAATCTGTTCAGCCACAAGCGACTGCGCGGCGGCGAGATTTCGACGGGGGGTAGTTGGATTGCTTTCTTTCTCTCCTTTGCCGATGATCCGGCGGAAAACGGCTTATGGGTCATCAGCGCCGATGGCGCGACCCAGCGCCAATTGGAGATTCCCCGCTTTGGCGCTTACGCCTGGCGTGATGACGACACCCTCCTTTATATCCCTATGCGGCTGCCGGACGAGGCCAGCATGCAGTTGTGGGCCATTGAGGCCGCCACGGGCCAGTTGCAGCCCCTGACCGACCCCGCCTCGCTCCCCTTTTCTATCTCCAACGGCGATTGGGAAGTATCGCCGGATGGCCGGCAGGTCATTTTTGTCAGCAGCACCGATAACAATATCTGGTTGATCACCCTGCCCTGAATACCCTCCAAAAATCGTTCGGAGGGGTCGAGCTAATCAAAGTACTCCTATCCTCTAGACATTGCTCCGGTTTTTGTTTACAATAAAACCAGAGCTTACGCGCTCCGAATAAGCGATTGATTCGAGCTGCACGATTACAGGATAATAATGCACTGGCACTACACCCCTTACCTCACACCTCTTCTTATAGCCGCCGCCATCTCCGTTGCCCTTACTTTGTATGCCTGGCGACGCCGTTCTTCTGCCCCTGCTGCGACCACATTTGCCTTATTAATGCTCATTGTCGCTGAATGGTCGCTGGGCTACGCTCTAGAAGTGGGAGGGACCGATCTAGCCGCCAAAATCTTTTGGTCCAAGGTTGAGTACGTCGGTATCGTTACATGCCCCCTAGCCTGGTTGGCCTTTGCTCTTCAATTCACCAATCAACGAAAGTGGCTCACCCGCCGTACGTTAACTCTAGCGGCCATTGTCCCTTTGATTACCCTGTTACTCGTCTGGACCAATGAAGCCCATGGCCTCATCTGGCGTCGCACCAGCGTGGTTACCAACGGTCCGTTTCCAGCGCTGGAAGTCAGTCATGGCCCCTGGTTTTGGGTTCACCTGGTCTATTCTTATCTGGCGCTGCTGGGTGGAACCATCGTCATCCTCAGGGTAGTTATCAGTTTTCCTCACCTTTACCGCCGGCAAGCCGGTCTTTTGTTGATTGGTCTGTTAGCGCCATGGCTCGGCAATAGTCTCTATCTGCTTGGCCTGGCCCCTGTGCCGAATCTCGACCTGACGCCTTTCGCCTTTACCCTATCCGGGATGGCTTTTGGTTGGAATCTCTTTTTCTTTCGGTTATTTGATATTGTGCCCATCGCTCGCCGGGCTGTGGTTGAGGGTATGAGCGATGGCGTAATTGTGCTGGATGGGCAAAACCGGATTATAGATCTCAATCCAGCCGCCCACCAGATTATTGGTCACGATAAAAGCAAGACCATTGGGAAAACGATTACCCAAGAACTGTCCAGTTGGTCTGAATTTATGGTAAAGTATCGCCATGTGACTGAAGGGCAGGCCGAGATTGTCAGCGGCACAGGTCAGGCTCGACGCTATTTTGATATGCGCATCTCACCTCTGTATGACCGCCGGCAGCGTCTCACCGGACGCTTGATTGTTTTGCGAGACATCACCGAGCGTAAGCAGGCCGAAGAGGCCCTGGCCCTGGCGCGCGATGAGGCCCTGGCAGCCAGCCGCTTGAAGACCGAGCTGCTGGCCAAGGTAAGCCACGAATTGCGGACCCCTCTGGGTGCGATTCTGGGCTTCACCGAAATGTTGGAACTTGGCGTGTATGGCCCCCTCACCGATAAGCAGCGGGAGGTAACCGCAGAAGTTATCGATAGTACTCGTTACCTGACCAGCCTGGTTAATGAATTACTCGATCAGGCTCATCTCGACGCGGGCAAATTAAAGCTCAACCTTAGCCCCTTTGCTCCTACAGACCTCGTTGAAGAGACCCTCTCTAAAATGAAGGTATTGGCTGAGACCAAAGGCTTACGCCTGGCCACTCACATCGCCGCTGATATACCGACCAGCGTGATCGGTGATCCGGCCCGCACACGGCAGATTTTGATCAGACTGGTCAACAACGCCATCAAATTCACCGAAACCGGCGCCGTGCAGGTCCGTCTTTACCAACCGGACCCGACCCATTGGGCTTTACGAGTCTCCGATACAGGAGCAGGTATTCCGGTTGAAGCTCAAGCCTATATTTTTGAGCCTTTCGCCCAGGTAGACGGCTCTATGACCCGAGAACACGGCGGGGCGGGGTTGGGTTTATCGATTGTTAAGCAATTGACCGCTCTGATGGGCGGCCAGATTACCTTAGAAAGCAAGGCGGGCGAAGGCAGTACCTTTACGGTTCTATTCCCTTTACACCTTATACTGGAGAAATCACCATGACAAAATTGCCAGGGGGTAAGAATCCATTGGCCCTCATCATAGAAGACAACGAGGCCGTCGCAGAGGTCTTCAAAGTAGCTATAGAGCAGGCTCACTTCGAAATCGAACTCATTCGAGATGGCCGTACCGCTTTGGATCGCCTGGCGGTGGTCACCCCGGCAATCGTGCTCTTAGATATGCATTTGCCCCATGTTTCAGGCGAGGTCATCTTACGCCACATTCGCACGGAGCCACGCCTGGCTAAGACTCAAGTGATCTTAGCCACGGCTGACTTGTTGAGGGCTGAAACCCTCGGCAGTGAAGCCGATTTTGTCCTGGTTAAGCCTTTTGGCTTTATCCAGTTACATGAGTTAGCCAAACAAGTCCGTCTTACTTTAGCTGATGTTTAAGCTTCTGCGCTATTTTGCATAACCAGTTTAATCGCTTTATGACAGCCCCACAACCCGACCCTTTTATTGAAACTGATCATCAACCAGATGACTTGCCCCACGGTAAGCCCACTTATTTTGCCCAAATTCTTAATTTCTTTATTCCGCCGCTTCAAGCTGATCTGATCACCGCTAAAGATTCTAGCCTCATTCTAACCCAGGGACGCGAGCGTATCCTGACGGCTATACTCCGAGCCTCGACTGTGCTGGGTTTGATAACTTTATTTAGCGGTCTGCCGGGATTAGTTAGATATGAACAATGGCTTTCGATTTCCATTTATGTCGCTTCTCTTGGCACAATTTCGATCATCGCTATTAACCGCCGGATTGATTATCGGCTGAGAGCGAGCCTATTTCTGCTCATTGCCTATGGTATCGGTGTGCTCGATCTGGTTGACTACGGCCCGGGTGAGGATAGCCGGATATTTCTTTTTAGTTTTGCCGTGTCAGCGATTATGCTCCTCGGCGCACGGGTAGGGCTGGGGGCGCTCAGTTTGAGTGTCGCCACCGTGGCCGGCATTGGTTGGCAAATCAGCACAGGCCAATTTAAGCCGGGCTTTAGCAGTGAGCTGTATTCTGGCGCGCTCAGTATGGAAACCGTACTCTTTCTTTGCGTTGATTTTCTGTTGAGCGCCGGTTTGGTGATGGCCGCTTTATACGCTCTCCTTCGTGACTTCGAAACTGCCTGGAAACGGGAACGGTTAGCCGTTAGCCAGGTGGAGGGGCAACGGGATCTATTAGAACAGCGCGTGAGCGAGCGCACTCAAGAACTGGCCCAGGCCCGTGACCAGGCCCTGGCAGCCAGCCGCTTAAAGTCTGAACTCCTGGCCAAGGTCAGCCACGAACTCCGCACTCCCCTCGGCGCCATCTTAGGCTTCACTGAAATGTTAAACTTTGGCGTATATGGCCCCCTTTCTGATAAACAACGGGAGATAACCACAGAAGTTATTCAAAGCACCCATTTCTTGACCAGCCTGGTGAATGAATTGCTCAATCAGGCTCAACTGGACGCCGGCAAATTAAAACTCAACCTCAGCCCTTTCGTCCTGAGAGACGTGGTTGAGGAGGCTTTATCAAAAATGGCCGTGCTGGCCCAGAACAAAGGATTGACCTTGACCACCACCATCGCCCCCGATATGCCCGCCACTCTGGTCAGCGATCCCTGCCGGGTGCAACAAATCCTGGTCAATCTGGTCAGCAATGCCATCAAATTCACCAAAACCGGCACAATTCAGGTGTGTTTTTACCAGCCCGACCCGACCCATTGGGCCCTGCGAGTTTCCGATACCGGTTCCGGCATTCCACCTGAGGCCCAAGCCTACATCTTTGAGCCGTTTCGGCAGGTAGATGGCTCGATAACCAGGCAACACGGCGGCGCTGGGTTGGGGCTATCTATTGTCAAGCAATTAACCACCCTCATGGGTGGACAGATTACCTTAAAGAGCAAAGTAGGAGAAGGCAGTACCTTTCTTGTTCTATTCCCTCTACAACTTACCCAGGAGAAATCAACATGACCGAGTTATCGACAGTTAAAAACCCCTTGGCCTTAATTATCGAAGACAACGAACTTGTGACCGAGGTCTTCAGAGTAGCTTTAGAACGGGCCGAGTTTGAAATCGAAATTATTCAGGATGGTCATAATGCTCTGGAACGGCTGGCTTTGGTTACGCCAGCGATCGTCCTCTTAGATTTGCATTTACCTTATATTTCAGGTGAGACAATTCTACGCCACATTCGCACTGATCCACGCTTGGCTAAAACTCAAGTAATCTTGGCCACGGCTGACCTGATAAAAGCTGAAAATCTTAAGCAAGAAGCAGATTTTGTTTTGCTAAAGCCTTTTGGTTTTATCCAGTTGCACGAGCTGGCTAAACAGTTGCGTTTGTCGTTAGCTAGAGAGTTATAACCCGAAAAGGGATAAAGATATGACCCTGCGACAAAAAACTCTCCTCACTATCAGCGTGACCGTGGTGGGCCTGGTGACGTTATTATTTTTTATCTCCCAGACCATCCTCTTAAACAGTTTTACAGACTTGGAAGAACGGGATGTGCGCCAAAATGTGGAACGAGCTTCGGCTGCGCTACAGGATCAATTTACCAGGCTTGATAGTATTGCCGGTGATTGGGCCCCATGGGATGATACTTACACTTTTGTTCAAGACCGAAATGAGCAGTTTGTTGAGAGTAATTTAGTGGACTCAACCATGGTCAATCTCAAGCTTAATTTCATGTTGTTTTTCGATGAGTCCGATCAGTTGGTTATTGGCAAAGCCTTTGACTTGCAAACCGCAACGGTTATGGATCTTCCCCCAAGCTTACAAAATTATCTGGTCAGTAACAAGTTAATTTTAAATCACATTACTCTGGAGGATAAACTAACGGGGATAATACCCTTGCCGGAGGCGCCCTTGCTCTTTGCCTCGCGCCCCATTCTGACCAGCAACTACGAAGGCCCCATCAAAGGGACCTTGGTAGTGGGTCGCTATTTGGACGCTACCGAAATTGAGAATCTGGCCCAAGCCACCCGCTTAGCCATCTCCATCCAGCGCTTTGACGAGGCCCAATTACCGCCAGATTTTCAGGCCGCTCGGACCGCTTTATCGAAAGAAACCCCTATTTTCGTTCGTCCCTTAAGTCAACAGCAAATCGCCGGCTATAAAATCATGGAGGATGTCTATGGACAGCCAGCTCTGTTATTAAAAGTAGAGCTGCCACGAGCGGTTTACCAACAGGGCCAGGCCAGTCTATCTTATTTCATTATTTCGTTTCTGATTAGTGGCTTAGTTTTTGGCCTGGTCACCCTGTTGCTTTTGGAACGAGGAGTCCTGTCGCGCTTAACCCAACTCAACCAGAGTGTCAGTCGTATTGCCGCTAGCGGAAACTCGTCGGAGCGGGTTAAGGTTTCGGGCGACGACGAGTTAGCAAATCTGGCTAAAGATATTAATCAGATGCTGGCTACCTTGGGGCAATCTCAAGAGGCGCTACGCCAGGCACACGATCAATTGGAAGTGCGGGTAAAGGAACGTACTGTTGAGTTGTCAGAATCGAATCGATTGTTAAAGCAGGAAATAGAAGAGCGTCAACAGATCGAAGAAGCCTTGCGCCAAAGCGAACAGCGCTTTCGCCAACTGGTCTCCTCCATTAGCGATCATATTTATGTGACTGAAATTTCTCAAGCTGCTGACCATCATAATCTGTATCTATCGCCTCATGTCGAAGTGATGACCGGCTACCCCTACGAAAAATTTGCCAATGATTGGAGTTTCTGGCCTACTACGGTTATCCATCCCGAAGACCGGGCCGCAGCGGCAGAGCAGGCCACCCGTCTGGCCGAGGGTAAAAACAGCCAGCTTGAATACCGTTTGGTGCGAGCCAATGGCGAAATCATTTGGGTGCGCGATAGCGCCCAGGTGGAAAAAGATGAGACTCGCCAAAGTATAGTTGTTTATGGGGTCGTTAGTGATATTACCGAACGCAAACGGGCCGAGGCAGAATTGGCCCAGGCCCACGCGGCTGCGCTTGAGGCGAGTCGTTTAAAAAGCCAACTTGTGGCCAACGTCAGCCACGATTTGCGCACGCCGCTCAATGCCATTTTGGGTTATATGGATATGTTAAAAGAGGGCGTCTATGGGGCGCTCTCTGAAAAACAGCACGATGTTGCCCAAAAAATTATGAATAGTACAACCCATCTTACCCACATGGTCAATGAGTTGTTGGATCAGGCCCAATTGGAAGCCGGCAACCTAAATTTGATTGTCACTTCTTTTAGCCCGGCCAGCCTCCTTGAGCACACCCTCGCTACCATGAGGGTTTTAGCCGAGAAAAAAGACTTGCAGCTCACCGGCCAAATAGAGGCCGATGTACCAACCCGACTTTCCGGTGATGTGCTGCGCTTACAGCAAGTGGTCACCAATCTGGTAGGCAACGCCATTAAATTTACCGAGCAAGGCTCAGTACATTTGCATATTTTTCGGCCTGATGAGACCCATTGGGCCATCCAGGTGGTCGATACCGGCCCCGGCGTTCCCCCTGAAGCCTATCCTCATCTCTTTGATGCTTTTTGGCAGGTCGATGGCACGGCCACGCGACGTTATAGCGGCTTTGGCCTGGGTTTGTCTATTGTGAAAGAATTGGTTACACTAATGGGAGGACAGATTGAGGTGGTCAATAATCCAGAAAACGGCAGTACTTTTCTTGTCTTGCTACCCTTAGTTGAGGTCCAGGAGACTGTGGCATGAAACACGGATTGGCTTTTGTGGTCGAGGATGATCCGGACCTATCGGTTATCTTTGCCCAAGCTCTGCAAGCGGCCGGGTTTGAAACCGAAGTTATCCGCGATGGTCAAGTAGCCCTGACTCGCCTGGCCCAGGTCCAACCCGTAGTAGTAGTCTTGGATTTACACCTGCCTCACATCTCCGGCGACGCCATTCTTCGTCACATTCGCACGGATGCACGGCTCACGCAAACCAGAGTTATTGTCGCTACCGCCGACCCGGTTATGGCTGACACATTACAAACAGAGGCTGACCTGGTTCTGATTAAACCCATTAGCTTCAGCCAGTTGCGTGATCTGGCTGTTCGCTTACGCCCACCTGATTTTGTTAGTTAAACCCATCATAGGTAATCCGGGTAATGATTGATACCACTCTTTTGACCAACCCAGGCGTCCAA
>CAZRYD010000219.1:0-11739 GCA_964604225.1 uncultured Caldilineaceae bacterium
ATCAGGAAGCCGCCGAAAATGTAGATAATCCAGTGGAACTCGTGCAGCAGGGCCGCGCCGACGGCGATAAGGATGCCGCGCATTATCAGCGCGCCGATGATGCCCCAGAAAAGGACGCGGTGCTGGTATAAGGCCGGCACGGCAAAATAGGTAAAGATGAGGACAAAGACAAAGATATTGTCTACGCTGAGCGATTTCTCGATCAGGTAGCCGGTGAAAAAGGCCAGGCCGGCTTCAGCGTTGGAATACTCACTCGCTGGAGAAATAACATCCCAAAAGAAGTAGAGCAAGACGTTAAAAACCAGAGATAAGGCAATCCAAACCACGCTCCAAATAGTGGCTTCTTTCACCGAAACGGCATGGGCGTGGCGGTGAAACACACCCAGATCGAGAGCCAGCAGCGCCAGTACAAATAAATTGAAGCCCACCCAAAGCCAAATTGTGTCCATAATTTTACACTCCTTGTTTTAATTAGACCGTGGCAAATAAAAAGCGAGACACCCACGGCACTATGTCGTGGTAGTCTCGCCAGTAGTGTTTCACACTTACGACCAGCCGGGAGCATAGCTCCGTATTGACGACTGGCCGGCCCATTAGGATGGGTGGCTACTCCCTAACCATTGAGGTGCACTATAGCAGTTTGTGAGGGTTTTGTCAAGAGATTTTTGGCTCAATATCTGATTTGACGCCAAAGAATTTTTATATTACAATCGCCGTGGTCTAGACCTCTAGGGTGGAAACTATTGACTCTCGACAAACGACATCCTGTCCCTTTGTACTATCAACTGGCTGAACGCATCCGTGAGCGGATTCAAACGGGTGAGCTAAAACCGGGCGCTCAACTCCCCTCAGAGCGAGAGCTAAGCGAGCAAGCCGGTATCAGCCGCATGACAGCCCGCCAGGCGGTGGCCTATTTGGTGCGAGAGGGGGTGTTGGTGGTCAAACCGGGTGTAGGTACCTTTGTGGCCGAACCAAAATTAGCCCACGATGCCCTGCACCTGCTCAGTTTTACCGAGGAGATGATGCGCCAGGGCGGGTCGGCCACCTCGCGGGTGTTGGAACAGGCTATTGTGACCCCGCCGCTACGGGTGGTTACGAAATTAAACCTGAAACCCGACGAGCCAGCGGTCAAGATTGCCCGCCTGCGCTTGTCGGCGGAGATGCCGCTGCTGCTGGAAACAATATTTGTACCGGCGGCGCTGTGCCCCGGTCTGGAAAAAGAAGATTTGTCCACCCAATCCTTCTACGCCTTATTGGAGCAAGGTTATGGCTTGCACCCCAAACAAATCCGGCAGACGCTTGAAGCGACTATCGCCAATGACTACGAAGCGCAGTTGTTTGGCCTTGAACCCGGCATGCCGATGATCCTGCTCGAAGGCGTCACCTACCTTGACCAGGATCGCCCGGTCGAGTACGTCAAAGCGATTTATCGCGGCGACCGCTTTAAATTTGAGTTTGAAAGCCAGCGGGATGTTGGTGTTTACGAAATGCCTGGCACATCACGGGTGAGTGTGGTGCTGGCGTAAATAACAATTCTTAACCCGGAGAAGACAATGACTCAACCTGTAAAAATTGGTATCATTGGTTGTGGCAACGTAATGGCCCGCCCGTATATGTCTATTATCGAACGGCTGCACTGTCGTGGGCTGGTGGAAGTGGTGGCTGCCTGTGATAAAAATGAAGCCAGGGGTTCCTTTATCCGAGAAAACTTTGGGATCACCAACTTCACGACTGATTTTCGCCAGATTATTGAATCGGATGAAGTTGATTTAGTCATGGTGCTGACCTCCATGCTGGAGCATGGACCCTTGGCTCGAGCAGCCCTGGAAGCCGGCAAGCACGTTTTAGTGGAAAAGCCGATGGCCGTGACCCTGCCGGAGGCGGCTGAACTGGTCGAATTGGCTAAACGCAGCCCTGGCTATTTGATGTGTGCGCCTCACATTATTCTCAGCCCTACTTACCGGGTCATGTGGCAGCGCCTTCGCCGGGGCGATATTGGTCAAGTGCTGTCGGCGCGGGCGTTGTATGGCTGGGCCGGGCCATCATGGGGACAGTGGTTTTACCGGCCCGGCGGCGGGGCGCTGTTTGATCTGGGCGTTTATAATGTGACCAGCCTGACCGGGCTGCTGGGGCCGGTCAAGCGGGTTATGGCCATGACCGGCGCGGCCATCCCTGAGCGGTTGGTGGAAGGCCAGATGATGCGAGTTGAAGTGGAAGATAACGCCCACGTGCTGCTGGATTTTGGCGAGTCGGTTTTTGCGGTGGTTACCACTGGCTTCACCATCCAAAAATATCACTGCCCGGCGATTGAACTGTACGGCAGCACCGGGACGATACAAATGATGGGCGACGATTGGGACCCTGAAGGCTACGAATTATGGCAGAATGAAGTTGGCGCCTGGCAGATTTTTGAAGAAACCGATCCGGCCTGGCCCTGGACGGATGGGTTGCGCCACCTGGTGGAATGTATTCAACAGCAGACGCCGCCGCTGAATACCCCGGAGCACGCCTATCACGTCCTCGAAATCATGCTTAGAGCACAGGAGTCAGGCCGCGATGGACAGGCCAAGTTGATTGAAAGCACCTTCAAGCCGCCTGTTTTTGACCCGGTGCTTGAGGCTGAAGCCGCCCAACTGGTTCACGATAGGAGCTATTAATAGCCCAACTTGCTCAAGGAGTTCAAAATTTACTTTAGGACTCCTTGAGTTTACCTCTTTGAAAGGAGAAATGGAAGCATGGGTTACGCCTCATCTCCCCGTCCCACTTTTACCGGGCCAGCCCACATTCCCTACGAAGCAGTCACACGCCACTTATGGGGCGACAAAGTAGCGGGCGAGGTGGCCGACTGGATCTATGTGTCCAGCGATAAGATTCATCAACTGGTTTTTGGCCTGCCGCCAGGTGGGGCCTTTCGCCATTCCGACGCCTATCGCACCATTTTTGCCGCCGACGAGGTGCTGTACGTGCTCAGCGGGGTGATGGTCTTGAGCAACCCGGAGACGGGCGAGGTGCATCGTTTGCTCCCGGGGGAAGCAGCCTTTTTTCGGCGCGACACCTGGCACCACGCTTTTAATCACAGTACCGAGCCGCTGCGCGTGTTGGAAATTTTTGCCCCACCGCCTGCCCAGGGTACTTCGGGGGCTTATGCTCGTACCAAACCCAATT
This sequence comes from uncultured Caldilineaceae bacterium, assembly GCA_964604225.1. Taxonomy (GTDB): domain Bacteria; phylum Chloroflexota; class Anaerolineae; order 4572-78; family J111; genus DSQQ01. The sequence goes on from CAZRYD010000219.1 coordinate 3,166, forward strand.
TGGCTGTCTCAAAATATATTCAGGAGGAATGGTTGGGCAACTGGCCGATGGCTCTGATGGAAGCCCGGCGCAAGTTTACCATCCAGATTGTGCGTGAACAGGATGTTTTATGGGGATTGGAGGGGCAAACTCAGCAGGTTTTGGTAGGGCTGCTGGCCTCAACGGAGCATTTAACGGTAGGTAAAATACAGCTTTTGCCCGGCCAAAAAAGTGATGCCCAGCTTCATCAAGGCGATGAGAGTCTGTATCTGTTAGACGGCCACCTTAATGTGCATATCCCAGAGAACGACGGCCAGCGCTGGTTTGAACTCAAACCCGGCGATGGTTTCTACATTCCCCAGGGTGTACCGCACCAATATTACAATATCTCCGGCCAGCCGGTCAGTTTCCTTTTTGGCGTTGCACCGAGTTATTGAGCGTCCACAGATGACACAGACGAAAGTTAGTTTGATGTCGGCAGATAATGTCAGATTGAGTACTCAAACTTACGCCATCGGCCTTGATCTGGGCGGGACCAAAATTGCCGGAGGGTTGGTGGAATTTCCGGCGGGACGCATCTTGGTCAAACAGACGATTCCCACCCATTCCCAGCGAGGGGGTGAGGCTGTACTGGGCGATGCACTCAATCTGGCCGACGCGCTGCTGGCTGAAGCGAATCAGATGAAATTGGCTGTCTCCGGTATGGGTTTGGGTGTATGCGAGTTGGTAGATTTGCAGGGCAATATCACCAGCGGCCATACCGTCGCCTGGCGTGGTCTGTCCATCCGAAACGCTTTTGCCCGGTTGACCCCAACAGTAGTTGAGTCGGATGTGCGAGCGCATGCACTGGCCGAAGCAACGTTTGGCGCGGGGCAAGGCTTCAAATCATTTGTCTATATCACCGTCGGCACGGGTATCAGTTCATGCCTGGTTTTGGAGGGGCGCCCCTATCCGGGCGCACGGGGTAACGCCCTGATCCTAGCCTCCAGCCCGCTGACCAGCCTTTGCCCTGTTTGTGGTACAGTCACGGAGCAGATACTGGAAGAGTTTGCCTCCGGTCCGGCGCTGGCGGCCCGCTATCAACGGGGGGCTACTATGGGACAGGCAGTGTTGGCTGCCGTGACGACCGGCGACTCGAAAGCTATTGAAATAGTGCGGACGGCGGGCGAGGCGTTGGGCAACAGCGTCGGTTGGCTGGTCAATGTGCTTGACCCCGAAGCAGTGATTGTAGGCGGTGGTCTGGGGCTGGCCGGCGGCTTGTATTGGGACAGCTTTATTGCCTCGACCCGCGCCCACATCTGGAGTGATGCCACCCGCGAACTGCCCATCCTGCCAGCGGCGCTTGGCCCGGATGCTGGACTTATCGGCGCGGCGGCAGCCGTGATAAGGCAGGGAGACAAAGAAACGAAGCGACAGGGAGATGAGGGGTTAAGCAACTATGAAATTTGACTTGCTGCGCCTCCTCGTCTCCTCGCGTCATCTTCTCCTTCGCTGGCCGATTATCCGGCACCTGCGGGCGATGCAATTTCGGCGGCTGCGCCCGCTGGACAATGGCCGCTTAAACGATAGGACTCAGGTGGTTCGTTATTATTGGGATCAGTTTCTGAGCAAACATCGGGCTGATATCCGCGGGCGTGGGCTGGAAATCGGCGAGACGAGCACTTTACGGCGCTACGGCGGCCAGGCTCTCACTCAGGCCGAGGCTATTGATATCACCGCCCACAGCCCGGAAGTCGCCATTGTGGCCGACCTGAGCCGGGCCGATCACGCGCCCGCCGATACCTATGACTGTTTTATCAATCAGTTCAGCATGCCGGTCATTTATGATGTTGAGGCGGCGCTGTATCACGCTATTCGGCTGCTGAAGCCGGGCGGCGTGTTGCTTGTCAATTTCGCCTGTGTGGATTATTATCTGTACCGGGGTCTGGATATGGGCACCGGCGCACCCCTATACATGTACTGGATGTTCACCCCCCTGCAGGTGGCCAATATCCTGCACCGGCTTGAGTTAAGCCAAGCTGACTATCACATGGAAGTCTACGGCAACCTTTTCACCCGCATGGCCTTTTTGCTTAACTTGCCTGCCGAAGAACTGACCGACCAGGAGTTGGCTTTTAGTGATCCCGGCCAGCCGTTATTGACCTGCGTGAGGGTGGTCAAGCCGGCCAACTGGCAGGCGGTCAAACCCATTTATCAAGACCCTTGCTGGCTGCCCCAGGTTCCCTCGGCTCGCTCCAACCCAATCACCGGCCATTACGGTGATGAATATTTGTGAGTTAGGACTGTCCAGTGGCTAATCTGGCGTCCAAAGCTTGCTTTGGACTCCGTTACAAACAAATAAACAATCAATCCAGGAGGTGAAAACGACACTCGAGTCCATCTAAAATCGAAAATCCAAATCCAAAATCAATTCAATGGAGGAGTTCAATGAAGAAGACTTTAAACATTTTATTGCTGTTAACATTGGTATTAACGCTGACCCCCACCGCCATCCTGGCTCAGGATGCGGTTACCTGCCAATCCGATGTTGTGGTCCAGGCCGACGACTGGCTGTCGAAGCTGGCCGATAAATTTTTTGGCGACCCGCTGGCCTACCAGGTCATCGCCGACGCTACCAACACCAAAAATACCACCGATGCCAGCTATGCCAAGATTGACAACGTGGACATCATCGAAATTGGCTGGAAGCTGTGCATCCCCAGCGGTGAGCAAGCCCAGGCCAGCCTGGGGCAGGGCGCCAGCGCTGCCCCAGCCGGGGCCACTGTGCTCAAAGTCTGGGATATCTGGACTCGCGACGTGGACAGCCAGGTGATTGACACCCTGGATAAAGAATTCGAGGCCGCCCACCCCGGCGTCACCATCGAACGCACCGTCAAATCCTTTGACGATATGAAAGCTACCGCCCAACTGGCCCTGAGCGGCGAAGATGGTCCAGACGTGGCCCAGATCAACCAGGGCCGTTCCGATATGGTCGCTCTGGTCGCCGCCGGCCTGCTGACCGATCTAACCCCCTACTGGCAAAAATACGGTTGGTCCAAACGCCTGGCTCCGCCGCTGGCCGCCCGCAACAGTGTGGTTGGCGATGGTTCAGCCTATGGCCAAGGCAATCTCTACGGCATGGCCCCCACCGCCGAGTTTGTCGGCGCTTTCTACAACAAAGATAAATTTGCCGCTGCCGGCGTCGAAGTGCCCAAGACTTTTGCCGAATTCGAGGCTGCGCTGGAGAAGCTCAAAGCTGCGGGAGAGACGCCGATTATGTTTGGCGAACTGGACGGCTGGCCGGGCATCCATACCTATGGCGAAATTGAAAATGTCTATCTGAATGACCCCACCTATATGGACAATTTTATCTATGGCCGGGGCAATGTCAGCTTTGATATTCCAGAAAATGTGGCAGCCGCAGCTAAATACAAAGAATGGGCTGATAAAGGCTATTTCACCCAGGATTTCAACGGCGTGGGCTATGATGACGCCTTCCAACTTTTCTCGAACGGTGAAGGCGCCATGTTCATCACCGGCACATGGGTTAGTGGTGATCTGCTGGCCGGCCCCAATGCCGACAAAATGGGCTTCTTCTTGATCCCAGCCCAAACCGAAGGGGCCAACAAGTTGGTCGTCGCCGGAACCTCTACAGCCTATGCTATTCGTAAAGGTTCGGCCAACACCGATTTGGCCGCCGAGTATATTGACTGGATGATGTCCGACCGGGCGATGGAAATGTGGCAGCAGGCCGGTCTGGTGCCGGTGGTACCGGTAGACCCGGCCAGCGTGGAAGCCGGCACGCTCTACGCCGATATGATCAGCGCCTGGGACCAGCTTGTCAAGACCAACAGCATCGGCCATTACCTGGATTGGGCCACGCCGACCTTCTACGACACCATCACCGCCGCTCTGCAAGAGTTGGGTGGCGGCCAGATTACCCCGGAAGAGTTTGTCCAGAAACTCCAAGCCGATTACGCTGCTTTCCAGGCCGAGCAGAAATAAGAACTTTAGGCACTTGGGGGACTGAGAGGAACTCAAAATCACTCAGTCCCCCAAATTTTATAGCTATCAGGACTTACGCAGTGAGTATTCTGAGTAGCCCTGAAAGGGCGTATCGAAGGGTGCGAACTGCTCAAAACGCATGCTGAGTAGGCGTTAGCCGTATCGAAGCGGCGTTTTGAGCACCCAACCGCGTAAGTCCTGGCTATTCAAGTATGTCATTTCGACCGAAGGGAGAAATCCCTCTTCCTTCCAAGATTATTAGGAGATGGAAGCCCATGCTCCAGGCCCCCAAAGCTCCATCCGGCGGTTACAAACCCGGCCAGCGTCCCTGGACGGCCTATCTCTACATCCTGCCCGGCTTCCTTATTTATGCAGTTTTTGTGCTGTGGCCGATTGTGGATACGCTGCGCTACAGTTTTTATGATTGGGATGGTTTTAGTACTCCCCACTTGGCCGGTTTCAGCAATTATACCCGGCTGCTGGACGATCAAGTTTTTCAAATTGCCCTGGGCAACAACCTGCTCTTTATCGTTTTTTATACGCTCTTTCCAATTTTTTTAGGCCTATTTCTGACCGCATTAATGACCCGCCGCAATCTAAGGGGGCTGACCTTTTTTCGAGCTGGTTTGTTTCTGCCCTATGTGATGTCGGCGGTAGTGGTGGGGGTGGTCTGGCGCTGGATTTATAATCCACTGTTTGGACCGCTCAATCAGGCGCTTAAGGCCATCGGCTTGGGTGAGTGGGCACGACCCTGGTTGGGTGACTTTGTCTGGGCTTTGCCGGCGGTGGGCGTGATCGGCACCTGGGTGCAGTATGGCTTTTGCATGGTCTTGTTTATTGCCGGGGTCCAGCGCATCGAAGAGGTTTTATACGATGCGGCCAAGCTGGATGGAGCCAACGAGTGGCAGCAGTTCTGGTACGTCACCCTACCCGGCCTGCGCAGCGAAATCTCGGTGGCGCTGGTCAGCACCTTGATTGCCGCCTTGCGTATCTTTGACCTGGTCTTTGTGACCACCCGTGGCGGACCGGGCAATAATACGATGGTGGTGGCCCTGCACATTTACAGCAATGCCTTTACCATCAACCGGGTCGGCTATGCCGCCGCTATTGCGGTCGTCCTGACGGTGGTCATTCTTCTCGTTTCCTATCTGGTGCTGACCCTGCGCCGAACTGCGGAGGAGGCTTGAGATGAGTCAAATTGACACGGTCCAGCAGGAACTGCCGGTCGCCGGTCGTCAGTCGCCGTTCGTGGGCTTATTGACCCGACGTGCTTTGCAAACAGTTCCCCTTTATCTCTTGCTGACCATCTTCCTGCTGCTGGCCATCATTCCTTTTGTGACCATCGCCTTGACTGCCCTCAAAGGCCGTGATGAACTGGTGCGCGGCGCCTTCAGCCTGCCCGAAGTATGGCGCTGGTCCAACTATGCCGAAGCCTGGAACCAGGGCCGCTTTTCGCAATATTCCCTGAGCAGCGTTATTGTCGTCGTGCCGGTGGTGCTCGTCTCCTCCCTCCTCTCGGTCATGACCGGCTATGCTTTTGGACGCATGCGCTTTCCTTTTAGCCGGATTCTCTTCTTCGTCTTACTCTTGGGCCTCATGGTCCCCCTCGAAGCCCTGATTATCCCCCTCTATTACAACCTGCGCTGGATGGGGCTGCTGGATACCTATTGGGCCTTAATTTTGCCCCAGATCGGCCTGAGTGTTTCGTTTGGAACGTTCTGGATGCGCGGCTTTTTTGCCCAGGTGCCGCAAGATTTGGTGGACGCGGCCACCGTAGACGGCTGCAACAGTTGGGACGCCCTGTGGCGAGTGCTGCTGCCGATGGTCCAGCCGGCCATGCTCAGCATGATGGTCCTTTTTTTCATCTGGACCTGGAATGACTTTTTACTGGCGCTGGTGCTGGTCTCCACCGAGAATCTGCGCACCCTGCCGCTTGGCCTGGCCTTTTTCCAGGGCCAGCGGATGACCAATATTCCCCTGGTCGCCGCCGGAGCCACGATGGTGGCCATCCCGGCGATTGTGATGTACATCGCCTTCCAACGCCAGTTTATTCGTGGCATCACCGGCGGGTCGGTGCAAGGGTAAAACTATGACCAAAATCGTTTTAATCGGTGCGGGTAGTGTTAACTTTGGCAGCAGTATGCTGCGTGACCTGTTCATAGCGCGAGAAGAACTGCGTGGCAGCACCATCGCCTTGGTGGATGTCAACGCCCCGGCCTTGCAGGTGATGAGCCAGGTTTACCAACGCCTCAACGAGGCCATGGGCCAGCCCTTCCGCCTCGAAGCCACCACGGACCGGACCGAGGCGTTACCGGGGGCGCAATTTGTTATCGTCTCGGTGGCGGTTAAGCGCACCGAGCGCTGGCGGCTCGACTTTCAAATTCCGCTCAAGCACGGCGTCAAACAGGTGTTGGGTGAAAATGGCGGGCCGGGCGGCCTCTTTCACGCCATGCGCAACATTCCGCTGCTGCTCGACATCTGCCGCGACATCGAACGGCTTTGTCCCGACGCCCTGGTGTTGAATTTTACCAACCCGGAAGGTCGCCTGTGCCTGGCCGCCAGCCGTTACACCCACCTGCGTTTTGTCGGCCTGTGTCACGGTATCGGCATGGCCCAGGCTGCCATCGGCCAGGTGCTTGACCTGCCGCCGGAGGAGATTGATCCCAAAGCCGGCGGGCTGAACCATTTCAGTTGGATTCTCGACCTGCGCCGTACCTCGACCGGCGAGGACCTGTACCCGGCCTTCAAACGAGCCATAGCCGAGAAAAAGGTCGAGGCCATCAACGACAACGGCCATCATTTTGGCGTCAAGTTGAGCCATTATCTTATGGATACCTTTGGCCTGTGGCCCTTGCCCTCCGACGACCACATCGGCGAGTACCTGGCCTATGCCTGGGAATATTGCGGGCTGGAGGGTTTTGACTTTGCTAACTTTGAGCGTTGGGGGGCTAAAAATTGGCGGCGTTTGCAAGGCTGGGCCGGTGGCCAGGGCTTGGAGGATGATCTGCTGCGCCAACCCTCCGGCGAGCGAGCCATCCCGATTATTGTCGGCATGGTGGGCAACACCCACCAGCACGAATTGTCGGTCAATGTGCCTAATGGCGGCCTCATCCCCAACCTGCCGGATTGGGCTATTGTCGAGGTGCCGGCGATGGTGGATGCTACCGGCGTGCACGGTTTGCCTCTGGGTCCATTGCCGGAGTCGATTGCGGCTATGTGCCGCACCCAGGCCGCCATCATTGATCGGGTCGTCGAAGCCGGCGTGCACGGCGACCGCCATGCTGCCCGGCAAGCCTTATTGCTCGACCCGGTCATCACCAGCATCTCTCAGGCTGAGGCGATTCTGAACGAGATGCTGGCCGTGCATCGTGAGTTTTTACCACAATTCCAGAAGTAGGGAGTAGGAAGTAAGAAGTAGGGGTTTTTTCCTGCTCCCTACTCCTTACTCCCTACTACCCCTTCTAAATCTACTTGAAAGGAAACACCTATGCTTCCCACTAAAATTGTTGTTATCGGCGCGGGCAGCGCCATTTTTGGACTGAATACCGTGGCCGCTTTGATGCGCAGCGAGCGACTGCGGGGCAGCCAACTGGCCCTGGTAGACCGCAATGCCGAGACCCTGGCCCTGATTGGCCGCCTGGCCGCTCGCCTCAACCACGAGTGGCAGGCCGACCTGACCATCACCACCCACACCCACCACGTCGACGCCCTCGCCGACGCCGAATTCGTCGTCTCCGCTATCGAAGCGCCACCCCGTGAAAAGCTGTGGCAGTCGGATTACGAGATTCCGCTGAAATATGGTGTGCGCCAGCCCTATGCCGAAAACGGCGGACCGGGCGGCTTTGCCCACGCCGCCCGCAACATCGGCCCGGTGCTGGAGATTGTGCGCGACATAGGACTGGCCTGCCCCGAGGCCTGGTTCATCAACTTCACCAACCCCATGATCCGCATCTGCGACGCCGTCGCCCGCTACAGCGACATTCAGGTGGTCGGCTTGTGCCACCAGATTGGGGTGGGCTATGCTATGGTCGGCCGGGCGCTGGCCCAGGATTTTGGCTTTGAAATTGCCGAGGGTTTCACCAGCACCCACGCTTCGCCCTCCTTCATTCCGGGAACCCATCGCATGGCTGAGCAAGCCCTGGCCCGCTTTGACATCAAAGCCGCCGGCCTCAACCACTTCACCTGGATGCTGGACGTGCGCGACAAGCAGACCGGCGAAGACCTCTATCCGCTCTTTGTCGAGCGTTGGGCTGCCCTCGACCCGTCGTTCGAGCCGCTGACCCGCCGGGTTTATGAGGCGTTTGACAGGTTTCCCATCCCCGGCGACGAGCATTTGTGCGAATATTTACCCTGGGTCAGCGACCCGCTGACGAAGCCGTGGGGAAAATATGATCTGAGTTTGTACGAATGGGACCTGTGGGATCAACTGCGCCGCGACGGTCACGGCGATATTGGCCGCATGGGCGAAGGCGACATGGGCATTGACCAACTCCGCGATGCCGACAGTGAAGGCGCGCTGGAACTGATCGAAGCCATGGCCGGGGCAGGCAATCATTATCACTTGGCGGTCAATTTGCCCAACCAGGGCTACATCACCAACCTGCCGGAGGG
>CAZRYD010000220.1:0-11737 GCA_964604225.1 uncultured Caldilineaceae bacterium
GCCACCGACACCCCGGCGCGTTCGGCTACTTCTTTCCGAGTAACCTGTTTTCTTTCGGCCATAGATTCCTCTGGCGATTTCCGGCAAGCGGCAACTTAAGACGGTTACCTCAGAAGCACTGAGAAGAGAGGGAGAAAAATGCTCGGCTATTGCACCGAGTTTTGGATTGAGTGTGTGATTTTAAATGAGGATTCTACCCGCGTTGTCTACCCGCGTAGAATAATGTAGATTGGTTTTCTTGTCAAATCAAAGCTTTGAATTTTTGGGGATTAGGAGATGAATCCGGTGGGGTCTAAAGCCATCATCGCCACGTATTGGTCGGTAAACTCCGGCAGCTTCTCCAGGTCAATCTGTTCGGCCTGGACCGCCAGCCGTTCACCGCGGGCAAAGCCCTCATCCGACAGAAACAGCGCTGCCCCCAACCCGGCCCCATTGGCCACAGGCTGCACCGCCTCCGGTCGCACCGGTGGGATCATGCCCAGCCCCAGCACGGCCTCGACGTTAAGTTGTCCGCCAAAGGAGCCGGTCAAAATGATCCTTTCCAGGTCTGCCGGTTTTAGTCCAAGCTCTTTCAGTAAAAGGTCAATGGCGACCCGGATGGCTGCTTTGGCCTTTTGCAGTTCGCGTACGTCCCATTGTTTGAGGACCAGTTGGCCGTCTTCGGTGAGCCTGACATAGCGTGCCCCTTTAGGATGGACATGCACCCGTTCGACCAGCCGGGGCGGTTCAGGCGAAATCCGCCCGCTCGGTTCAATGACGCCGGCTCCCACCAATTGGTGGGTCAGGCTGAGCAAGCCTGAGCCGGTCAAGCCCACCGGCGGCTCGTTGGCGATGGTCTCAAACACAAAATCGTTGCCGTTGAGCTGCACCTCGACAATGGCTCCATCCACCGCCCGGCTGCCACAGGAGATGTTAACCCCCTCAAAGGCCGGCCCGGCGGCGGTCGAGCCGGTCAAGATACGCCTGCCATCGGTGACCATGACCTCACCGTTGGTCCCCAGGTCAACTGCCGCCAGCGGCGCAGTGGCCCGGTCAAAGCCAAAGTAAGCCAGGCAAGCCAGCGCATCCGAGCCAACAAAGCCGCCAATAAGCGGCGGCAGCAGCACCTGGGTTTGCGAGGGAAAAATACCACCGGTCAAGCCGTCAGCATTCCGAATGGCGGCTCTGTGGTAGGGCTGAAACGGTTTCACCGCCAGTGTGTCCACCGGAAATTGAGCCAGCAGGTGATGCATGGCCGGGTTGCAGACAATCGTCACCCGTTCAACCCGCTGCCAAACTTTGGCCGGCAGCTTGAGCGAGTCGATGGCCTGGTTGATCGAGGCCAGGGCTAATTTGTGCAGCCGTTCGGCGTGGACGGGATTACTTCTGGCCGCGGCCAGCCGGGAAATGACATCCGCGCCGTAGACCGTTTGCTGGTTCAGGCTGCCTCCCCCGGCGACGACTTCCCCGTTGTCCAACATCGTCAGAAAGGCCGCCACCGTGGTTGATCCCAGGTCAACGGCCAGCCCCAGCGGCACATCTTTGTCGCGTTTGTAACGATTGCTGGCCCGGAAGATTTTGTTGGAGTAAACCACGATGGGGGCGAGTGTTACCTGCGCCTCGCCGATAAGCCGCGCCCGGCAGGCCAGACGATTGCCCACTGCCAGCTCGCCGGTCGTCAGGTTAGCCCGTTCGATTTCATCAGGCGGCGCGGCGCCGGTCTCCAAGAGCACCTTGCATTTGCCGCAGGTGCCCCGCCCGGCGCAGGGCTGCTCCAGGGGGAGGCCGGTGGCCACCACGGCCTCCCCCACCAGCGTCCCGGCCGAAACTTCCACAACCTGCTGCTGTTCGCCGTAAATAACGGTTACGATGGGCATCACATCCCCCATATAAATTGAGCCTGGCTGAGTTCACCGCCGGGCGGGATGATCAAGAAGTCGTCGTTGGCTTGGCTGAGGTCGGCGGCAATTTCAACCAACCGGCGCACGTAGACCTCTGACCCCAGGATTTCGTGGTAGGTCATACCCCACTGCCCGCAGTAATCGGCCACTTTCTGGGCCTGCGGGCGAAATTCAGCCAGGTCGGCCTGGTTGTGGGCGACCAGGGTGAGCCGCTTGTAATGCCGGTACTGCTGGTCCATCAGCCAGTTGGCGTCCTCCTCGCCGTAGGTTTCGACGAGTTTCTCGTACTCAGCCAGCGGATTGGTCCCCGACTTCAGCCAGCCTTTGCTCAGCCAGTACGTTCCGGGCGACTCCTTGAATTCGCGTTGGTAGGTCTGATAAGAGCCAAGCAGAATGGCGATGCAGTCGTCGGTACGGGGGATAAGCAGGGTGTGCTGGCCCGCTTTGATCCCGTTCAGACCGTTGCCGCACAGCCCATAGCCTAAGACCACCAGGCTGGGGCTGTCAATGCCATCAATCACCTCCTGGACGGTCAGCTTGAGTTTTTTTGGAACGATATGCAGCCCATAATCGAGAAAAGTGATCTGGCCGGCCAAGTCGGGGGGGAGAAAATGCTCCAGTAGATCCTGAAATACCTGGCAGGCAATAATCACTACTGGCAATGGTTTGGGTTCCGGCATTGTTGGTTATCCTTCCTGCTGGCGCTGGCGGTAGACGGTGATAAGGGTCGTTAGATTTTGGGTCATTTTACACCTTCCAACCAATTTCAGAAATTTGTTTCGCTCAAAGAGTTCCTATTAAATGGCGACAAGTTGTCGGTTATGTCCGATGCTATAAATAGCCCAATTAGGGGAATATAAGCTTAAACTTTGGGCCACTCTCAGAGTGTTAAAAAATTTTTACTTGCCAAGCGCCCTTATCTAAGGTACAATTAATCATAGCGACTGGCTATGATTGGTGAAATTATTTACTCACTGACCAAAGCTAATTGCAAATTGCTAATTGCTAGCTGAGAATTAAGCGTTGATAAAAGCCTTTCATTTGCGCGACTCACGGCTTGTGGCGCGCCTTCAGCGGGTGGGGACGCCTCTGGATATTGAAGAGCAATTGACGCATCCCCGCTCCCCCTTGCGCTCGGTGCTATTGGATAGCATTCTGGCACCGCATGCGGGTCCCTCAACCTTCATACTTGACCAACAAGATGAAAATGGAAAAAGTTTGGGCTTGGCTCAGATGCGCGCACGCCCCGGACGCCCGGAGCGAGATGTCGTTTTTATGTCTCCCGCACTGACCACCGGCAATGGCAGCCACGCCATCTGGCAGCGGCTGCTGGCCCACCTGTGCGTTAAAACAGCCGAGCGCGGTAGTTTACGCATTTATGCCCGACTGACGATAAAGAGCGAGGAGCTACAGCTATTTAAACATGTGGGCTTTCTGGAATATGGCCAGGAGGATATTTATCAACTTGATCCGGCCATCAATCGCTCGGCCATTCAATCCAGCCTGACCCTACGGCCACAGCATTCCAGCGACGGTTGGGGCTTACAAAAATTGTACACCACCCTGGCCCCCCGGGCCGTTCAAAACGCAGAAGGGTTGGCCCAGGGACAATGGGCCTTAGCCCTCCCGCGCTGGGGCGAACAGGGCCATCGCGATGGTTATGTCTGGGAGGTGGACGGTGAAATATTAGGCGCGCTGCATATTCGTTCCGGCAAGCGAGGCTACTGGGTACGGACCCTGCTCCACCCCGACGCGCTTGACCAGGCCGAAGCGTTGGGTGAGGCTGCTTTAAGTTTGACCAATTTACAACCCCAACTTCCTGTTTATTTTGCCCTCAGAGAATTTGAAGCCGGTTGGCGGCATGTCTTACCGGAGTTAGGTTTCAAACCGCTGACCAGTCAGACCCTGGTAGTCAAACATATGGCCGTAAGGATGCGTAAAACCTCGCCAGCCTTAATTTCGGCCCTGGAACAAACACCCACCGAAGGCGCGGCCACCTCGGTGATGTCTCACCTGGAGTTGACTCAACCGCAAGCAGCGCTCAAAAAGCGGTATACCCAACGCTCTGAACATCGAATTTTTATGTCAATTTTTTAAAGTGACAGGTAACCACATCGTGTGTAGCAGGTCGCAGCATACGGCTACCCGCTTACCTGACCCACGTTTTATTATTGTGGAGGCCTAACATCGAAACTGTAAACAGTTTACCTCAACAAATAAGAATAACGGATGATCTTGAAGCTTTATTAAGGGTTTTGCCCCCTTACATCAAAGAGGCGTTAGAGCTAGCCAACGACGGCGAACGGCTCATTGAAATTGTTATGGATTTGGGCCGCCAGCCGGAAGCGCGCTACACCGACCGCGAAGTCATCTTGAGCGAGCGTGAAATTTCTCAAGACGACATTGACTATGTCACCGAACGTATCGGCAAGTTCATGGGCGATAACCGGGCCGGCATCTAGCGCACCCTGCACCGCATCTCCGGCATACTCAACCGGCAGGGCAAGCTGATTGGCCTAACTTGCCGGGTGGGCCGCGCCGTGTTCGGCACCGTGGATATCGTGCAAGACATTCTGGAATCCGGCCAGAGTTTGCTGCTGCTGGGCCGGCCCGGCGTGGGCAAAACCACTCTGCTGCGCGAAGCGGCCCGCGTGCTGGCCGAAACCAAGCGGGTGATTATCGTGGACACCTCCAATGAAATCGCCGGTGATGGCGACATTCCCCATCCGGCCATCGGTCGAGCGCGGCGCATGCAGGTGGCCCGGCCCAATTTGCAGCACGAGGTGATGATTGAGGCGGTGGAAAACCACATGCCCGAAGTCATCATCATCGATGAAATTGGCCGCCAACTGGAAGCCGAAGCGGCCCGAACCATTGCCGAGCGCGGCGTCCAACTGGTCGGCACGGCCCACGGCCTGAGCCTGGAAAATCTGCTCATGAACCCAACTCTGTCAGACCTGGTCGGCGGCATTGACAGCGTGACTCTATCCGACGAGGAAGCACGGCGGCGCGGCACCCAAAAAACGGTGCTGGAACGGCGCGCGCCGCCTACCTTTGACGTGCTGGTTGAAATTCAGGATCGGCAGACTTTTGCCGTCCATCACGACGTGGCCCGCGCCGTGGACACCCTGCTGCGTCAGAAACCGCTGCTGCCCGAAATTCGCTATCGTGATGAGGCCGGCGAGGTTAAAATTGAAACGCCGCCCCAGCCAATCGCTACCGCCCGAGAGACACGCGAATTTGCACCGGCGGCCAAGGGTAAAAACGGCGATTACGGAGATTTTCGGGGCAAAATGGCGGCCAGCGGCATGCTTGACTATGAAAACACCAAGTCGCTCCAGCCCATCAAAATTTTCCCTTACGGCATCGGTCAAAACCGGCTACGCCAGGCCGCCCGCACACTGCGAGTACCCGTCACCCTGGTGGACGACCTGGACGACACCGACATCCTGATGACGCTCAAAAGCTACTATCGCAAGCACCCGCAGCCCATCACCGAAGCCGAACGCCTGGGCAAACCGGTCTACGTCCTCCGCTCCAATACGGTGATCCAGATGGAGTCTTGCCTGGCCGATATTTTTACTTTGAGCGAGCGGGATGTTGACCCTACCTCGGTGGCCATGCGCGAAACGCAGGATGCCATCCGCAAAATCCTGTCCGGCACGCGTAGTATTGAACTATCGCCGCAGACCGCTAACATTCGCCGCGAACAGCATCAACTGGCCCGGCAGGCCAATCTGGTTTCCCACAGCCTGGGCCGCGAACCTTACCGCCGCGTCCGCATCTATCGGGATGCCCCGACCGGGAGTCGATAACCCTTGAGCCTGTTCATCACCTTTGAAGGCCCCGATGGCTCCGGCAAAAGCACCCAAATCAATCTGGTTGCCGCTCATCTGACCCGCCTGGGGTATGAGGTGCTCTGCACCCGCGAACCGGGTGGGACAGCTATCGGCGACCAGATTCGGCAGGTTCTGCACGACATCCACAACACCGAGATGTCGGCCAGGGCCGAAATTTTGCTCTATTCGGCCAGCCGGGCCCAATTGGTGGAACAGGTGATCTTGCCCCATTTGGCCCAGGGCGGCATGGTTTTGTGTGACCGCTATGCCGACAGCACCTATGCCTATCAGGGCTACGGCCGCCAGTTAGATTTTGAAACGCTGCGGCTGATTACCAAGTTTGCTACGCAGGGCCTCAAGCCTGATTTAACCATCTATCTGGACGTGCCGGTGGAAGAAGGCTTGCGCCGCAAATCGGCGGCCAATGTGAGCGGCGAGGGCGAGTGGAACCGCATGGACCAGCTTGAAATAGCCTTTCACCAGCGCGTCCGGGCCGGTTATCTGGAGATGGCCCAAAACGAACCGGGGCGCTGGCTCATTGTCGACGCCAGCGCCCCGATGGACGAAATCAATCAGGTTATTTGTCAGCGCTTGGAGCAGATGTTGTCAGTGGTCAACGAGCAATAACTTTGGGGAGTCCAAAGCGCACAATAGCTTTGGGGAGTCCAAAGCGCACTTTGGACTCCCCAAAATCCCGCTCTCATGCCTCACTCGTACCAATCATCATCCGCCCCACCAGCGCCGGCTGCCCCGGCTAACTCCGGCATAGATTGCTCAATTGATTCCGGGTCTTCGCCCGCCTCAAGCCGATCCACCACCTCGTGAAACTCAGGGCCTAAATCCTCGCCCATTTCGCTGCTCATCTTGCGCATCCAGCGGGCCATGGATTTGGGATCATTTTCATCCAACCCGGCCAAACTGCTCGGATCAGCCAGGCTCTCCATACGGCTTTCTTCGGAGCGGAGGACGGTCACTTTAGAGACCAGCCGTTTCAGGTTGGCTCCACCACAACGCGGGCAAGTGGCCTGCTTGGTTTCTACCTCGGCAAAACTGCGAAAAAACACATTGACCCGTTTATGGCAGTCATAACACCCGTATTCATAAATCGGCATGCTTGTTTCTCCCTCAAAAACTCAGGTTTAGGTTGATTATTATACTATTGTCTCTCGGGCAAATCAAGCAATTTCTCAATAGTAAAATTGCTTCACAAGGGATTTGGCGGCATGATAGTTAATCAACAGACTTTATAGGTTGAAGAGGAGATGTCGTTGTCTCGCCGCATCGAACCCTACAATCATCAAGAAAAGCCCATCCTGGTGGTTATTTCCGGGCCATCAGGGGTGGGCAAAGATATGACCATTGCCCGGCTGAAAGAGCTGGGCTACCCCTTCCATTTTGTCGTCACCGCCACCACCCGGCCCAAACGGCCCAGCGAAGTGGATGGGGTGGATTATATCTTCGTCTCAACCAGCGAGTTTGCCGAACTGATCGAACAGGGCGAATTGCTAGAATATGCCGTGGTTTATGGCGACTATAAAGGTATTCCCAAGAAACAAGTCCGCCAGGCCCTGGCTAGTGGTAAAGATGTGATTATGCGAATTGACGTGCAGGGCGCAGAAACCATTCGCCGCCTGGTGCCGGAAGCCGTGCTGGTTTACCTCTCCGCCGAGTCCGAAGAAGCCCTGGTACGCCGGCTGCGCGAGCGCAAAACCGAGCCGGAAGACCAGTTAAAAATGCGCATTGCCACCGCCCGTCAGGAACTAAAACGGCTGGATATGTTTGATTATGTCGTAATCAACGCCGAGGACAGGCTCGACGAAACCTGTCGAAAAATCGCGGCCATCATTACCGCCGAAAAATGCCGCGTGAATCAGCGAGAAATCACTTTATAGGATAGTTGCATGACCCAACACTCAGATTTTGACCCGCCAGCCCCACCGCCGCCAGACCGTTATTTGCCTTTGCCGCTCAGCCAGCCCTTTTTCACCTATATTTTGCTGGCCGCGATTGTGATCGTCTGGCTCTTGATGACCCTGGCCGGCGGCTCGACCAATTCCGAGGTCCTGATCCGTTTTGGGGCCAATTATGGGCGGCTTATTTTGCAGGGTGAAATCTGGCGTTTATTTACCTCCATGTTTTTGCACATCGGTATCCTGCACCTGGCCTTTAATGCCTACGCCCTCTATATTTTTGGCCTGGAAATGGAGCGCCTTTACGGACCAGATCGCTACATTGTTATCTATATTCTATCCGGCCTGTTTGGCAGTCTGGTCAGCTTTGCCAGTCGCGGTCCGAGTCTTTTCTCGGCCGGGGCATCCGGGGCTATTTTTGGCATTATCGGCATGAACCTGGCTTTCTTTTTGTTGCATCGCGAAGCGTTTGGCCAATTTGGCCGCCAGCGGATTATGAACACCCTCGTTATCATCGGCATCAATCTCTTTTTTGGCTTTACCATCCCCGGCATCGACAACCTGGCCCACCTGGGGGGCTTGATTTCCGGATTTGCCCTGGGCTATGGCCTGGCTCCCCGCTACCAGGTTGCTAATGAGTATACCGCCACCCCGCGGGTGGTCGATACCGTCTCCTTATTAAATCGCTGGTGGGGCCCGGCTCTGGGTGTGATCATTTTGGCCGGCGGCGTGCCGCTGGCGGTTTCCTGGTGGTCAGGTTGAGAGTGCCAAGTGTACTTGGAACGCCTAAGCCGAGTGACAGATAGCAGGAGGAAGCTATGTCTCACCCGTCCTTAAAGCTGCGCCAACCGCGCTTTGCCGACGATCTCTGGTACAGTTCAGACCGGGTCCAATTGCAACTGGACCTGCAAAATTATTTGGCCGACGCGCCCCCCCATCCAACTGGCTTGCTGGGCCTGGTTGCGCCCCACGCAGGCTATTTTTTCAGCGGGCATGTGGCTGGAGCCTCATTTGGTGGCTTAACCCCTGGCGCTTTTGAAACCGTCATTCTCCTCGGCCCCGACCATCGCGGTGCAGCTCCCCTGGCCGTCTCAACAGTACAGGTGGAGGCCTGGCGCACCCCCCTGGGAGATATTCCGGTCAATTGGGAGTTATTGCAGGCTATCCAAACCGAATTCAAGCTGATCCTCCTGCCCGCTGATGAGGAACATTCGCTGGAAATCGAACTACCCTTCCTCCAGATGAGACTGCAACAATTCCGCTTAGTGCCCTTGATGATGGGCGACCAATCGCCGGAAACGTGCCGCCGCCTGGGTGCGGCTCTGGTCAAAGCGCTCTCCGAGGAGGACAGCGGTGTTCTTATTGTTGCCAGCAGCGACCTGAGCCACTATTTTGACGACGACACGGCCCGCCGCCTAGATCAAACCACGTTGGAATTTATTCTCAAGTTGGATGCCGATGGCCTGGTTCGCCACGTTGAAGCTGGACGTCGCCACGGGCGGCCCTTTGCCTGCGGAGCCGGCCCTATCGCCGTGATGCTCCACGCCGCCACCGCTCTGGGCGCAACCCAGGCCACCTTGCTCAAATACGCCACCAGCGCCGACGCCCACCCACGCAAGGATAGAGTAGTAGGTTATGCAGCGGTGGCCATTAGTAAAGACACCCAATAAAATTCATTTTGTATCCCCATGTACGCAGAAGTTATTGTAGACCGCCCTATCGTCAAACGCGACCGGCGCAGTTTTGTGGACGCGCCCGAAGACGCCGACCTGCCCTACCCGGAAGTGGCTGAATTGGCCGAAGCTGAGCTATTTGCGGCCAATAACCCGCTGGCGTTAACCTTTCATTACCAGGTGCCGGCTCAACTGGCCGACCACATCCAGCCCGGCCAGTGGGTGGCCGTGTCCTTCCGCAGCGAACAGTTGCCGGCTATCGTCGTCGGCCTGAGCGAAACTTCCCCCGTGGACCAAACCAAGCCTATCGCCGCTATCCTCGACCCGCTGCCTGTGCTCACTCCTGTCCAGATCGGCCTGGCCCACTGGCTCTCCCTGGAAACCCTGGCCCCACTGGCCCTCTGTGTACGCCTATTTTTACCGCCCGGCTCAGGTCGCAAATCTGAATTTGTTTTGAAACCTGTCCCGGCGTTGGCCACCGCCCCTTCGCTCAACGCCCCGGAGACGATTCTGCTGAACTACCTACGCCAGCACGGCAGCGTCCCCCTGAGCGAGGTTGAGGCGGCTGTAGCTGACTCACTGATTGAGAAGGGCCTGGTTCGCCGGGAAGCTACCCTGACCAAGCCCAGGGTTGGCCCTAAAGTTGACCGCACCGTGGAACTACTGATCGCCCCCGACGAAGTGGAGGCTGTTCTGCCTAGCCTGGGACGTACCTCCAAACAGGCCGAGGTTCTGCTCTACCTGGCCGATCTGGATGACCCCCTGCCTGCGCTGGCCGACGTGCTGGCCCAGGTCGGTTGTACCAAAAGCCCGGTCGAGGCGCTGGCGCAAAGGGGTTGGGTAGAGTTCATCCCCAAGCAGACCTACCTGGCGATTCCCCCCATCGGGCCAAGGGCGGACTTAAATTCGCCCTCCAGCGAAGCAATAACTGAACCTGAACAAGGCGTGCTAAACTATCTGCTTCAACAAAAGCAGCCCGGCCTGATTGATGAAATTATAGCGGCCACCGGAGCCAGTCGAGATAGCCTTGAGGCGCTCAGCAAGCGGGGATTAATTACTCGCTTTGACGAGCCGGAGCGGGTCACCCTGACCCTACCCGCCGTCGAACTGACCGAGGCCATTATCGAGCTGCGCGGGGCGCAAAAACAGGCCAAAGTGCTCCGCCTGCTGGCCGCCGAGGACGGGCCGGTCTGGGTGGGCTGGGTTTATGCCCAAACCGAGGCCAACCTGTCAACCTTGAAAGAACTGGCTCAGGCCAACCTGATCAGCCTGGACGACGCCCGCCGCTGGCGCGATCCTCTAGCGGGCCGGAGTTTTACCCTCGACACGCCGCCCACCCTGAGCGACGAGCAGCAAGCAGTCTGGCAAGAAGTAGCCAGCGCGTGGAAGTTGCGCCAGCGCGGAACCAGGCCGATCCTCATCCACGGGGTTACCGGCTCCGGCAAAACCGAAATTTATCTGCGGACCATAGCGCTGGCTCTGCGCGCCGGGCAGGGAGCGATCATGCTCGTCCCGGAAATCACCCTGGCCGCCCAAACCGTCGAGCGCGTCTCGGCCCGTTTTCCCGGCCAGGTGGCGGTTTGGCATTCGGCGCTCTCGCCGGGAGAGCGGTATGATACCTGGGAACGAGTCCGCCACGGTGAACTGCCAATTGTGGTCGGCCCGCGTTCGGCTCTGTTTGCGCCGGTCAAAAATTTGGGCGTGATCATCGTCGACGAGGAGCACGAACCGGCTTACAAGCAGCGCGACCGGCCGCCCATCTTTCACGCCCGCGAGGCCGCTTTGGAGTTGGGCCGCCTCAGCCAAGCGCTGGTCATCATGGGCAGTGCCACCCCGGATGTGGTTACCTACCGCCAGGCCGAACGCGGCGAATACCACCTGCTGACCCTGCCCAACCGGATTCTGGCTCACACCAAACACTTGGCGGTGCAGCAAGCGCTAGTGAAAAGGATGAAGACGGAAGGTGGAAGGATGAAACAGGAAGACCAATCTTCATCCCTCATCCCTCATCCTTCATCCTTTGTGACGCTGCCGTTACCCCGAGTGGAGGTGGTTGACCTGCGCGAAGAACTCAAAGCCGGCAATCGCACCATTTTTAGCCGGGCCTTGCAAGAGGCCATGCGCGAGACGCTGCGGCGTGAGGAGCAGGTCATCTTGTTTTTGAATCGACGGGGGGCGGCCAGTTTTGTTATTTGCCGGGATTGCGGCTACGTGATGCGCTGCCCGCGCTGCGATACCACGCTGACCTACCACACCAGCGGCGAGCTGATGGTCTGCCATTACTGCGGCCACCGCGAGCGGATGCCGGCGCAGTGCCCGCAATGCCACAGCGAGCGAATCCGCTATTTTGGGCTGGGCACGCAGCGGGTCGAAGAGGCGGTCAAAGCCATGTTTCCGCAGGCCCAAACCATTCGCTGGGATTGGGACACCACCCG
>CAZRYD010000221.1:0-11391 GCA_964604225.1 uncultured Caldilineaceae bacterium
CAAACTTGAAGACGGTTACCGCCGGAGCTTGCAGGCCAGAAAAAATGAAATTTTCTACACCGGTAATGAGCGCAAAGGGTTATTTATTTTTTTGGGTGATGAGCCTCATTTGAATGTCGAAGGTTATGCGGACGCTTTTTTTGATGCGGTCGAAGCTCTGGAGGTCAAACGCGTGGTAGCCGTTGGCGGAGTCTATGGCGCAGTGCCTTATGACAAGGAGCGGCAAGTTTCGTGCACGTTCAGCATGCCTGGCCTCAAGGCTGAAATGAAAGAATATGCGGTCAGATTTTCCAACTACGAGGGCGGGGTTAGCATTGGTACGTATCTGGCCGACCGGGCCGAACAACGCGGGATCGAGTATGTGGTCTGGTATGCCTTTGTGCCGGCCTATGATTTATCACAACTTTCTTCCAATTTGCAGGGTATGGTGGTCGAGAATGATTTCAAGGCCTGGTACGACTTGATGCGCCGCCTCAACCACCTGTTTGGCCTGGGGTTTGACCTGACCGACCTGGCCCGGCGCAGCGATGAACTCCTGACGATAATGGGGGAAAAGCTCGATGCGCTGGAACGGCGGCTGCCTCAACTCGACATTAGAGAGTATCTGGCTAAATTGACCAGCGATTTTACGGAGATGCCCTTTATTCCCCTCGACGATGTCTGGGAGCGGGAACTGGGTGATTTATTTAATGACATGGAAGATGAGTAACGCGACGATGACTCAGGCAACTCCGCAAATTTCCATCGTTCTGCCGACCTACAACGAGGCGGGGAATATTGAATTGTTGATTGAGCGCACCCTGGCGGCGCTGGGAAATTATCCCGGCGGGGTCGAAGTGCTTGTCGTGGATGACGACTCGCCCGATGGGACGTGGCGGCTGGTGGCCGAGAAGGCTGCGACCGATGGGCGAGTGCGGCTGGTCCATCGCACCACGGAAAAGGGCTTGACCAGCGCCATCGGTCGGGGTATCCGTGAGGCCCGGGGCCAGTGGGTCGGCTGGATGGATTGCGATTTGAGCATGCCGCCGGAAGAGTGGCCGCGCCTGGCCGACGCCTTGGCTCAAGGGACCGGCATGGCGCTTGGCTCGCGTTATGTGCCGGGCGGTGCGGATGTGGCCCACTCGTTTGTGGGGCGGACTCTTTCGCGTCTCATCAATGTCTGGGCCGGCCTGGTGCTGGATTGGTCAATTAAAGATTACACCAGCGGTTTTATTTTGGGTCGCAAAGAAATCTTTGATAAAGTTGATCTGCGCGGCGACTATGGCGAATATTGTATTGATCTGCTCTACCGGGTCAAAAAAGCTGGTTATACCATCCGCGAATTGCCTTACGTGTGTATCCCTCGGGAGGCAGGCGAAAGTAAAACGGCGACAGATGTTTGGGGTTATCTCAAGCGAGGTGTTAACTACGTAAAAACAGTCTGGCAGTTGAGATTTGAATCATGATGCCGTCATCGCGAGAAACTTTTCTGTTGGCCTTGAATGATTTTCACCGGGCGCGCGACCGGGCTAAGCTGGAAGAAATTATGGCCAGCCTGACCGGAAAATCGGCTAGACTGCTTTCGTATGATGAGGTACGGGAGAAGCTAAAGGCTACCGGTAGTTCGGCGCGAGGTCGGCGAGAGATCCCGTTGGCGGCCATTGTTGGGAGCGTGGGGCGCTACACCGATTTCACCCGCAGCTTTTTACCCCGACACGATAGCGACGCCCAGCGTTGGACCAGTGTCCAGATTGCCTCAAACGGGCTGGTTGGCCTGCCGCCGATAGACGTTTATCAGATTGGTGATGCTTATTTTGTGCTGGACGGTAATCATCGCGTATCGGTGGCGCGGCGGTTTGGGGCAACCCATATCGAAGCGAATGTGACCGAAGTCCACACCAAAGTGCCGCTCTCCCCCCAGACCAGCCCGGATGACCTGATTATCAAGACCCGCTATGTCGACTTCTTGGAGCGGACTAAACTGGATCAGTTGCGGCCAGAGGCTGATTTGAGTGTGACCGCGCCCGGCCAATACCGGGTGCTCGAAGAGCAGATTGAACTGCATCGCTACTATCTGGCTGAGAAACGGCAGCGTGAAATTACGGTAGAGGAAGCTGTGACCGACTGGTATGACCATAATTACCTGCCGGTGGTTGAGGTTATTCGGGGACAGGGTATTTTACGAGACTTTCCAGGGCGAACCGAGACTGATCTTTATGTTTGGGTCTCACAGCACCGGGAGGCGCTGGAGCAGGAACTGGGCTGGCATATCAAACCCGAAGCAGCCGTTTCGGATCTGGCTAGCCAATTCAGCTCCAGACCGGAGCGAGTTATGGCTCGGGTCGGGGAGCGGCTGCTGGACGCCGTAACCCCTGACTCGCTGGAAGCCGGCCCGGCCCCCGGAAAATGGCGCCAGGAATTGACCAAATCTCGCCGCCAGGATGAACATTTGTTTAGCGATATCCTGGTGGCGCTGGATGGGGCCGCCGGTGGCTGGTTGGCCCTGGATCGTGCTCTGGAGATAGCGCAGCGTGAAGAAGGGCGACTCCTGGGGCTGCACGTTATCTCCTCCGTGGCAGCAAAGGAGGACGAGGCCATCCAGGCGCTTGAGGCTGAGTTTCAACGCCGTTGCCAGACGGCCAATGTGCCCGGTGAGTTTGCCGTCGAAGTGGGGCAGGTTGCCCGCAAAATATGTGAGCGGGCCTGGTGGGCTGACCTGGTCATTGTTAGTTTGACCCATCCTCCGGCCGTACAACTATTGGCTAAGCTGGGCCCGGGTTTTCATACGCTGGTTAGACGTTGTGCCAGGCCCATACTGGCTGTACCCACCTTTATCGACTCGGCTGGCGGGTCAAGCCCGGAGAGCACCGGCTTAAACCGGACCTTGCTGGCCTATGATGGCGGCCCCAAAGCCCAAGAGGCGCTTTTTGTGGCGGCCTATTTGACCGGCCGTTGGCAGATACCCTTGACGGTTATTACAGTTATGGAAAAGAATCGAGCCACGCCGGAAGTGCTGGCTGAGGCCAGAGCTTACCTGGAAAGCCACGATGTAACGGCGACATATATGGCTGAAAGTGGGCCTGCTGCCGAGTCTCTTTTACGCACAGCCGCAACCGAACAAAACACCCTCATTCTTATGGGCGGATATGGTTCCAGCCCCATGCTGGGCGTAGTGCTGGGGAGCACGGTCGATCAGATTCTGCGCCAGACTCGCCAACCGCTGTTGATCTGCAGATAAGTACACAGCCCTGACACCATTGCAAAGGAATCTCTTGCTTGTCTGAACAACTTGTCGCCGTTACCACCCGCCCTTCAACGCGCCGCTTGGGCTGGCAGATAGGTGTGGCAACGCTCAGTCGTTTCTTTTTCAATTGCGCGCGACGCTTCCCCTATCCTTTTGCTCCCGCTTTGAGCCGGGGTTTGGACGTGCCGCTCACGGCAATTACTTCGCTCATTGCCATTAATCTGGCCACAGGCATTCTTAGTCCGCTCTTTGGCCCGCTGAGTGACCGCTGGGGCTATCGGGCTATGATGCTGGTTTCGCTGGGCATACTGGCCTTGGGCATGCTGACCGGAGGGCTGCTCCCCTATTATACGGTCATCATGTTAGCTTTATTTTTGGCCGGTCTGGGCAAAAGTATCTTCGACCCGGCGCTCCAGGCCTACCTGGGAAAAATTGTGCCTTACGGGCGCCGAGGTCTGGTCATAGGGATTGTCGAGTTTGGCTGGTCGGGTAGCTCGCTTATTGGCGTCCCTCTGATCGGCCTGTTAATTGAACGAGTGGGCTGGCAGTCGCCGTTTTTTGTGTTGGGCGGTCTGAGCCTGCTGGCGATGGCAGCGCTGGGCATGGTCATTCCAACCGAAGGCCGCCAGCCGATTGCTGCTGCCCCTGCGCTCAATTTCCGCGAAGTATGGTGTCAGGTGCGCGGTAATCGGGCGGCATTGGGGGTGCTGGCCTTTTCTTTTTTGCTTGGTCTGGCCAATGACAATTTGTTTGTGGTTTACGGCGCTTGGCTGGAAGGGACTTTTGCCTTGAGTATTGTCGCCCTGGGGGTGGCTTCCAGTGTGATTGGCGTGGCCGAGATGATAGGTGAAGGTCTGACTGCTTCCATTGCTGATCGCCTGGGGTTAAAGCGATCGATCATGGTAGGCTTAGCCTTGTCAGTCTTAAGTTACATATTATTACCCCTGTTTGGACACACCTTGCCCTTGGCCCTGGCCGGGTTGTTTGTCGTTTTCCTGAGCTTTGAATTTGCCGTCGTTACCTCGATTTCCTTGACCACCGAGGTGTTACCCGGCGCTCGGGCCACCATGATGGCCTCGTTTATGGCGACCATGAGCGTGGGCCGGGTGATCGGCGCGCTGGCTGGCGGCCCTATCTGGCTGGCCGGCGGCTTAACGGCTATTAGCCTGGTTTCGGCCGTGATGACGGCTTTGGCCTTGACGGCTCTGGCCTGGGGGCTGCGCAACTGGCGATAAACAAGCTGTCAGGGTGAAAGTACCGCTCAAAAAGCCACCTTTAGCCTCAGCCTGTCTGCCCTAAAGTACCTTGTTGTGCTACTGGTTAAGGTGGTATAATCTTACCTAATTAGTTGCACATACCTGAAATAAATTGGGAGAAACTATGTTACGACCATCAACAATTACCCCTAAAGACCTGGGTGAAGACCTGGCTCACGTTATTCCCGGTAAAGACCCGGAATTAGCCATTACCATTAAACGAATTCCGGTTTCTGAACTGGATTTGAGCGGCAAAATCATCCCGGTGTGTGAACCGACTATAGCGGGTAAAGAGAAGGAATACCTGTTGGACTGCCTGGATTCCAATTGGATTTCGTCGGCGGGCAAATATATTCCGGCCTTTGAAGATAAATTTGCGGCCGAATGTCACTGTAAATATGGCGTGGCCTGCGTCAATGGAACGGTGGCGCTGCATCTGGGTTTGGCGGCTCTGGGCCTTGAACCGGGGGACGAAGTGATTTTGCCGACCTTTACCATGATTGCCACCATCAATGCTATAGCTTATACCGGAGCGACCCCTGTTTTAATCGACTCCGAACCCCATACCTGGAATATGGATGTGACGCAGTTGGCTGACAAAATTACCCCCAAAACCAGGGCTATCATTCCTGTTCATACCTACGGTCACCCGGTAGATATGGATCCAATTATGGAACTGGCCGAGCAGCATGGTATCTTTGTAATGGAAGATGCCGCCGAAGCGCATGGCGCGGAGTACAAAGGACGCCGGGCCGGGGGATTGGGACACGCGGCTGGCTTTAGCTTTTATGCCAATAAAATCATTACTACGGGTGAGGGTGGCATGATTACCACCAATGACGCCAAGTTTGCGGCCCTTACCCAAAATCTGCGCGACCATGCCTTCTCCAGCGAGCGTCATTTTTGGCATAAATATGTGGGCTTTAATTATCGCATGACCAATATGCAAGCCGCGATCGGCTTGGCCCAAACTGAGCAAATGAGTGGTTTTGTGGCGGATCGCCGCCGCAATGCGGCCCTGTATACAGAGCTGCTCAAGGAAATTCCCGGTATTGTCACCCCGCCGGAGGCCGGCTGGGCCAAAAATGTCTTCTGGATGTATTCCCTTCTGGTTGAAGACGAGTTTGGCATGACCCGTGATCAATTGCGGGCATTCCTGGCTCGACACGGTATCGAAACTCGTACCTTCTTCATTCCCATGCATCTCCAACCAATTTATTATGAAGCCTTCAAAGGACAACGCTATCCGGTGGCCGAAATGCTCTGCCAGCGCGGCTTTTACCTGCCGTCTGCTTCATCGCTCACGGCTCAGCAGATCACTTATATTATCAGTATTGTGCGTCAGGCTTACGAGGAAGCAGCCAATTGAGACTCGATGGAGCAGCCTGAATATGAGCGGATGTATCAGGTTGAGGACTCGCACTGGTGGTTTGTGGGGCGGCGGCAGGTGGCTGCGGTGCTCATCGAACGGTGGGTCAGGCCGAGTTCTAAACAGTGTATCCTCGACATAGGCTGTGGCACCGGCGGCAATCTGGCCTTTTTGGTTCGCTGGGGCGACGGCAGCGGAGTTGATCTCAGCCCCCTGGCCTTAAGTTTGGCCCGCTGTCGTCGTCTGCCCCGGTTGGTGCAGGCTTCGGGCCTGGCCTTGCCTTACAACGATGAAACCTTTGACCTGGTCACGTTGTTTGATGTGCTTTATCATCGTTGGATTACCGATGATGATAAAGCGGTTCGAGAGGCGTATCGGGTGCTGCGACCCGGCGGCTGGCTGCTGCTCACCGACTCGGCGCTGCCCAGTTTGTGGAGCGCTCACGACGAAATTTATTATGCCCGACAGCGATATACCCTGGCAGCAGTCCAGGCTATGTTGATGAGGGGAGGCTTCAGTGGTGGTGTTTTTTCATATACCAATATTTTGTTACTACCGCTAGTGGTAGCCACCCGTTTGGTGATGCGCTGGCTACCCTCAGCCGGGGATATGGAGGTCAAACCGCTGCCCGCCTGGCTAAATCAATTACTTATCGGTGTCCGGGGCTTGGAGGCAGCTTGGCTGCGTCGGGGCCATGCTTTGCCACTAGGCAGCAGCCTGATTTGTCTTGCTCAGAAACCGCTGACCGTGGATTGAAGGGATATGTGGGCAAATCTCCAATTTTTCAAACCGAATTTAAACCGAACTGTGTTACAGTAAGTTTAACTACTTTACCTCGATTGATCACAGATTGGTCTATAATGATGATAGTCGCCCTACTGGCCGCGACAGAAAGGCAATGCAGCAGATAATGGCATGGTTTACAAAACACACAAATATCATCCGGGGCTTATTGATCCTGGCGATAGCTATCTTTTTTGGTTATCGCTATGCTCAGTTAGGGCATCCGGTTTATTTGGCCTATATTGTGGCCTTTGGCGGAGTTAGTTTGCTCAGCCTGGTCAACCAATTACCAACTCGTTGGCAGAACTTGGGGCTTAATTTAGGAATTAGCCTCTTTTTTCTGGATTTTGTTTTTGCCGAAATTGATTTGACTGAAGTAGCCAAAGCCGTGGCTAATGCCGATTATCGCATGTTGTTACTCTCGATGGCCATGATTGTTGTCCATATTTATTTCCGAACGGTCCGCTGGCAGTGGTTGCTTAAACCAATGGGTGAAGTGGCCTTCTGGCCGGCCTGCCGGGCCTTTTTGATTGGAATTACAGGGAATACCGTGCTGCCCGCTCGCGCCGGCGAGTTTTTACGAGCTTATGTGTTAGGTCGCTCGACCGGCTTGCCCAAAACCGGGGTGTTTGCCACCTTGGTAGTGGAGCGTATTTTTGATGGCTTAACAGTTTTGCTGGTGCTATTGGGCGTCATTATTTTGGGCGTCCACAATGAGCGGCTGCAACTCATCGGCATTTTAGGCGCGATATTTTACGTAGGAGTTATGGTCGGCTTGATTGTCTTTATGACCAAGCGCCACTGGGCGGATACCTTGATTAATAAATTTTTGCCAGCTCCATTGGCGCAACGGGTCTTGGGCTTGTTGGATGGTTTTAGCAGCGGTCTGGCGATTCTAAAAAATCCTTATTTGCTAACCATGGTAACCTTCTGGAATATGTTAACCTGGGTGGTTATTCCTATTTCATTTTGGTTTGCCCTGCTGGCGTTTGATTTTGGCTCGCCCGTGCCGTGGCAGGCGCCGGTCCTAATGCTCCCGGCGATGGCGTTGGGGTTGACTGTCCCTGCTGCGCCAGGCGGGGTGGGGCTGGTACAGGCGGCCATCAAACTGACTCTGGATTTAACCTTTGCCGGTCTGCCGGTGGCCTCAAATTTCCAAGAAAGTGTGGCTGCTGCCGGTATTTTGATCCATTTTACTCAATTTGCCCCCGAAGTGATCCCCGGTATTTTTTGCTTTATGTACGAGGGTCTCTCTACGCGCGAGGTCAGCGCTGGGCGTGGTTTGACTCAGCCTGAAACAAATATTGTGGCTAATTTGCCTGATTAAATTTGTTTTCTCTGGAGGCAGGTCCATTTGCCTATTTTTGGATTCTGGCTCCAGAATTGGACAAATATAGCGAAGTAGTG
Organism: uncultured Caldilineaceae bacterium; assembly: GCA_964604225.1. Taxonomy (GTDB): domain Bacteria; phylum Chloroflexota; class Anaerolineae; order 4572-78; family J111; genus DSQQ01. Next base: position 8,039 of record CAZRYD010000221.1, read on the forward strand.
TAATATCCCGCCCAACTTGTGAAAATAACATCAAGTCATTTGTTTATCCCCACCTTATTCCTGATGCTGCAAATTACCTGACTTGAGAAATTATGCACAACTAATTTGACGGGAATAATGGGGCGTGGTATAATCGCCCGCGCTCTGTGGGTGGTCAGTTAAGCCTAGCCGAGTCGCTTGAGTGAAAAAATATCTGGGTGCTATTGAAGGGTACTATTTAGCCTTTCAAATCAGTAGTATTTTGTTGTGCTCGGTTTTTGGATCACTCTTTGCCGGTATCTGGTTGGATCGAACCCTGGGTACCACCCCCTGGCTCATGTTAGTATTAATGGTCTTGGGCCTGATAACTGCCACATACATTAGTTACCGCACGGTAAAAGAATCACACAAGTAGTTAAAATTGATAAACTGACAGCGGTTAGAAGCTTTGCTGAGCAGCCCAAGCTGACTGCTGACCTAAATGCCCGGATGCAGAGGTTTTATAGCGTATGTCAAAAATCATCATCTATGTAGTGATTGCCCTCGTTATCATTATTGTAGGTAATATGCTGCTGCCCGTGCCCCGAGGCGCGATTGAAGTAGCCGCCGAACCCATCGGTTTAGGCCCAATCACCAACGCCATGCTGACCTCGTTTATTCTGTCGGCTATTATTATCATTGGTGCTTTTATTGTTGGCCGCGGTCTCAAAGAAAAACCGACCGGGCTACAAAATGTCATTGAGATTTTGATCGAAGCTCTCAGCAATTTTGTCAACGATATTGCCCCCAAAAAGTGGGCGGCTACCTTTTTCCCCATTCTGGCGACAATTTTTATCTACCTACTCTTTGCTAACTGGTTTAGTTTGCTAACCCCACTGTTAGGTAGTTTTGGCATTGTCCATTCGACAGATCACGGCGGCGTTCCGGTTGAATACGTTGTTTTTATCAGGGGTAGCATGGAGACGATGACGCCGCTGCACCATACGGACGAGGCGGGCGATGAAGGGGAGACGGAGCATAGCGGCAGTAAAGAAGCGGTCATCGTCCCGCTTTTCCGTGCTCCTAGCAGTGACCTGAACTTGACGGTCGGCCTGGCGCTCATCTCGGTTTTTCTAACCCAGGTGTTTGGGGTTTGGGAATTGGGGCCGGGATATTTTACCAAGTTTTTCCAGGTTGGTGCTTTTGCCAAAAAAGGCATCGGTATGGGCTTTATTGATTTCTTCATGAGCCTGATCGAACTGGTGAGTGAGTTTGCCAAAATTCTCTCTTTTGCCTTCCGGTTGTTTGGCAATATCTTTGCCGGTGAGGTGGTGTTGATCATCATGTCATCGCTGGTTTCCTTACTGCTGATCAATATCTTCTTCGGTTTGGAAATATTTGTAGGCTTTATCCAAGCCTTTGTTTTCTTCATTCTGTCGTTGGTCTTTTTCTCGATGGCAACCCACGCCCATGGTGGGGAGCATGGTGAGCACTAAGATTAACTCATATAAGGAAAAATCATATTAAGCCAAGGAGGCAAATTAAGATCATATGGATGCTCAAACCTTCAAATTGTTAGCTGCGGGCCTGGCCATTGGCCTGGGTGCTATTGGTCCTGGTATTGGTATTGGCCTGTTGGTCCTGGGCGCGCTGCAATCTATCGGCCGCAATCCCGAAGCTGCCGGGCAAATCCAGACGAATATGTTCATCGGTATCGCCTTTACCGAAGCTGTGGCTATTTATGCCTTGGTTGTCTCGCTAATCCTTCTGTTTGTGGTTTAAGCGTTGAAGCCGATAACCATCAACATTAGACCTAACCAGAAGGGAGGTATAAACGTGTGGAAGCACTAGGAATTGTCCCAAATGGGATTATTGCTTACATTCTTAACTTTATTGTACTCGTTGTACTTTTGCAGATGTTTCTGTACAAGCCGGTCACGCAGATGCTGGCGCAACGCCAACGACGCATCGCTGATGGCTTAGCGGCAGCAGACAAAGCAGCTCAGGAAGCTGCCCTACAACGAGCAGAATTTGAAAAGGAACTGGCTAAAGCCCGTGAAGCTTCGCAAGTTGAGGCCAGGAAAGCAGCGGAAGCTACCGAAAAGATGCGCCAGGACATTATCACCGCTGCTCAAAAGGAAGCTGAAGAGATCAGGGCACGAGCCAGAGTTGAAGCCGAACAGGAAAAGCAGCAAGTGGCGGCTGACCTGCAAAAAGAAGCGGCTGCCCTGGCCATGCAAATCACCCGTAAAGTGGTCGGCGGGGCAATTGATGAAACTGCCCAACGCAAGCTGGTTGATCAGTTCCTGACGAGTTTAGGAGATGTCAAGTGAAAGCACAAGAGCTTTCGCGGAAATACGCCATGGCTGTTTTTAGCCTGGCTCTGGAGTCGTGGCTAAATCCCCTTAACACAGTCCAGGCCGAGTTGGCGAATAACTCGGCTCTGGCGGCTTCGTTGCAAGACAAAGACCGCCCGTTTGCCGAGCGGCAGCAAACGCTAGACAAACTTATCCCTGGCGGCAGCAGCCAACAACTTCGCAATTTTTTGTACACTCTGTTGAAAGATGGCGATATTGGCCTGTTGGGTGAAGTACTGGGTGAGTTAGGGCGCATGGTTAAGGGAGGGCCGCTGGTACAGGTAGCCAGGGTGACGACAGCTTTGCCGCTCTCCGATCAAGAGAAAAATGAGATTCGCCAGAAATTAGCCGCCCAGTACGGTGAGAGCCTGGAATTCGACTTCGGTGTTGACCCGACCATTCTCGGCGGGGCCATTGTTCAAATAGGTGACAAAGTAATTGATGGCAGCGTAGCCACCCGACTCGCCGCCATGAGCAACGCGCTAGGGGTAAAGAGTTAAACGTTGCACGTTCAACGTAATTTGGAGGCTCGATGGTTCTGAAATTAGACGATATTACGGCCCAAATTCGCCAGCAAATTGAGGCTTTTGAAGCGCCTGTTGAAGTTGCTGATGTCGGTACGGTGATCAGCGTCGGCGATGGTATTGCCCGCATCAGTGGTTTGGCCAACGTGATGGCCACCGAATTGTTGGAGTTTCCCGGCGGTGTTCTGGGCATGGCCTTGAATCTAGAGGAAAACCAGGTGGGGGCGGTCATTTTGGGCGCTTATGAGCATATTGAAGAGGGTGACACGGTCAAAAGTACCGGTCGGATTGCCTCGGTGCCGGTGGGCGAAGCCCTGATTGGCCGGGTGGTCAATGCAGTCGGTGAGCCGATTGATGGCAAAGGTCCTATCCAGAATGACGATTTCTATCCGGTGGAGAAAATTGCTCCCGGCGTTATTGAGCGGGCCAATGTGAATACCCCGGTGCAAACCGGCATTATCGCCATTGACTCGATGATCCCGATTGGGCGTGGTCAACGCGAATTGATTATTGG
>CAZRYD010000221.1:11411-11681 GCA_964604225.1 uncultured Caldilineaceae bacterium
ATTATCAACCAAAAAGGCAAGGATCTGATCTGCATTTATGTGGCCATTGGCCAGCGGCAGGGTCAGGTGGCCCAAGTGGTAGGAACCCTGGAACGATACGGGGCTATGGATCACACCATCGTGGTTGTCGCTGGGGCGTCTGACCCGGCCCCGATGCAGTATATCGCTCCTTATGCCGGCTGCGCGATGGGCGAGTACTTGATGGATAAGGGTAAGGAGGCGTTGATTATCTATGATGATCTGAGCAAACACGCCTGGGCTTATCGCCAG
>CAZRYD010000222.1:0-3202 GCA_964604225.1 uncultured Caldilineaceae bacterium
ATTATGGTTACGGCCTCGCACAACCCGGCCCAGTACAGCGGCTTCAAAATGGTCAGAAAGATGCCCTACCTGCTCAGCGGCGACGAAGGCATTCAAGATTTGCGACGTATCGTCGAAAACGATGCCTTTGCCAGGCCGACCCGCCAGGGCCGGCTGGTCGAAAAGGATTTGAGCGAGGATTTTGTCAATTACGTATTGGGCTTGATAGATGTCAGCGCGCTGGCCCCGCTCAAGGTCATCGCCGATACCGGCAACGGCATGGTCGGCCCCATCCTCAAACGGGTGTACGAGCGGCTGCCGTCGGTCAGGCTGACCGGCTTGTATCTCGACCCCGACGGCAGTCTGCCCAATCACGGCCTCGACCCGCTCCAGCCGGAGAACCGGGCCGAGTTGCAGCAGCGCGTCCCCGCCGAGGGCGCCGACATTGGCTTTGCCTTCGACGGCGACGGCGACCGCTTCTTCACCATTGACGACCGGGGCGAATTTGTCTCCGGCGATTTTATGACCGCGCTGATGGGCCAATATTTTTTGGAGAAATATCCGGGGGCAAAAATTTTGTATGACGTGCGGGCCTCGTGGGCTGTGCCGGATTTGATCGGCGCTGCCGGCGGCATCCCGCTGATGGAGCGGGTTGGCCACGCCTTTATCAAGGCTCGCATGGCCAAAGAAGGCGCGGTGTTCGCCGGTGAGGTGACCGGGCACTATTACTTCAAAGATTTCTTCTTTGCCGACTCCGGGATTGTTCCTTCGCTGATTATTATGGAGATGCTGTCCAAAAAGAAGGCCAAACTGTCGGACCTGCTCAAACCGCTGGAAGCTCACTATTTCATCTCCGGCGAGATCAACACCCGCATCTCCGGCGAGGTCAAGGCCAAAATGCAGGAGCTGGCCGACACCTTCAAAGACGGCCAAGTCGAGTGGTTTGATGGCGTGTCCGTCACCTATCCCGATTGGCACTTCAATGTCCGCCCCTCCAACACCGAGCCGCTGCTGCGCCTCAATCTGGAGGCCAAATCAAAGGCCCTGATGGAAGAAAAGCGCGACCAGATTTTGGAGATTATTCGTTCGTAACGGCTCGAGCATGTCATTTCGACCCGCCCAGCGGGGAGAAATCCCTAATACTTACTCTTACCCAGGAGGTTCTTATGCATAATTTTTGTCCAGCTAGAACGATTTTACTTGTTGCGTTGTAGGGATTTCTCAGCCTTCGTCTTCGAAATGACATGAAACACCTTCGCGGTTCTTCGTGCCCTTCGTGAACAAGGATCACATCCATGCTCCGCAACTTCTTTATCAAACTCTCCGCCAGTGATTCTGCCCGCCGTTTGGTGACCCATTTTGGACCGGCCCGCCGCGCCGCCCGCCGCTTTGTGGCCGGCGAAACGCTGGACGAAGCCGTAGCCGTGGTCAAGGATTTGAACCGCCGCGGCCTTAAAGCCATCTTGAATGAGGTGGGTGAAAGCGTCACCACCCAGGCTGAAGTTAGCCAGGCCGCCAGGACCTTCCACGAAATCCTGCGCCGGATTGACGCTGAGGGCCTGGAGGCCGACGTGTCGCTCAAACCCTCGCACGTCGGTCTGGCCTTTGGCCCTGATTTTTGCTATGAGACCATTGCCGATATCGTCGAGACGGCGCAGCGCTATCACAACCTGGTTGAAATTGATATGGAGGGCAGCCCCGATGTGGGCGCCACCCTGGGAGTCTATCACCGCCTGCTGGACACCTTTGGCGGGGGCGTCCGCCTGGCCATCCAATCGTATCTGTACCGCACCCCCGCCGATGTAGAGACAATTATCGCGCACGGTGGGGCCATCCGGCTGGTCAAAGGCGCGTACCAAGAGCCGCCGGAGATTGCCTACCAGAGCAAAACAGAGATCAACCAGGCTTCGATGCGGGCCATAGAACTTTTTTTTACCCCTGAAGCCAGAGCGAAGGGGGCTTATTTCATCCTCGGCTCGCACGATCCCGCACTGATCGAGTGGCTGATCCGCGAGACCCAGGCGCGGGGGATTAGTCCCACCGAATTTGAGTTTCAAATGCTGCTCGGTATTCGCCGCGACGAGCAGCAGCACCTGGCCGATTTGGGCTATCAAGTCCGCGTTTACGTCCCCTTCGGCTCGGCCTGGTATCCCTACTTCATGCGCCGCCTGGCCGAACGCCCGGCCAATGTGTTATTTATGGCGCGGGCGATGCTTGGAAAATGACCGCCGACCGATGACCGCCGACCGCCGCAAAGCACAATTGTGAGTTTCGGCGGTCTGCGGTCGGCGGTCTGCCGTCTGCGGTCGCTTGGAGACAGATGACTGATAAATTCCTCACCCACAAAACCGCTCTTATCACCGGCTCGTCGCGGGGGATTGGCCGGGCGATTGCCCTGGAATTGGCCCGCCTGGGTGCTGATGTGGTCGTGCACTACGTTCGCAAGAAGCAGGCGGCGGAAGAGGTGGTGGCTGCGATTGAAAGCTTGGGCTGCCGGGCGATGGCGGTGAAAGCCAATCTGGCCGAGGCGACTCAAATCGAGGCTATGTTTGCCGAGATTGAAACCAAAATAGGTCACTGTGATATTTTTGTGGGCAACGCCGCCAGCGGCACACCCCGCGACATCCTGGAGGTGAACGACAAGCATTGGGATTGGACCATGGACGTCAACGCCCGCTCCATCTTGCGCTGCGTCCAGCGGCTCGTCCCGGCGATGGAACAGGCCGGCTGGGGCCGCATCATCAATATTACCAGCCCCGGCAGTCACCGCGTTTTGCCTCATTATGGGGCCATTGGCCTCTCCAAAGCCGTGGTCGAATCGCTGACCCGCTATCTGGCGGTTGATCTGGCCCCCAAAGGTATCATCGTCAACGCCGTTTCGCCCGGCCTGGTCAACACCGACGCTGTGAGCGCCTTTCCGGTTGACCTGCAGGCCACTTTTACCTATGCCCAGAGTCGCACCCCCGCCGGCCGTTTGGTGACGCCGGAGGATGTGGCCCGCCTCGTCGCCTTCCTCTGCTCCGACGCCGCGGCGATGATTGTCGGCCAGACGATTATGGTGGATGGCGGGTATGGCTTGTTACTTCATTAAAAAATACCTTTCGGCGGTCTGCGTTCTGCCGTCTATTCTCAGGAGAGTTAAACCATGCCCCATGCCCTCCACCTCTTGTCCTCGTTGTCGAGGTCATCCCCGGCTCAACTACGCGCCCGGAGATGCTGCTGG
>CAZRYD010000222.1:3302-4679 GCA_964604225.1 uncultured Caldilineaceae bacterium
GTCCTCGTTGTCGAGGTCATCCCCGGCTCAACTACGCGCCCGGAGATGCTGCTGGCCGAACTGGGCGAGTCGGCCCAATATCTGCGCCGCTTCATTCCAGCGGGCGGGGTAAAGTGGGAATTTGATCCCTGATGCGTGAAATTCTGATAGACTTTGCCCTGGCCTGGCGATTGTTAACTGTTATCCCTCTCCCTTTTATCCCCGCCGACTCCAACCGGCCGGCCGGTCTGGCGGCGGCGTATTATCCCCTGGTGGGCTTGATTTTGGGTGGGCTGCTGGCCGGAGTGGGCCAGCTCTTTTATTTTTTGTTTCCCACCGGTCTGGCGGCGGCGCTGCTCCTGGCGCTGTGGGCCGGCTTGACCGGCCTGCTGCACCTGGACGGCTTTATGGATAGCTGCGATGGCCTGCTGCCCCCCCGTGATCCGGTGCGGCGTTTAGAAATTATGAAAGACAGTCGCATCGGGGCATTTGGGGCGGTGGGAGTGGTGCTGCTGTTGCTGGTCAAATTTAACGCGCTGGCGGCTCTGTCGCCTGCCTACCGGGCGCCGGCGTTGATGACCATTCCGGTGCTGGCTCGCTGGGCGATGACCTGGGCTATGGCTCGCTACCCCCTGGCTCGCCGGGAGGGCACGAGTGTGTTTTTTAGCGCCGGGTTGGGTTGGAGGCAGGTGCTCATCGCCTCGGCGATTGCGGCCGCAGCAGCCCTGCTGTTAATGAATTGGCTAGGGGTGTTGCTGTCGGCTGTAGCGTGGCTGGCGCTGACCCTCCTTGCAAATCTGGCCATGGCTCGCATTTCCGGCCTCACCGGCGATGTGTACGGGGCGATTTGCGAGGTGACAGAGACAGTTCTTTTGCTTGTCTTGATCGCTGTCTCCAAGTTTATGGGTTGGTGAAGCCTTCTCAGGGACGCAGCGTAAAATAAAGTGTCAATGTCCCAATTTGCCAGACCCCGCTACAGTTACTAAAATTCGTCCTCGTGAAAATTGTGTTTATCGGCCCCTTTGGGCTGCAACCGAAGGGGACAATGAGTTCGCGAGCCTTACCGCTGGCCCAAGCATTGGTAGCACGGGGACACAGCGTGACCATGCTCATCCCGCCCTGGGACGACCCGGAACGGGCCGGGCAAAGCTGGCAGGAGGGCGGGGTGCAGGTGGTCAATGTAACCCTGCCGCCGCGTCTGCCGCTGCTCTTTCACATCCTATTGACTCGTACCCTGGTGGCTCAAGCCCTGGCGCTCCAGCCGGAGGTCATCCATTTGTTTAAACCCAAAGCTTATGCCGGCCTGACGCATTGGGCTTTGTGGTGGCTGCGTCGCTTGGGTACTAAAGTGCCGAGGCTGGTGGTGGACGCCGACGATTGGGAACAAGCCTGGAACGA
>CAZRYD010000222.1:4779-9505 GCA_964604225.1 uncultured Caldilineaceae bacterium
GGTGGCGGCGCAACTGCCGCAGGCTCGTTGGTTGATGGTGGGGCAGGGTTTGCAAGGCGAGGAGAAGATACTAGAAGCCCAACTAACTGAGGCTGGCCTGAGTGAGCAGGTGCGTTTTACCGGCTGGCTGCCCCTTGACCAGGTCCCGGCCTATTTTGCGGCGGCGCATGTGGCGGTCTACCCCTACGATGATACGCTGATCAACCGTACCAAATGTTCGGTCAAACTCATCGGCCTGTTGGAAGCCGGTGTGCCGGTGGTGGCCGATGCAGTGGGCCAGAATATCGAATATATCCAAAATGGAGTATCGGGCATCTTAACCCCGGCCGAAGATGATGCGGCTCTGGCCGCGGCCCTGGTGACCTTGTTGCAAGACCCGGAGCAGCAGCAAAGATTGGGCCAGGCCGCGCGTCAAAATCTGGCCGAGCATTTTAATTGGACTCATCTTGCGCAAATAGCTGAAAGAGCGTATTGTTGACCATGTTTCGATTTGAGACTTTACCGCGTTGGCTGCGCGATATCGTGCCGTTGGGCTTGTGGCTGGTCCTTATTTTTGCGTTCTCCTCGCAATCCAGGTTGATCGATATCGCCAATGAGACGGACGAGAAGTTTCTTTACAAAACGGCTCATGTGCTGGCCTATGCCGGGCTGGCCTGGTTATGGTGGCGGGTGTTGGCTCCGCAGCGCCAGGTCAACTGGCCGGTGTTGTTGATGGCCTTTGCTTTGACCACGCTGTATGGTATTTCTGATGAAATTCATCAACGCTTTGTGCCGGGCCGTCATGGTCGGCTGGCCGATGTATTTTTTGATGCGGCCGGGGCGTGGGCCATGATCTTGCTGATTCGACGGGTCAAGTGGCTGCGCACCTGGCCCGACTCCCTCAGTGTGCCCTGGTGGGGCAGACTGAAGCGGGAGGCATGAACGGGGCAGGCTGTGGCCCAAATTTTTGGGAAGGGGAGATAAACTTTAGATGATACCGCTCACACCTGAGCAAAGGGATTATAAAGAGAGAACACTCAACCAACTGCTGCTGAACCTACCGTTGGTTGAAGCTAGTTTGGCCCGAGAAGCTCAGCGCCAGATAGCCGTCACTCTGCACGAACAGCTTGAGGCGATGGAGGCGCACATTGTCCGGCTGCAAAAAGAGCTGGCTAATGAGGTCATGCTGGAGCCGGTAGCCGACGAATTGTGCAAGCAGGCCGCCAGCGCGCTGACCAAACAGAAGCTGTTTATGGCCAAACGCTATATCAATAAGTTGGAAGCGATTGAGCCGTTTTATCCAGAATTGAGCCGACTGAAGCAAGAAGCCGAAACAGGCCAGGTCAGCCGGCGCACCCGCGCTTTGAGCCAGAGTGACGTGCTGCCGACCATGGCCGCTGCCGGGGGGGTACCCTTGCTGACCGCCGGAGCCAGCGTCGGCCCCGCAGCGCAGGCGACCTCTGGCCCGGTGGATATGCCGTTTGCCGGAGCGCGGGAAAAAGAGCGAGGCGGATGGCGTCAATACTTCCAATTCCACATTGTTGCCAGTTGTTTGGTGATTGGTTTGCTAGCCTGCGCCATGGCCGGTGTGGGCGGCATGAGTGTGCTGCGTTGGTTGGTCGAAGGAAGCTGATCCATTTACGATTTTGGATTTACGATTTGCGATTGGATGTTTAAATCCAAAATCGGCAATCCAAAATTAAGAGACTTCCGTTAGCCCGGTCAACTCGGCCCACTCGGACTCGCTCAGTTCAGGTAGTTGCTCATTTTTGTGGATGATAATATCGCCGAAAAGTTCGGGTTGTTCGACCCGGATAATCCGGCGCTTGATCAATTCCAGCACCGCTAGCAGGGTGACAATCACCTCGATGCGGTTGTGACTTCGAGCCAGCAGTTTTTGGAAGTTGATAACGTGGTGGGCCGCCAACTCCTGCCGAATGTGGGCCATCTGCTGGCCAATAGTGACAATCTGGGGCGAAACGACCTCATCCACCATCGGGTCGGGCGGTTTGATGGCCAGGGCGCTGCGCGCGGCTTGCAGCAAATCGGTCAGGCTGATTTCGCCGGGAATCAGCTTGGGCTCAATTTTTAGCGGAGGGGCCAGCCGCACAAAGTTGCGCTTGCCTTCAGCTTCAACCCGCTGGAGTTGAGCCGCAATTTTTTTGTACTCCTTGTAGGCTAATAACTGCCGGGCCAACTCATCGCCCAGGTCTTCCTCAATCTCATCGAGCATGCTGGCCGGCGGGCGCGGCAGCAGCGCCTCTGATTTTATCAGAATCAACTTAGCCGCCACCACTAAAAAGTCGGTCAGCTCGTCCGGATCAATCTCCCGCAAAATATCCAAATAGGCCAAATATTGATCGGTGACATAGGCCAGCGAGATTTTGGTGATGTCTAATTCTTCCTGCTCGATCAAGTTGAGCAGCAAATCGAGTGGCCCTTGAAAGTCGGGCAGGTCTACGCTGTAGGGTGTTGGGTTTTCATCGGCAAGGTTGAATATATCCATTTTCTACCATAACCAGGGTGATAGTTTACCACAGAGGCACGGAGACACAGAGGAAAATCATTAAAAATCTCTGTGCCTCTGCGTCTCTGTGGTGAAGAAGTGTCAATCTAATTTCACAGGTTTTTGAACCACACCATAGTTTGACTACATAAGTCCTGAATGGGTAGCGTTTGCAAAGTAAGTGATGGAGTCCCAAAGCTCAGCTTTGGACTCCGAAACCATCACTTACAATTTAACCGCTACCCCAGAATGAATAGCTTCAGCGGTTTGCGGTCGGCGGTCGTTACTTCCATGACCACACCGCCAGCGTACCATCACCTACCTTGAGTGACCCCGCTGCACCGGTGGTATCGAGCACCCATACGGAACCTGCGCCGGTTTTGCTGTTTTCCTCTTTGGTTATGACAAAATAGCGGCTGTCGGGCGACCAGAAGGTCAGCGACAGGTGGTATTGATCAAAGTAGGGCACGGTTTGCAAGAAATCCACCGTGGGGCTGAAAGAGATCAGGGTTTTGAATTCTTCAGTTGCCACATTATAAACCAACCAGCGCAAAACAACTTCCTGCGGCAGCGGCGCGGCCATGCCGCCGACTTTGGCCGTCGAGCCGTCGTCGCGCCGGGTCAGGACCAGCACGGCCAGCTTACTGCCATCGGGCGACCAGTACAAGGAACCTGCCGGGTTATCTAAAAGCTGCCGCTGCTGGCTGCCATCGGTGCCAACCAGGTAGGCGATGCCAAAAGGCGGGTGGGTATTTGGCTCAAGCTGGACATAGGCCAGGTATTTGTTGTCCGGCGATACGGTCAGATAGGTAAAATTCTGGAGTTTGGTAATCAGCGTCTGGGCCAGCGTGTCGGCCTTGGTTTTGTAAATAGCATTCTGCTCCTGGTCATCGGCGGCGATGTAATAGAAATATTGGCCGTCGGCAGACCAGAACGGAGCCTGAAACTGGCCGGGGGCCAGGTCCAGATCGACGCGTTGAGCGCCGGTGCGATTGTCCAAAAGAGAGATATGGGCCTCTGCCGACGCAGCCCGCGAGCCGCCCACGTGCAGCAGCAATTTTTCGCCGCTGGGCGACCAGACCCAATAAAAGGGCGAGCCCACCTCCATCACCCGATCACTGCCTGGCCTGTCGACGCTCACCTGGCGCATCGACAAATCAGACCCATCCTGGGTTAAAAACGAGAGAGTGTTACTGTCAGGCGACCAGTAGAGATAGAAGGGCGCTGAGCCGGGCTGGTCAAACAGGAGGGTTGGCGCACTCTGGGCCGCGGAAGTAACATACAGAGCCGTTTCAGCCTGGCCGTTAGGACCGATAAAAGCCAGCCGCCGGTCATCGGGGGACCAGGTGGGGAAGTGGTAGCCTTTGCCATCGCTGGTGATTTGGTGGAGCTGGTCTCCCTGGGGCGAAACGAGCCACAGGTTGCCGTCATTGCCCACAAAAGCAATCTGGTTGTGGACCGGCTGATCGGCCAGTTGAGTCACTGCTTTAGTTAGGGCGCCTACATTTTGCTCAATTCGGCCAACGACAAAATAAAGCCCGACCCCTAAACAGATCACCAAGAGCAGTCCCACCCCGGCCAGGGCCGCAATGATCATCACAAGCCGGCTAGGTTTTTTGCCAGAACTGCCCTGGGTTGTCTCTGAAGATGCCATATTACTCCGTGATTAACCTTCACCATCTGGCGTTTCGGCTCGCTCGTAAAAACAGAGTAAGGTACTGCCGTATTTGCGCTCGTCGTATAGCACCAAATTTTGCAGGGCTAACTCTTCGTATTCGATAGGATGAATCTGAACCACCACCGCCCCATCGGGTAAGAGCCATTGGTCAAGCTGCCGGTCAACCCATTGAAGTGTTTTTATCCACAGTTGTTTGTATTGAGGCGGGGCGATGTAAATCAGGTCGTAGGGCTGGCCGTGAGGCTGCTCTAGAAAATTAAACACGTCGGTCCGCTTGACCAGAGCCTTGGCGGCCAGGCCGGTGGTCCGCAAATTCTCGCCGATGGTGCGGGTGGCCAATTGGCTCTTTTCCACAAAAGTGACGTGCGCTGCACCCCGGCTCAGGGCTTCGATGCCGACCGCACCCGTGCCGCTGAACAAATCCAGCACCCGCGCTTCGACAATCCAGTCGCCCAGGATGTTAAACAAAGACTCTTTGGTCCGGTCGGTAATGGGGCGAGTGGCCTCGCCGGGTACGGCTTTGAGTTTTCTGCCTTTGGCAATACCGGCAATAACACGCATGG
>CAZRYD010000222.1:9605-11679 GCA_964604225.1 uncultured Caldilineaceae bacterium
AAAGTTGGGGGAAGTATACCATAAGTTGGGGGTAAACGATAATCAATTCTGGGGTCTTTACGGCGTTGCATCCAGGTCAGCCAGTTGCCGGCGGTAGCGCTCGATCTCGTGGTGCGTGGCCTCATCTTGATCCCATTCGGCCAGGCGCTGCTTGCTGAAAGCCAATTCGGTGGCAGCCCGGCGCACCTGGCCCAAGCGACTCCAGGCCGTGAGGTCGCCGCGCAGGATGGCTTCCCAGCGTGATCCTTGCCAGCGACCCCAGGAGGTAAGCACCTGAAATACTTCCGGGGTTACTTCGTTGGGTAGTTGGGCGGCCATCCAGCGCTTTTCCTGCCGCCAGATCAGGCTGATCAGCACCCCCAGCATCAAAATGCCACCCCAATCCACCAGGAGGCTCAGGCAAATCGTCAGGCCACTGGCGCCGGCCAGAGTGGCCCCCAGATTGTGCAGGCCGTGAAAAATGGCGGCGGTGGTAAAACCGCCTAACCCGCCCAAAATTTTGGTTAAAAAATCTCGACTCAAATAAGCCAGGGCCAATCCGGCTCCCATCACCCCGCTAAAGAAGGCATGGTTCAGCCCAAAAGGGATGGTGCGTAATAACACCACAAAAACCCAATTCCCCCAGCCGCCCTCGACCAGGGCGCTGCCGAAATAAAAGAGGTTTTCGGTAAAGGCGAAGCCCAACCCAGCCATGGCCCCATAGACGATGCCATCGAGGATATTGTCGACCTCGCGCCGGGCAATCAGCAAGATCAAAACCAGGCCCAAGCCTTTGGCCAATTCTTCGGTCAGCGGGGCCCACACGCTGCCGCCGACAACCTCGTAGGCCAGCCCATCGCCCGACAGCACCCAGGTCGTGGGAATGTCCAGCACAATCTGGGCAATCAAGGCCAAAATGATGGCCGGAATAGCCCCCCAGATAAAAGCCAGGGCCAGCAGCCACCACGGTTCTTTTTCGTGTTGATCCAACCAGTTGACAAACCAAGCATAGCTGGCTGTGGGAATCAAACCAAAGAGGAGACAGAGGGAGATACCGAGGAGTACCTGCACGTAAATTTGTGCCTTGTGCGACATGAGGTGTGAGGCGTAAGATTTTTCACGCCTCACACCTCTGTTTTTATTTAGAACAAACCGACGATTCTGCCGGTCTCAAAGTCGATATCGACGTTGGTAAAGGCGGGTACGGAATTCAGACCGGGCATGGTTCGCATGGCGCCAACCAGCGGATAGATGAAGCCGGCTCCGGCGCTGGCCCGCACCTCGCGGACGGGCAGGGTAAAGCCCTTGGGCCGGCCTTTCCAACTGGCCTCGTGGGAGAAACTCAGGTGGGTTTTGGCCATGCAGATGGGTAGGTTGCCCAGGCCGGCACTTTCAAAGGTTTTGATCTGCTGGTTCGCTACGGCGTCATAGCTGACGCCATCCGCGCCGTAGATATCTTTGGCAATCTTTTCAATTTTCTGCTTGATGCTCCAATCCAGCGGATAGAGAAATTGGAAGTTGCTCGGTTTCTCGCAGGCAGCTACCACGGCTTCGGCCAGCTCGATTGCGCCTGCGCCGCCCTTAGCCCAGTGCTCGGCCAGGATAGCTTGCTCGGCTCCGGCTTGTAGCGCCATTTTCTTGACCAGCGCGACTTCGGCGTCGGTATCGGTGGGGAAGCGATTAATCGCTACGACCGCCGGGATGCCGAATTTCTGCACATTTTCCACATGCGCGGCCAGGTTCTCGCTGCCTTTTTCCAGCAGGGCCAGGTTTTCTTCGGTGTAAGCTTTGTCCAGGGCCCGGCCAGCGATAACGGCCGGACCGCCGCCGTGCATCTTCAAGGCGCGAATGGTTGTCACCAGGACTACCGTGTTGGGGATCAGGCCGGAGGTGCGGCACTTGATGTTAAAGAATTTCTCCATGCCGATGTCGGCCCCAAAGCCCGACTCGGTCACGACATAGTCGGCCAGTTTCAGGGCAATCTGGTCGGCCACAATGGAGCTATTGCCGTGAGCAATGTTAGCAAACGGCCCGGCGTGGACAAAAGCCGGCTGGCCTTCCAGAGTTTGCATCAGGTTGGGCATGATCGCATCTT
>CAZRYD010000223.1:0-11637 GCA_964604225.1 uncultured Caldilineaceae bacterium
TTCCAGTCGGGAATATTTTGAAACCGGGGGTCAAACTGCAACTGATAGCGTGGCTGCGTAGCTGTTACCAGGGCCGTGGCCTGGTAGGTTGGGGGAGTAAACGAACTAACTCCAAAGGCGATTGCTGCGGCTACAACCGCCAAACCCACAATCCAGTACCAATATTTAATTAAAACAGCCACATATTGGCGCAGGTCAATTTCTTCTTCCATATCTATCACTTGTTGGCTGTTGTCGGCTGGCCGATCAAGTGGAGCTACTTGTTGAGCCATTCTCTATACTCCTACTTTTATATCTAAAAAGGCATCATTCCGGTGATGATACACATTGTTTAAGTAAAGGGGCGAATCAGTCCCATTTCTATCCTACAGTAAACACCATATAGGTTTAACTCTCAGTTATCCTGTTCCGGGTCAGACTGTTCCACACCTTCAGCCAGGTGATTCAGGAAATTGGCAAAGGCCAATAGTTCGTTTTTTAGCCTGGACCAAAGGTCAGGTAGAATTTGTAGTAATCCTGCCATCTTGATCGGTAACAGATGGGTGGTGTAAATGTTACGTACAAGGTGTCTGAATCGTCTAAACTCGTCCAGCCTGTTAGCGCTATCCACATCAATCAATGCCGGACGTATGTGGGGCATATCATTGGCCATTGCTTGCAGAAGGTCTCGATGCCAAGTTTCGGTTGAGGGGAGATTATGATCCAGGTGCCTGGCCACCAACTCAAATGGACGTTCTAAACCCGAATAAAAGCCGTGGAGATTTAAGGCTACAGCGTCCAAATAAATATCCTGGTCGGTAGTGAATGTCTGCGCTCGCTCCCATGCGTGCAAAGTTCGTTGTACGACCTGGTCGATCTCCCCTATCTCCCCGCGAAAGCGTTCGGCGAGTTCGGAGTAGAGAGTTGTCATAACTCTACCCCGTGACGTTGAATAGCTTTCCGCAAAGCGTTTGAAGCACTTTCGATTTCGATCAAATCTACCTGGCGATCGTTAATGATCTCCTCAACACTCCGCCAGGCCTGCCAATAATCCCCGCTTAAGCCTTCAACGGCTAAATCTACATCCGAGTTTGAAACAAACCAGGCCTTATGTGCCAATGAACCAAACAAAACCACTCGCTTGGCCCCAAATTTGGCTTTGAGCAAAGTGGCTGCTTTAGCTACACGCTGTAACAAGGCTTCTCGTTTCACCCGCTCTGCTGACGTCAATTGTAGCGGAGTAGATCGGTGACGAGCCGCTTCTTGGTAGCGTTTCAGTTCATCCGCGGTTAATTCCAGAGCGGTGGGCATTTTCTTCCTTTGAAGTTACAGGTTGAAGGTTGAAAGTTATAAGTAAGATTAGCCAACTGTCGCGCCATTTGCCACGCTTCAATTTTCCCAAAACGAGTAATCGTCCCCACACCCCATCCAACCTTCAACCTTCTTTCACGCCCTATATCCCTTTGGATGCTTTTGGAACCACTGCCAGGCATCGCCCACAATCTGCTCCAGCTCCGAGCGCCGGGGTTGCCAGCCTAGCTCCTGCCGGATGGCCTCCGACGAGGCAATCAGCGTGGCCGGGTCGCCGGGGCGGCGGGGGCCAAAGTCAGCCGGGATGGGGTGGCCGGTGATTTTGCGGGCCACAGACAGCACTTCCTGGATGCTAAAGCCACGACCATTACCCAAGTTGTACTTGCGGCTGGGGCCGCCGTTTTGTAAGGCTCGCAGGGCCAGGATATGCGCCTGGGCCAGGTCCAGCACGTGGATGTAGTCGCGTACGCAGGTGCCGTCGGGGGTAGGGTAATCGTTGCCAAAAATGGTAAACTTCGCCCGTTTGCCCAGAGCCACCCACAAAATCAAAGGAATGATGTGGGTTTCCGGGTCGTGATCCTCGCCGTAGACGGGGTGTGCTCCGGCGGCATTAAAATAGCGCAGCGCAGTATAGCGTAGCTGATCGGTTTTGTCCAGCCAGTACAAAAAGCGCTCCAAAATAAATTTCGACTCCCCATAGGGGCTACCCGGCACAATTCGCTCTTTTTCGGAGATAGGGATTTGCTCCGGGTCGTCAAACAGGTTGGCCGTCGAAGACAGGATAAAATGTTTGACCCCGTTTTCGGTGGCGGCACGCAGCAGGTTTAGCCCATTGGTCACATTATCGCCGATGTACATAAAAGGTTTGGCCATTGATTCGCCCACCAGGGTGTAGGAAGCAAAATGCATAATCGCTTCGGGCTTGTACTCGGCTATCGTCCGGGCGATCAGGTCGGCGTCGGCCAGATCACCCACCACCAGTTTAGCCTGAGGATGAACCGCCTCGCGATGCCCCTGATAGAGATTATCATAAACGAGCACCTCCTCGCCGGCCTCGGCCAGTTCCGCTACCATGATGCTGCCAATATAACCGGCTCCACCGGTCACCAAAATTGTCATGTCCTGTTGCCTTTCCGTAGAGATTTAGACAGATATTGAAATCAGATCGTTGTTCGTCTCCAAAGCTTTTATTTTACCCTTATTCAAGCGGGGCGCAAATACTGAAATCTACCCCAAACCACAAAAAAGCCCCCAACTTGTACGAGTCAGGGGCTTTGTAAATATTGTGATACGTGATGTGTGATGTTGTTACGCATCACGTATCACGTATCACACTCGGCTTAAATTGTGCGAAATCGCCTTCAGCGCCGGGTAAAGCTGCCGGTACTCTGCATAAACCTGTTCATATTTAGCAGCCTGGTCCGCTTGCGGCTGGGTCGAGCCGGTCACTTTGATGGTGCTTTGGCAGGCTGTGTCCACATCCGGCCAAGCGCCGACCCCCACTCCGGCCAGCAACGCCGCTCCGTAGGCCGCGCCCTCGGTGGTGTTGACCGTGACCAGCTCGGCGTTGAGTGTATCGGCCAAAATTTGCCGCCACAGTGGACTCTTGGCCCCACCGCCCGACACCCGTACCTGGGTGATCTCGGCCAGCCCGGCCGCTTTCATCAGCTCAAAGCTGTCGCGCAGGCCAAAGGCGACCCCTTCCAGCACCGCCCGGCTCAAATGGGCCTGGGTGTGGCGCACGGTCAAGCCAACAAACGCCCCTCGCGCCAATGGATCGGGATGGGGCGTCCGCTCGCCGGTCAGGTAGGGCAAAAAGAGCAGACCCTCGCTGCCGGGTTGAATCTGGGCGGCCGGCGCCAGCAGCGCGTCGTAATCTGCACCGGGAGCCAGGGTGTCGCGATACCAACGCAAACTGCCCGCCGCCGAAAGCATCACCCCCATCAGATGCCAGCGTCCCGGCACCGAATGGCAAAAAGCGTGCAGCCGGCCTTCCGGCTCGATAAAGGGTTCGTTGGTGCTGGCAAAGACCACCCCGGAGGTGCCCAGGGTCAGGGCGATAATGCCCGCCTGGACCACGCCGACCCCCACCGCCTGCGCCGCCTGGTCGCCGCCCCCGCCGACCACCGGCGTCCCGGCTTTCAAACCGGTTACCTCAGCCCCCTCCGCCGAAATGTGGCCGGTCACTTCCGGCCCTTCGAAGGTTTGGGGCAGCCACTCCGCCGGAATGTTCAGGGCTTGTAGCACCTCCGGTGACCAATCGCGTTGGGCCAGGTCGAACAGGAGCATGCCCGCCCCGTCGGCTTTGTCCACGGCCAGACCGCCGGTTAGCTTATAACGGACGTAATCCTTGGGCAATAAAATATGCTTGACCCTGGCGTAAACCTCCGGCTCATTTTTCTGCACCCATAAAATTTTGGGCGCAGTGAAGCCGGTCAGAGCATCGTTGCCGGTGATTTGAATCAGCCGGGCTTGGCCCAGCCGGGCCCGGATGTCGTCGCACTCGGCTCCGGTGCGCTGGTCGTTCCAGAGAATGGCCGGGCGCAGCACCTGGCCGTCGGCATCCAGCAGGGTCAGGCCGTGCATCTGGCCGGTCAGGCCGATGGCCGCCACGTCTGCACCGGTGAGGCCGGTTTCCTTTAAAACCTGGCGGATGCTGCTGACCGCGCCCCGCCACCAATCCGCCGGGTCTTGCTCGCTCCAGAGCGGTTTGGGTGTCGAGAGCGGAATCTCAGTGGTGGCCGCGCCGACAACTTCCCCTTTAGCATCAATGACCAGGGCTTTCACGCCGGTGGTCGAAGAGTCAATCCCCAGAAAGTAAGTCATTGTTCACTCCCTTACTAATTGTGAATGGTGAATTGTGAATGAACCCTCTTTGGTTAAAAATTGACAATTTACAATTGACAATTATTTCCGACCCATGAGGGCGTGAATGATCTCCAGCTCCAACTGCTCGTAATTGCGCTCGGCGATGAGCGCATCCAGCCGGGCCGTGTCCAGCCTGCGGACCACGTCCAGCAGCGCCAGAAAGATTTCGCGGCTGTTGCTTAGGTGTTGGGTCGCCGCTTCGGGCTTCTGGGTGCGCATGGCTTTCACATCCAGGCCGACAAACTCGCCGTTATTGCCGTAGCCGTTGCGGTCGAGCACCCAGACCTGCATGAAGGCCCGGCGCAGATCAACCGCGCCAAAGGCTTTGTCCTCGTCAAACTTGAGACCGTTTTGATCGTTCAGGTGGACGCTCCACAGCTTTTTGTGGGCCAGGGCATAGGCCATTTCATCCGACGGGTCCAGACCGGCCAGAATGGCGTGGGCCGACTCGATCAGGCCGCCCACCCGGCCGGGGTCGTCGGTCATATAAGCCAGGCCGATAGCATGGCCAATGGTCGGAATGTAAGCATGGTCCATCGGCTCGTTAGGCTTGGGCTCGATCAAAATTTTGACGTTAGGATCGTGAGCCAGCATTTTGTTGATGACCGTCACCAGCCGTTCGACCGCCAGGCGGGCATCTTTGGCCTCGCGGATGTAGCTGCCCTCGCGGGCCAGCCACAGCACCACTTTGTGGCAGCCCAGGATGTTGCCGATGTCAATACACTGCAAGGTGCGCTCCAGGGCGTATTGTCGCTCGGCTGCATTGTTTGAGGTATAGCCGCCGTCAATCGTGCGTGGGTCTTCCCACAGCCGGGGGGCGACAATCTCCGCGACCAGCCCCTCACTGTCGAGCATGCGGCGCATCTCTTGAGCAGTCTTTTCAATCTCCGCCCGTGAGGGGTCGCTGTTGATAGTGGGCACGGCGTCGTCGTCGTGGAACTGCACGCCGTCAAAACCCAGTTTTTTGTACAGCTTTAGTTTTTTGGCAAAAGCCACACTGGGCCGGACAGTCGGTCCAAATGGGTCAGCCCCTTCGTGGATATTCCAGGGGCCAAATGAGAAGCGAAAGGTACCTGGCATGGTTTAAACTCCTTTGTTTGATTTTCTGCACGCACCAACAGAGTCACGGAGCCATCGGGCTGAGAGGGTCAGGAACACACCAGATGTCTTAAAATCGAGCGCCTTTTTGCCGGGGAAGTTAAGGCAATTTCAAGGTGAGTGGCTGCGACCAACCCTGAAGTCACTCAAAATAGTTTGGATCAAAAATTGAATCCCGGGCTTATCTTAACGGTTTCAGCCATAATGTCAAACTTTTCCGCCAGCCGAATTTTATGGGTGTTAACCGATGGGAGAGGACAGAGGCTGAATTCACTGTTAATAATGAGACAGGCTTGGGGATTTAAGGCCGCTCCAACCCATGCGCTTCGAGCAGCTCGACATCGTTTAGAAGGGTCTCGGTGGGGCCGTCAGCCACTATCCGGCCCTCGTCCATAATGACCATGCGCGGAAATAGCTCGCGCACCATCAACATATCGTGGCTGGATACCAGCATTGTCAGCGGTAGCTCGCGCAGCAGGGTAATGAGCGAGCGCCGAGCGCGCGGGTCCAGTCCGGCGGAAGGCTCGTCGAGCACCAAGATCTCCGGGTCCATGGAGAGAACGGTGGCGATAGCGATGCGTTTTTTTTCGCCAACGCTGAGGTGATGCGACAGGCGCTCGGCGTAGTGACTCATCCGCACCTGCTCCAGGGCGCGGGTCACCCGGGTGCGAACTTCGGCTTCAGGCAAGCCCATGTGCAGCGGGCCAAAGGCGACATCCTCAAACACGGTCGGCGAAAATAGCTGGTCGTCGGGATTCTGGAAAACCAGGCCCACCTTGGCCCGAATCACGGGCAGATTGGCTTTGGTGAGCGGGAGACCGGTCACCCGGACCGAGCTGTCGTGGCCCAGAATGCCGTTCAAGTGCAGCATCAAGGTGCTCTTGCCTGCTCCGTTCGGTCCCACCAGGGCTACCTTCTCCCCACCCTTAATTTGTAGCGAAACCCCTCTCAGAGCCTGGTGGCCGTCGGGGTAATGGAACGACAAGTTAGCTACGGTCAGGGTCACGGTTTCGGCTGAGGTACCATCGCGGGCCGCCTCATGGGGTCGATGAGTGGAAGTTGGAGCCGGGTTATGAATAACAGGCATAGAAAATTCCCCCTTAACCAAAGAAGGTCAAGCGCCCAATGACTTGAATAATGAGCAAGATGACCACGGTGATTGTCCCCAACAACCAGTCATTGGGTCGCAGCACGTGAGGATTCAGGGTCAGAAATTGACCGTCATAGCCCCGGGCCAGCATGGCATTGTAAACCCGGTCGCTGCGTTCATAGCTGCGTACAAAGAGTTGACCGGCCATATTGCCGGCCACACGCGCCCGCCAGGGAATCGAGCCGCCGCTGCGATAGCCCGGCAAACGGGCGCTACGTGACTCGCGGGCGCGCAGGAGGCGCATCACCTCATCGGCCAGCACAAACAGATAGCGGTACATAAAAGAAATCACCGCAATCAGAATCTGCGGCACCTGCAAATGGCGCAGGGCATGCATCAAATCGGGGAATTGCGTGGTGGCTGTCAGGAGGATGGCCATCTGGATCGACAACCAACTGCGGACGACAATGCTCAGAAAACGGATGAGTCCAGCATCAGTCAGCGTCAAATCCCAGAAGCCCAGCGGCAAATGAAAGACAGCTTGGCCGGGGAGGGTAAACATGACCGTAACGGCGGGCAGAACAAAAGGGAGGGCGACAAAGGAACGTTTGAGGGTATAATTAAACTCCAGGGCAGCCATGCCGGTGACCAGCAAGACCACTCCCCAGGATAACAAAAAAGCCAACCAGGCTCCATCAGGCAGGAAGACATTAGAAACAATAAAAAGAACCGTCACCACCACCTTAACCCGTGGGTCCAGGCGGTGGATCAGGCTCTCTTTTTCCTCGTAACGGTCAAACGTATTGGCGTGCATCAACGCGAGGCGGGTTGTCCAGCTTTAGGGGCCGGCCTGGCCGCCGAACGCGCCAGGAGCCGTCCCACTCCAAAGGCGATGGCAGCCACGATGAGCGCTCCAATCAACCCGGCTACGATGGTTGAAACCGCGCTTTCGCCGATGAAAGGAATGGTGTAATCGGGCAGGATGGAATAGGGTGCATTCTGACCCTGAGTCAGAAAACCAATATCTTCCGCCACCCGCTCCAGTCCATCCGGGTCAGCCGAGGCTAGCGGCGAGAAGAAAACCACTGCCAGGGCCATCACCAGCCCCGCCACAACCCAACCCGCGCCGCCGCGCGCCTTGACCGTTTCGGCGACCAGCAGGTCGGGCCGGGTCCGCATAATAAAACTGAGAGCGGCCACGGTAATCAGCGCCTCGCCAATCCCGATCAAGGCGTGAACGCCCAGCATGGCCGGTAGAACAACGCCAAAGGGCGAGGTGCCGCTAAAGCCAAGCTGGAGGGCGGTCAGCAATGCCCCGGCCATCACCGACAGCCAGGCCGCAAAACCGGCTACGGCCAGGCGGACTCCGTTGCTTTTGCTGGCAGCATTTCGGTAAAGGCCGTAGCCGATGAAGGCCGTCAGCAAACCCATGTTAAAAATATTGGCCCCCATCACCAGCAAGCCACCATCCTGGAACAGCAGCGCCTGCAAGCCAATCACGCTGGCCATCACCAGCATCCCGGCCCACGGCCCCAGCGTAATTGCGGCCAGCGCTCCACCCAACATATGCCCGGAGGTGCCGCCGGCCACCGGGAAGTTGAGCATCTGCGCCGCAAAAATAAAAGCCGCCATAATGCCCATCAAGGGAATCTGGCGTTCGCCCAGTTGGCCGCGGGTTTGACGTACGGCGGCGGCCAGCAGCACAATGGTGGCGATCCAGAAAATGATAGAAACCGACATGCTCAGAAAACCGTCGGGGATGTGCATCGCCGGGTCATTAATGACCGCCTGCACCAGATCAGGGAAAACCGGAGATAATAGATGTAACATTTCTAACCTCCCTTTATTATTTTCTGTTACATAAAGACACTATTGTAACTGTTTGCAGGGGTATTGTATGGCCTCTTCAGAGCTTTGTCAAATTGAAAATTTACGGGAAAGACTCATCGCAAGTGCAATTATTCACAACCAGGGGTTCGTTGCTCGCTCCTGGCCGATGCTTGTCACCGGGCCGTGGCCGGAGCAGACCACGGTTTCATCGGGCAGCACCATGAGTTTGTTATTGATGCTGGCCATGAGCGTTTCGTAGTCGCCGCCGGGCAGGTCGGTGCGACCAATGCCGTCGGCAAAAAGGACATCGCCATCAAATATGATGGCGGCTTTGGCTTCATAAAAGCAAACGTGGCCCAGGGTGTGGCCGGGCGTAAATAACACCTGGAAAGTATACCTGCCAAAGGAAATCGTATCACCTTCAGCCAGCAACAGCTCAGGTTCCGGGCTGGAAGGGGCGTCCAGGCCGAAAAAGCTCGCTCCGCCGTTTTGTCGCAGCAAGGGCAAATCCAGGGGATGCAGGGCCAGAGGCGCGCCTGTAGCTTTTACCAGCGGGCCATTGGCCAGAATATGATCAAAGTGGGCGTGGGTGTTCAGAATGTATTTAATGTTCAGCCCCAAAGCTTTGATCTCAGCCAGAATCCGCTCGGCCTCTTCGCCCGGATCAATGACGACCCCCTCTTTGGTCTCTTCACAGCCGGCGATGTAGCAATTGGTTTGAATGGGACCGACAGGCAGTTGTTTAACAATCAAAATGAATCTCCTTGGTTGAATTTTCCAGGGGCATTGCCCAAAAATTCCGGATAAGGCCTAAATACCCATTGTATTAGACAAGAATTTTGTGCTATGTTACTATTACCTGGCTAAAGGTCTGGTTCATTAAAAAGAGGAGTGTCGTATCTTGGCTGAAAGTGATGCCCCATGCATCTACCTTCACTCAAGAGGTCCACTCCTTTTTTATTTCACCGTGAAGCAAGTATACCACAGAGCACGGCTTGGATGAAAAAGCGGGTTAATTTGTCATTTGAATATATCTTATTTGATCTAGATGACACCCTTTATCCTCGCGCGTCAGGGTTAATGGACGCCATCGTGGAGCGCATCTTGCTGTTTATGACTCAAGAGGTCGGTATTCCGGCGGATGACGTGCTGGATAAGAAGCGCATCTATAATCAGCAGCACGGCACGGCTCTGCGCGGGTTGATGCACGAATACCAGGTTGACCCGCTGAAGTACCTGGCCTTTGTGCACGACCTGAATCCAGGTGATTTTTTTGGAGCCAGCCCACCCCTGGATCAGATGCTGCACGAAATCCCCCTCCGCAAAGTGATCTTCACCAATGCCGATCGGCTTCACGCCGAGCGCGTCTTGAAGACCTTGCAGGTGCGACCTCACTTTGAGCAAATTATTGATATTGCCGCGCTCAACTATAAAAATAAGCCTGACCCGTTGGCCTATAAACAAGCCCTCAGCCTGTTGGGCGTCGCGGCTGAACGTTGCATTATGGTCGATGATAGTCCCCGTAACCTGATTCCGGCCAAGGATTTGGGCATGACCACCATTCTGGTCTATGGCGCCGGTCCTTCCATCGCCATAGACTACGCTGTGCCGACCGTCTTTCACGTGGGCCCCGTCTTGAAGAATCTGCTGCTCAGCGAGGGCCCCTGATCTGACAATGCCGGCTAACCTGGTCGAAACTACTTTTCATGTCCGCTACGCTGAAACGGACCAGATGGGCATTGTCCATCATGCCTCGTATGTGGTCTGGTTAGAAGAAGGACGCAGCCATTGGCTGCGGGCGCATGGCAGTTCTTACGCTCAATTTGAACGCGAGGGCTTGTTACTGGCCGTGTCAGAGTTGCATGTTCGCTACAGCCAGCCTGCCCGCTACGATCAGCGAGTCACGGTGCGGTGTTGGGTTGAGGAAGTTCGGAGCCGGCAGATGCAATTTAGCTACGAAATTGTGGATGCGGAAACCGGGGCTGTTTTTGTTAGCGCTTATACCAAACACATCTGTCTTGACCGCGAGGGTAAGGTGAATAAAATCCCGGATAAATGGCAGGAGTTTTTACAGCGAGGGATGGTTGAAGCAGTTGGCTAGAGTTGTGCCCGGTTAAGGTCAATAAAAAAAGCGGCATCGTTGCGACGCCGCTTTTTTGATCGGTCGATTAAAGTTAAACCGGCAGTGGCGCGGTTGAAGGCGGGACCATCCGCGGCGGCGCATCGGTTGAGTCTTTAGAGGCCGGGCCTGATTGAGGCGGTGGGGTTTGTGGATTAGCCTCGCCCTCAACAAAAATGGTCAAAAATTCTTCAGCATCAATTGTTTCTTCTTCAATCAAGCGCTTGGCAATTAAATGTAATTTATCCAGGTGGTCACGCAAAATTTGCAAAGCGCGCTCGTGAGCTTCGTCAACCAGTTGGCGCACTTCAAAATCAATCTGTTCGGCTACTTCCTCGCTGTAGTTGCGCTGTTCGCTAATCTGACGCCCCAGGAAGATCAATTCCTCTTTATCACCAAAGGTTAGGGGGCCGAGTTTTTTGCTCATACCAAATTGGGTGACCATGGCCCGGGCCATACGGGTGACGCTTTCCAGGTCACCGCTGGCGCCGGTGGTCACACTTTCAAAGATGGTTTCTTCGGCGGCGCGTCCGCCCAGGCTGACGGCCAGGCGGGCTTTAAAAGCGGACCGGCTAACCAGAGTTTGGTCGTCTTCCGGCAGGAACATAGTAAAGCCGCCGGCGCCACCCCGGGCAATAATGCTGACTTTGTGGACCGGATCAGCCTCCTCAATCATATAAGCTACCAGGGCGTGGCCAGCTTCGTGATAGGCCACAATCTCTTTTTCTTCCTCGCTGATAACCCGGGAGCGGCGTTCCGGCCCCAGCCGGACCTTTTCAATCGACTCCTGCAAGTCGGTCATGGTGATTTGCTTTTGGTTGCGGCGAGCGGCCAAAATCGCGCCTTCATTGATCACGTTTTCCAGGTCGGCCCCGGAAAAACCGATGGTCGCTTTGGCCAGCGCCTCCAGGTTGACCTCACTGGTCAAGGGTTTGCCCCGGGCGTGAACCTGCAAGATTTGCTTCCGGCCCTGCCAGTCAGGCCGATCCAACACCACCCGGCGGTCAAAACGACCGGGCCGCAACAGCGCCGGGTCGAGAATATCGGGCCGGTTGGTGGCGGCGATGACAATTACGTTGGTATCGGTGTCAAAACCGTCCATCTCCACCAATATCTGGTTGAGGGTTTGCTCCCGCTCATCGTGGCTGCCGCCCAGGCCGGCCCCGCGATGCCGGCCAACGGCATCAATTTCATCCACAAAGATAATGCAGGGACTGTTGCGTTTGGCCTGGTCAAACAGGTCGCGCACCCGGCTGGCTCCCACCCCGACAAACATCTCCACAAACTCGGAGCCGGAGATGCTGAAGAAGGGCACGCCCGCTTCACCGGCTACGGCTTTGGC
>CAZRYD010000224.1:0-11567 GCA_964604225.1 uncultured Caldilineaceae bacterium
TAAAACGCCCAGCTCATCATGGCGGGTAACCGGCACTTGCTGCGACAGGTCGCCGGCGCTGATCGTCCGGGCCGTCGTTGCCATCGTCTCAATAGGCTGAACAATCTGCCGTACCATCAACCAACCCAGTGTCCCAGACAGCACTAACATTGTCACGACCAGGCCCACGGTGATACGCACTGCATTGATACCCAGGGCCAAAGCTTCCGAGGTGGTTTGTTCGGCGACGATATGAAACTCTTGTTGGCCAAAACGAACCGTCTCAACAGCCAGGACAACCCTCTCGCCGGTTAGACCGGGTTGGATGCTGTTCTGGTCGGGCACGTTAAAACGGGTGCCCCGCAGCACCACCGAGGGATTACGGTGCGCTACCACCTCACTCTGAGCATCAACAATATAGACGCTTTGACCTGGGCTGGGTTGCATCCCGGCGATCAGCCCCCAGATTTTCTTGAGGCGAGTTTCAGCAATCAGTACTCCATCTATCTGGCCGGTGCGTACCTCAAACAGAGGGATAGCAATGGTCATTAAGGGTTCACCGGAAATCTCAGCAAACCAAACCGGGCTGTAGTAAACCTGGCCAGTGGTCTGGGGAATGACAAACGCGTCAGTCTCTGCGCGGTCAGTCGGGTTAGTGAGGGTGAGGCCAAGCCGTGCGAGATAAACCTGCTCGCGTCCCTGACTATCGAGCAGGACTAATTCTTCAAAAATATTTTGATACGAGAGCAACCGGGCCAAGAGGTTGTGCTGTTGGTCCCGGTCCAGTCGCTGCAACCCCTGTACCTGGCTAATAAGGTGTAACTGGGTCTCCTGTTGTTCAAAGAAAGCCGTTACCTGGGTAGCCACCCGTTGCGCCACCTCGGCCTGCAAGTTAAGCGCCTGCTGCTGTTGCGTGACAAAGCTTTGCCAGGCCAGGATCCCTCCGACCAGCAACAGGGGACCGATGGCTAAACTGATGAAAGCGGTGGTTAAGCGGGTCCGAATACTATTGTGCATATTACCTTCCCTTGTTGAGCGCCCCAACTTCTCAAGATTTGAGGCAAATCGGTGGTTTGCACACCATTAGAGACTTTACAGTTTTAGCGAATGATGGTGTCTGCCTGTTCCAGGATTTCATCCGGGATGTCAAGCCCGATGGCATCAGCCGTCTTGAGGTTAATGGTTAAAAAGAATTCGGACGTTTCTACCGGCAGATCGGCTGGCGTGACTCCCTGGCGGATCTGGTGGGCTAACCGGGCCGCTTGCTTGCCTACTTCAAAAAAATCAGCGGCATAGGTGAGCAACACCGCTCCATCCAGGATAATGGGCGCGCCCAAGGGCAGGCCCCGTTTGATGGCAGCCTGACTCAATAGGTTATTTTTTGGATCTAGCGTAGGTGAAGGTATTCTAAAAATGGCATCAATATCTTCCGGTAAGTTCTCGATAGCGGCGACTGTCTCCTCGACTGAGTGAACTTCATGAGGCACGAGCTTGATTCCCAGTTGAGATGGAACTTTGTCCAGCCCGGCCAGGAACGCAACTGAAATGTTATCATCAGGATTGTAGGGTACATAAACCTTCCGTGCTCCTGGGGTGAGCATGACCAGCCATTCCAAGGCTTTGGCTGCGCTTGGTCCGTTGGTGATGCCGGTCACGTTGCCGCCGGGCTGGCGCAGGCTCACCACCACCCCTTCCTCGACCGGATTCATCATTGAGCCAAAAACAACGGGCGTGTCGGTCCCCGCAACGGCTCGTTTGGCCGTCACGGTGGGTAAGTTACCCACCGTGAAGAGCATATCTACATCCTGAGCCAGTAAGTTCTTGACTTCGCCAGCGATTGCCTGGGGATCGGGCCCTACTATACCATGGTAGATGTAGGTGACGTTTTTACCTTCAACGTAACCTAATTCGGCCATGCCTGCTTTGAATCCCTCAATAGTGGGGGTCAAAACTGAAACGTAGTTGACCAAGCCAATGGTGAGAGTTTTTTGCACTGGCAAGTCACCACAGGCGGTCAATAGCAGGCTGCTTACGGCGAATGAGATAACGATCAGTAGCAATGAATATTGAAGCTGCGAGTTGTGTTTCATGATCTACGCCTTTTCTAGACTCAGTGGATCCTAAGCAGACCCTCTTCTATTTGGGGGTCTGATTCACCAGCAGCCAATAGAAGCCGACCTGGCTCATCGCTTCGGTAAAGGCGCCGAATTCCACCGGCTTGACCACGTAGCTGTTGGCCCCCAGCTTGTAGGCCGCCTGGATGTCCGGGTCTTCGTGTGAAGAGGTCACGATCACCACCGGGATGGGGCGGGTCCGTTCGTCGGCTTTGAGCGCCCGCAACACTTCCAGGCCGTTCAGCTTGGGCAGCTTCAGGTCGAGCAAGACCACCTTGGGGTGATCGGCCATTGCTCGTTGGGCGTACTGGCCTCGGCCAAAGATGAAATCGAGGGCTTCCGCGCCGTCTTCGACCACATAGAGGCGGTTAGCCAGGTTGCGTTTTTTGAGCGCCCGGATGGTTAGTTCGGCATCGTGCGGGTTATCCTCTACCAGCAGAATGTCTACTGTGTCGAGATGGTTCATTGTTAGTCTCCTTTCCGAGGAAGAGTAAAGTAAAAGGTAGCTCCTTGGTTCACCGAGCCTTCGGCCCAGACCCGCCCACCGTGACGGTGAATGATCCGCTGGACGATAGCCAGGCCGACGCCGGTGCCTTCGAATTCCCGTTCACTGTGCAGGCGCTGGAAGACGCCGAACAGCTTGTCAACATAGCACATATCAAAGCCGGCTCCGTTGTCGCCCACCGAATAGATGTTTTCCCCGACCTCTGCTCTGCCACTTACCACGATCATCGCTTGCTCGCGGTTGGCGGAGAACTTGAGGGCGTTGGAAAGCAGGTTGACCCACACCTGGCGGAGCAAGGCAGGATCACCCAGCGTTGGGGGCAAGGGTTCGAGCTGGAAATCAAGACGCTCTCGGTCTTCGGGCGTGGTCAATTCGTAAAACACGGAGTTGGCCAGGGTGGCCATATCAATTGGAATAGCCTGCATCTGGGTGCGGCCAAGGCGGGAGAAGGCCAGCAAATCGTCAATCAATTGGCTCATCCGCTGGGTATTGTCACGAATGACGCCACAGACCCGCTGACCCTCGGCATCCAGAACCGGCTCGTAGTCTTCCACCAGCATGCGGGTATAGCCGTCAATAGCCCGCAACGGGGTACGCAGGTCGTGGGAGACCGAATAGGAGAAGGCTTCCAGTTCCTTGTTGGCCGCTTCCAATTGGGCCGTGCGCTCAATGACCCGCTGTTCCAATTCTTCGTTCAGCCGGTGTATTTCTGCTTCGGCTCGCTTGCGTTCGGTGATGTCTTGCGCGAGCAAAGCGATACCGATGACTTGGCCATCCGCATCGACGAGCGGAGCATTGAACCACTCGCAAGTGATAATATGTCCATCCTTGGTTAAATTGTCGTTGGCGCTGTAAGTGCCCCCCTCTTGCGCCAGTAACTCTCGCCAGACCCGATCAACGAGCGGGCGCGCTGCTTCGGGTACGATAAGGTCCGCTATGTGGCAGCCCAGCGCTTCTTCAGTGGTATAGCCAAAGATTTGTTCGGCAGCGGGATTCCACGAGACCACCCGAGAGTCTATGTTCAACTCGATCACAGCCAGCGGCGATTGTTGCACGAGCAGCGATAGCCGCTGCTGCGACTCGCGGATCATCTCTCGCAAACGGGCGGCGCGCAGCGCCACCGCGCCCTGTTCGGCCAGCGTTTGGTAAAGATGCTGCTTTTCCTCGTCAAAGTAGCCACTGGGTTTGGCCATGACCCCGATATAGCCCATCCACTCATTCCCGGCCGTGAGCGGAACGGCGGCGAAACTGGCCGCTCCCATTTGCTCAAGTACCGTCCGGCCGGCGGGTTCGAATCGTTCATCAGCCCCGACATTCTCCGAGACAAAGGGCTGGTCGGCGAAGAAGTAGCCGAACAGCGTGTAACGCGAAGCCGGAAGGCCCTCTCCAATGGACATCGCGGCCGTCAAGCCGCTCTCAAAGGTATCTTGGCGGCGCAAGGTGGCAACGAGTTCGCCTCCTGTCCTGTCAAAAGTAAAGATTGCCACGAATGCTTGGGGATGGAGACCGGCGTGTTGAATCAGCACATCCAGCACCTCGTCCTCGGTCTCTGCTCCGGCCAAGGCCTGGCTGATCTCATAACGCGTGCGGGTTTCGCGCAGGCTACGTTCGAGCTGTGCTTCGGTCTGCTTGCGCTCGGTGATGTCGCGCACAACGGCGCAATCCAGTTCGCGGCCGCCAAATTCGATGAAGTTAGCCACGATTTCCACCGGGATGATTTGGCCATCTTGGGTGCGGTGCTGCGATTCACGCGTCAGCTTGCCCATTTCTTTGAGATATTTCCAGGTCTCGGGCCATTGATCGATTGAAAACTCTGGGTCGATATCTGACAGCGACATTTGGATCAGTTTCTCACGAGTATAACCCAGCATCCGACAGGCCGCCTCATTGACATCCACAATTCGGGTCTGCGGGTCGATCCAATAGACGGCATCGGCCACATGTTCTACCGTAAAGCGGGTCAGGTGCAAGGCTTCCTCGGCCTGCTTACGCTCGGTGATGTCATCTACTATGGCTGCAATGCGATATATTTCCCCTGCTTCGTTTCTAACCGGAAAAGTTCGTCCCCAGACCCAACGGATGCTGCCATCTGGGCGGACAATTCGATGCTCTTGGGATCGGCCTATATGGGCCTTCATTACCCGCGGCTTATCGTCGGGATGAACGGCATCTAGAAAAGCATCAGGATTTTCATAAAAGCTTGCGCAAGATTGCCCACATAATTTCTCGTAAGCGGGGTTTACGTAAAGCACCTGCCGGGTTTGCGCATCCCGTAACCAGATGACCTCCCGTAGAGAGGAGGCTATCTGACGCAATCTCTCTTCGCTCTCGCGCAAGGCTTGTTCGGCCCGTTTGCGCTCGGTAATGTCGCGGGCATAGGCACAGTTATACTCCTGGCCGCCATAGTTCACCCGGTCAACAGCGATTTCGACGGGAAAAATCCGGCCATCTTTGGCTTTGTGCAAAGTTTCAAGGATGTAGTGCCCACGCTCCCCCTCTTTCCGCCAGTGCTCTGGCCACATTTCTTTGGAGAACAGCGGATCAATATCAAAAACCGTCATGGCAAGAAGTTCTTCTCGGCTATACCCCAAGGACTGACAGGTGGCCTCATTGACATAGTGCAGTCTGCCGTCGGCTCCCACCCAATGGATGGCATCCCTGGCCCGATCAACTGCAAGCTGGGTGAGGCCGAGTGCTTCCTCTGTTCGCTTGCGCTCGGTAATGTCACGCCCAAACATCAGCAGCTTGCCGTCCGCCAACATTTGCGCCCTGATTTCTACCGAAAGTAACCGGCCATCTTTGCAGCGCAAACGGCGTTCTTTGAGCACAGTTTTACCGGCACGCAGGTCATCCAGGGCCAGCGGATTATTCGACAGGTCCTCGGCTGGAATCACATCCTGCCAGGAAAGGTTCAACATCTCCTCACCAGAGTAACCCAGCATCTCACAAGCCTGTCGGTTAACCTCAAGATAGTGTCCATCTATATCGGCGATAAAAATGCCATCGGCAGCCTGTTCAAAAATCGCTCGATACAATTCCGGCGAGGCTGGCTGGGGACTGATTTCTACATTTTGCTTATTTGGGGGGTGATTCATGGCTGCATCTCCGAGACTTTGCTGCCAGGAGTAGTCTGCTATGTAGCATCATCTACCATCCTGCAGCGGTTACTGGCATGACGGAAAATAGGGCACAGTTCAGAAATGCGGCAAGTTAGATTGATACCAAAAACACCCAGTTGGGGGCGCAAAACCCAGGTTATACCCTCATCTTATCAAGTTAAAGTTACAACTAATATTACGGGTGGGTAAATCTAACTTGGACCACGCCGAAAGTTGCGAAGGCCAGGCAAATAGGGCTGAACAAATGATACTATGCAGGGGTACCAAAAGTGACAAGGGTCGCTGACAAAATCAGGCCAGAATCTCCGGTTCTGAGAGGATCAGATACGCCGAATGGGGCGGCCAGATGATTTTTTGACCGCATCGTCCTTCGCAAATTTTCAGAATTCTCTCCGGCTGTAAACAAAAATTCGGATAACCCCGACTGCCGAGGCTATCCGAATAAAGCTGTATTATTTCGGTACAATCCTTCTTTACTGACTTAACAACAAACGCACGTACTGGGCCCGCTCGAAGGCGAAAGGATCGTCGCAGTTTTTCTGGCTGACCGTGCCGCGAAAATCGTCAAGCTTATCGTAACCTTTTTCGGCCATCCAGGCTTCAAGATCACGCAAAATGGTGGAGATGTAGGGAATGCCGTTTTTCAGGATGGTCGAGGCCACCTGGACAACGGTAGCACCGGCTAACAAGGCTCGGATAGCATCCTGGCCGGTGTGAACGCCGGTGGTAATGGCCAGGTCGGCCTGAACCCGGTCATACAGCAGGGCAATCCAACGCAGCGGTAGCTTTAATTCCTGCGAGGAGCTGTAAACCATTTCATTGTGCAGCGACTCGGTTTCCACCTCGATGGTTGGTTGCAGGAAGCGATTGAACAACACCAGCGAGTCTACCTGCCGCTTATCCAATTCGACGGCTATATTGACCACGGAGGTATAGAAGGGACTCAATTTAACGGCCACCGGAATTTTGACCTCAGCCTTGACACTCTCGACAATCTCAAATAACTCTTTTTCGATGTCGCTGCCGGGTTTGGCCGGATCGGTGGCCACCGCGTAAACGTTTAGCTCCAGTCCATTCACTCCGGTCGATTCTAACTGCTGGGCAAAATGCGCCCATGAGCCGGGCGAAACTGCGTTTAAACTGGCAAAAAGGGGCATCTGCACCGCTTTGCGCGTCTTTTCAACCCACATCAGGTGCTCGCTGGCCTCACCGTAGGAAATCCCTGGAAAATATGACAGCGCCTCGGGGAAGCTCTCGCTGCCCACCGCCAACTGCTCGGTAAATTGTTGTTGTTCCATTTGAATCTGCTCCTCAAACAAGGAGCTAATGACCAGCGCCCCGGCCCCCACTTCTTCGGCCATGCGCACTCGGTCCACCCGGTGAGAAACGGTGCTGGCCGCTACGACAACGGGATTTTTTAAGGGGATACCCATGTATGTTGTGCCTAAATTGCTCATAGTGCCTCCTAAAATTGTTACGTGAGGCATGAAACGTGATTCAATCTGCCTAACCTTTTTAAGGTTTGGCCTCATGCCTTACGTCTCACAGCTCACGAATATATTGCGCTTTTGTGTACTATCTTACCTTATATCCCTCATTTAAGATAAGTGACATTTATCCACAAATTTGAGACAAATTGCACTATTTTGGGGAGCAGCGCGGTGCTATACTTGCGCTTAGGTTGTAAATAGTCGCCAAAGAGAAAAATGTGTGGCCTGGGGCGTGTCCCATAGATTATCTATGAAATACGCCCTGCGCAACACTTAACCCGTTTTCAGGAGGATTTGTATATGAGCGATTCAAAATTAGGACGGCGGATGGTCACTATCGATGGCAATACTGCCGCAGCTTATGTGGCCCACGCCGTCAACGAAGTTATTGCTATTTATCCTATTACTCCCTCTTCGCCCATGGGCGAGACCGCCGATGAGAAATCGGCGGCAGGGGAAAGAAATATCTGGGGGACAGTACCAAGCGTGGTCGAGATGCAGTCGGAAGGAGGTGCAGCGGGGGCGGTTCATGGTGCGTTGACTACCGGCGCGTTAACCACCACCTTTACTGCCTCACAGGGCTTGCTGTTGATGATCCCCAACATGTACAAAATTGCCGGGGAGTTGACTCCAACCGTATTTCACGTGGCGGCTCGATCCCTGGCCGCCCAGGCGCTCTCCATCTTCGGCGATCACTCCGATATCAATGCCGCTCGCGCTACCGGCTTCGCGATGCTTTGTTCCGGCAGCATCCAGGAAGTGATGGACTTTGCCCTGATTGCCCAGGCCGCTACCCTGGAATCCCGGGTCCCTTTTATCCACTTTTTCGATGGCTTCCGCACCTCCCATGAGATCCAGAAAGTTGAAGAGCTAACCCGCGAAGATATGCGGGCCATGATTGACGACCGGGCCGTGTTGGCCCATCGCCGCCGCGGCCTATCACCAGACCGGCCGGTGATGCGCGGCACCGCCCAAAACCCTGATATCTACTTCCAGGGCCGGGAAACGGTCAATGTCTACTATCAACAAACCCCGGCCATTGTTCAGCAGGCCATGGACCGCTTTGCCGAGGTGGTGGGTCGCCAATATCGGCTGTTTGATTACGTCGGCGCACCGGACGCCGAGCGCGTAGCCGTGCTGATGGGCTCTGGGGCCGAGACCATGCACGAAGTAGTCGAGTATCTGGTGGCGCAGGGCGAGAAGGTTGGCTTGGTTAAAGTCCGCCTGTATCATCCCTTTGCCGCCGATGCCTTTATTAAAACACTACCGTCAACGGTTAAAACCATCACCGTTTTGGACCGCACCAAGGAACCCGGCTCCCTGGGCGAGCCGCTCTATCTGGACGTGTTGACGGCTCTCAGCGAGGCTATGGCCGAGGGCAAGCTGACCGCCATGCCCCGCGTGTTTGGTGGGCGCTATGGTCTTGGCTCCAAAGAGTTCAACGCCGGTATGGCCAAAGCTGCCCTGGATAACCTCAAGGCCGACCCACCCAAAAATCATTTCACCGTTGGTATCAATGACGACATCACTCATACCAGCCTGGCCTGGAACGACGATTTCTCCAGCCTGCCCCAAGGTGTGCACCAGGCCATGTTCTACGGCCTGGGCGCAGATGGCACGGTTGGGGCCAACAAAAACTCGATCAAGATCATCGGCAAGGCCACCGACAATTATGCCCAAGGTTTCTTTGTCTACGACTCCAAAAAATCGGGGGCCATGACCATTTCCCACCTGCGTTTTGGTCCTACGCCGCTGCGCAGCGCCTATCTGGTTAAAAAGGCCAACTTCCTGGCCTGCCACAATTTCAGCTTCATCGACCGCTATAATATGCTCGATCAGGTGGTCGAGGGCGGCACGTTTCTGCTCAATACGCCCTTCGCCGCCGATGAAGTGTGGGAATATCTACCCCGCGAAGTGCAGCAGCAGATTATTAATAAGAAACTCAAATTCTACGTAATTGATGCCATCAAGCTGGCCAAGTCCATTGGCCTGGGCGGGCGTATCAACATTATCATGCAGACGGCCTTTTTCTACATCTCCGGCGTGCTGCCCGAAGATAAAGCCATGGATTTCATCCAAATGGCGGTTGAAGACACCTATGGCATTAAGGGCCAGATGGTGGTCAATATGAACATCCGCGCCGCCAGCCTGGCCAAAGATCGGATCCAACGGGTCAATGTGCCCAAGAAGGCTACCAGCTCGCGCAGCATGCGCCAGGTGGTATCAGCCGGCATGCCCGATTTTGTGCGCCATGTGACCGCCCCCATCATGGCTGGGCTTGGCGATCAACTGCCGGTATCGCTTGTGCCGGTTGACGGCACATTCCCGGTCGGCACGACCAAGTATGAGAAACGGACCATCGCTACCGAGATTCCGGTTTGGGAGCCGAACATTTGTATTCAGTGCAACCAGTGCGCCTTTGTCTGCCCGCACGCGACCATCCGCACCAAGGTTTATGATGCCAAATATGCCAATGGTAGCTCACCCGAAGCCTTCAAATCCATTGGCGCTACCGGCCGAGATTTCAAAGAGATGATGTATACGGTGCAGGTGGCCCCGGAGGATTGCACCGGCTGCGGCATCTGTGTCAACATCTGCCCGGCCTTTGAGAAAGACGCCAAGGGCAACAAAACCGAGAAAAAGGCCATCAATATGGTGCCGCTGGATGAGGCCCTGCGCGAACAAGAAGCAGCCGGCTTTGATTATTTCCTCTCCATTCCCGATACCGACCCCAGCCTGTTCAATCGTTTCACCGTCAAAGGATCGCAGTTACTGCCGCCGATGTTTGAGTTTTCCGGGGCTTGCTCCGGTTGTGGCGAAACACCCTACATCAAGTTGTTAACCCAACTTTACGGCGACCGGGCTGTTATTGCCAACGCCACCGGCTGCTCCTCGATTTATGGCGGTAACCTGCCCACCACCCCCTACACCACCCGTCCCGATGGCCGCGGCCCGGCCTGGTCCAACTCGCTCTTTGAAGACGCCGCCGAATTTGGGCTGGGCATGCGTTTAACCGCAGACAAGATGACCGAGTTTGCCCGCGAGTTGCTGGACAGGTTGATCGAGCAGGCCGACGGCCACGCACCGCTCTATGAAGCCATCAAAAATGCGCCGATGGCGGCGCAAGAGGAAATTGAAGAGCAGCGCCGCCAGGTGGCCCACCTCAAGGAAATTTTGGCCGAGGATAAAAGCGAAGCGGCCCAACAGTTACTCTCGGTGGCTGATTACCTGGTTAATAAATCGGTTTGGATCATCGGCGGGGATGGCTGGGGTTACGACATCGGCTATGGCGGTCTGGATCACGTGCTGGCTTCCGGGCGCAACGTCAATGTGCTGCTGCTGGATACCGGCGTCTACTCGAACACCGGCGGGCAGATGTCCAAAGCCACCCCACGGGGGGCGGTAGCCAAGTTTGCCGCTGCCGGCAAGTCAATGCCCAAAAAGGATTTGGGCATGATGATGATGATGTACGGCAATGTTTACGTGGCCCAGGTGGCTATGGGCGCGAATATGACCCAGACGGTCAAAGCCTTCCAGGAGGCCGAAGCTTATAATGGTCCCTCGATTATCATTGCCTACAGCCATTGCATCGCTCACGGCATCAACATGACCACGGCTAACGACCTGCATAAAGATGCGGTCCACGGCGGTTTCTGGCCGCTCTATCGCTTCAACCCCGCCGATGCCGTGAATGGGAAGTCGGCCCTCCACCTCGACTCCAAAGCGCCGGATCAAGATATTGCCGACTTCATGTACAAGCAGAATCGCTTCCGGGTACTCCGCCAGGCCGACCCGCAGCGGGCCAACGAACTGCTGGAATACATGCGCGAGGATGTGGCCAATCGCTGGAAGGTGTATGAGGAATTGGCCAGAGGGTAGCCCCAACGAACTCAAAATATGAAGTCAGCTTAAATCAGGAGAGTACCATGAATAAACAAAGCCTTATTGACCATCTGAATAACGATCTTTCGGGTGAACTCAGTGCGATCATCCAATACCTCACCTATGCGGCCAAAGCCACCGGGCCATATCGACCTCAACTGGCCCAGTTCTTCCTGGCCGAGGTGGCGGACGAGCAGCTCCACGCCCAGTTTCTGGCCAACAAGATTGTCGCTCTGGGTGGTGAACCAAGCACTCAACCACGCCCGGTAGCGGCGGCGCGCACCAACCGCGAGATGCTGGAAGCTGTCCTGGCCGCCGAACGGCAGGCCACTCGTGATTATACCCAACGAGCCAAGGAGGCGGAGGAGTTTAATGACAAGGGCCTGGCGGTGCAGTTGGAAGACATGGTGCGTGATGAGAGTGGACACTCAGAAGAAACCGAACGGATTTTGCGTGACTGGCCGCTCTGAGAATAGAA
>CAZRYD010000225.1:0-11549 GCA_964604225.1 uncultured Caldilineaceae bacterium
CGGCTACGATTTGAAGAATTAAGATTAGACCATGGAACTCCCGCCCGATTTAACCCCATCTCGTAAGCAGTTCTGGCCGTGGCTGGCTATAGTTTTGGTTTTAGTGGCCGCCTCTTGGCTCCTGCACAGCCAGGGGCGTTTGTGGATCTGTGCCTGCGGCCACGTTTATTTATGGGTAAGCGATGTCTGGAGTTCGGATAACTCGCAGCATGTGCTGGACCCGTACAGCTTCACCCACGTACTGCACGGGCTGGTGTTTTTCTGGCTGCTGGTCTGGGCCGCTCCGCGGCTGTCACTGGCCTGGCGGCTCTGGCTGGCCCTGACCATCGAGGCGCTGTGGGAGGTGGGGGAGAATTCCGCTTTTGTTATCCAGCGCTACCGCGAAGCCACCGCCGCACTCAGCTACCAGGGCGATACGGTTGTTAACTCGCTGGGCGATATCCTGGTCTGCGGCCTGGGTTTTTGGCTGGCCTTTCAGCTCGGCTTCCGCCGTTCGCTGGCGCTGTTTGTGATTACGGAGTTCCTGTTGCTCTTCTGGATCAGAGACAGCCTGATCTTGAATGTCATCATGTTAATCTACCCGATTGAGGCAATCAAAGCCTGGCAGCTAGGCTCTTAGCTCGCCAGGCAGAATGAGAGTGACTGATGATCAAAAAAGAAATCCTGGTTCGTAACGGCGCCAAAGTTAATTTGCTGTCTCGTTCGATCAAAGAAGGAGCGGCCAGTTTGGATAACATTCCCACATTAATCAGACAAGTGATAGAAGAACAAATGTGGCGGGAATACCTGGACGAAAAAACAGGCGGGGTCTTCCGTTTTGACAACTTCAAAGAGTTCGTCGAAACGCCCCCGCCCGACGGCCTGGGTACTAGCGTGGCGACCCTCATCCGCCTGTGTGTTGATGACCCGCTGGTGGTCGATTTGATCGACGAGATGGTTCAATATTCTCTGATCGACTTCGCGGCGGCCAGTCTGGCGGTCAAAAAAGAAGAAGAGGCTAAAACCGACGGGCGCAAACATATCGCTACCGGTACGTCGCGCCAGGCCGGCCTGCGCAAGCTGCGCAAATATGCCGAAGGTAATCCCAAAATCGAACAACTGCGCCAGGCCGTCCTGGCCGGTGAAATCAGCGTCAATAAGGCCCTGGTCGAAGCCGGCTTACGGGCGGAGCGGTTCACCATTACCAAAGACCCGGAAAAAGCCGCCGAAGCCCTCAAACGCAGTTTTAGCCAGGAAGAGCTAAAACAACTGATTAGATTATTAAGACAGTAAGTCTGTTACCTTATTTTTCTTGCAACGCCGTCCATACCCGTTCCGGGGTTAGGGGGATGCGCCGCAGACGCACGCCCGTAGCATTGAAAACCGCGCTGGCCAGGGCCGGAGCCACCCCATCCTTGGGAATTTCGGCCACAGCTTTAGCCCCAAAAGGACCGCTGGGTTCGATGGTTTGGACCAAGATGACTTCTAATTCCGGCATCTCATCGGCCCGGTAGATTTTGTAGGGGCCAAGGACCGGGTTGACCATGCGCCCCTTGTCATCGTAGACCATCTCTTCGCAGTGGCCGTAGCCTAGGGCCTGGGTCATGCCGCCTTCTACCTGGCCGCTGGCCGTGATGGGATTGATGGCCATGCCGCAGTCAACCGCCATCACCAGTTTTTTAACCGTGACCTGCCCGGTTTCGATATCCACTTCTACCTCGGCAAATTGGCCGGCAAAGGGCGGCGGCGAGTCTGGCGACACATAGGAAGCAGTCGCCATAATCTGGCGCTGTTGATCCTGGTGGAGGGAATGGAGCGCCAATTCCTCCAGCCCTACCGAACGGCCGTCCGGGGCATAGGCCCGCCGGTCGTGGAGGGTCACGCCGCTCCAGTCGTCCAGCCTCAGCATCAAACCGGCCCGCTCTTTGATTTGCTCGCGCACCTGCTCGGCGGCGCGCTTAACTGCCGTGCCGGAGATATAGGTGGTGCTGGAGGCGTAAGCGCCGGTGTCGAAGGGAGTCATATCGGTATCGCTGGAATAGATGATGATGTCTTCCAGCCGCACGCCCAGCACTTCGGCGGCAATCTGGGCCAGCGCCGTATCGGAGCCGGTGCCCAAATCGGTCGCGCCGACCAGAATGTTGAAAGAACCATCGTCATTGATCTTGATGCTGGCTCCGCCCATATCCAGGCCGGGAATGGCCGTGCCGTGCATGCACACAGCCATGCCCAGGCCGCGCCGTAGGTGCGGTTTGCCGGGGACCATGTTCCAGCCCGACTCGTAACGGCGATTCCAGTTGATGGCCTGCATACCTTGAGCGATGCACTCATTCAGGCCGCTGGTCCGAATGACCGGAATAGAGGCAACATCGGCCTCGCCCTCGCCCAACTGCGGGGCAATATCCATCGTATCGCCCACCTGGACCCAGTTCTTGCGTTTGAACTCGATGACATCCATGCCAATGGCGGCGGCAATCTCTTCCATGTGGCTTTCCAGGGCAAAGAGGGCCTGCGGCGCGCCGTAGCCGCGATAGGCGCCGGGGACCGGAATGTTGGTGTAGGCCACCTTGCACTCAAACTTTTTGTGGGCGCAGCGATAAGTGCTCAGGCCGCGCAGCCCTGTGACAGATTGCACGGTCAAGCCGTGGGTGGCTTAGGGACCGGTATTGCCGATTACCGTCATCTCCTGGGCAACCAGTGTACCGTCGTTTTTGATCCCGCTTCTGTACTTGATAGTCTGAGGATGGCGGGTGCGGCTGGACATGAATTCCTCGGCCCGGGTCAGCTCCAGCCGGACGGGTTTGCCGGTGGCAAGGGTCAGGTGGCCAACAATGTCCTCAATCAACATCTCCTGTTTGGCCCCAAAGCCGCCGCCGATGCGCGGTTTGATCACCCGAATGCGCTTAACCGGCAGCCCCAGCAGCGGAGCGACCATGCGCCGGACGTGGAACGGCACCTGGGTGGAGGTGCGGATGACCAGCCGCTCGTCTGAGTCCCAATAACTGATGGCAATGTGCGGCTCAATAGGGCATTGCTGTACCTGGTGGACGTAATAGTGATGCTCAAAAATTTGATCCGACTCGGCCAAGCCCTGCTCGACGTTGCCAACTTCAGCATGAATGTAGTGGCTGATATTGTGGGCCGCGTCATAAGCGCCTTCCAGCTCCGGCTCGTCGTGGATGATGGGCGCGCCCTCTTTGATGGCCTCGTTTTCGTCAAAAACGGCCGGCAGCACCTCGTAGGTCACTTTGATCCGCTTGATGGCTTCCTCGGCAATTTCCAATGACTCGGCGGCAACGGCGGCTACTCGGTCGCCTACGTGGCGGACTTTGTTATCAAAGCTGACCTGATCGTAGGGCTTGGGATTGGGGTACGACTGGCCGCCGGAAGCATAGCGGACGCGGACGACATTTTTATAATGCAGCACCGCATGCACGCCCGGCAAAGCGCGCGCCTCGCTGTCGTCGATGTCCAAAATGCGGGCGTGAGCGTGAGGACTGGTAAGGAGTTTGGCGTAGAGCATGCCCCGCATCTCGATGTCATCGACAAAGGCCGGGTTGCCCTTGGCCAGTTTGAGTGCGTCTACTTTGGTTTCCGATTTGCCGACGACTTTTAAATCGGGCGCTTCGGGTGCGACCACAAACTTAGGCAGGGTGATGCGTTGGGTGCCGACCCCCCCAGCCACCCCCCCGCAAAGGGGGGGGTAAGTGGGGGGGTACGGGCCCCAGCCCCCGGCCAATTAAGGGCGAATCTCCGACCCCCCGGTCCCCGGGGCCTCTGCCCCCCTGCCAAAGAAATCACCAAAGTCGTGACCCGGCAAAATAATCGGCGTGACCACATTCGGCTCGACCGGGCTTGGCTCTTCACCTCGCATAATGGCCGCCGCTTCTAGCACCGCCTGTACCGGCTTGATATAGCCCGTCTCCCGGTCGAGGATGCCGGATAGGGCATCGCGCACCTCGGCTTCGCTGGGGTTAGGATTTTTCTCCAGCAAGGCTTTGGCGGCCAAAATCATAGCCGGGGTGGAGTAACCCGATTGAATGGCCCCGGTGCGGATGAAAGCTTGTTGAATCGGATGCAGGTTTAGCCCCTGGGCCAAGCCCTCGATGGTTTCGATGGCGTGACCGTCGGCCTGAGCGGCCAGCATCACGTCGGTATTGACCAGGCGGCCATCCAGCAGCACCGCCGATGCGCCGGTTTCGCCGCTATCGCTGCCAAAGCGGACGCTGTGATACCCTTCCCGCCGTAGCACGCGCAGCAAAGTTTCACCTGGACTACAAGTGAAACTCTTTTTGACGCCATTGATAGTTACGTTGATTTCCATAAATATCTCCTTTTTATGGGGTAATCTCGCGAGATGGGACATCTCGGCGAGAAGTTATGTATCAAGTATCTCTCTCACCTTATGGGCCAGCATATCGGGCGTAAAGGGCTTGGAAAGAAAAGCGGTCCCGGTATCCGCTAAACCGTGCTGCCCAATCGTGTTTTCGGTGTAACCAGACATATACAACACTTTGAGACTTGGCCGGATCGTTTGTAGCTTTTTGGCCAGTTGCTGGCCGCTCATTTGCGGCATCACCACATCCGTTACCACCAAATCTATCTCGTCGAGACGCTCGTGAGCCAGATTCAAGGCTTCATGGCCTGTCTCGGCGGCCAGAACCGTGTAACCAAGCCGGCTCAGGGCTTTGTGGGCCATACTCCGGATCATAGCTTCATCTTCTACCAGCAAAATTGTCTCAGAGCCGGAGTGCGTCGCTAGCTCTGGCGTCTGTAACAAGGTTGGGGCAGGTAAGTCTAACTGGGGTAAATAAATCTTAAAGGTTGTCCCCCGGCCGAGTTCGCTGTAAACCTTAATATCACCCCCAATTTGCTTGATAATACCGTGACACATAGCCAAACCCAACCCCGTACCTTTGCCCACTTCCTTGGTGGTAAAGAAAGGCTCAAATAAGTGAGGTAAGACCTCTGGCGGCATGCCGGTGCCGGTATCACTGGCGGTCAACACAAGGTATTGGCCAGGTGGCAACCCATCAAAGTGACGCACTGCGGGTTGATCCAGGGTAATGTGGGTTACATCCAGAATAAATTTTCCACCGGTCGGCATGGCATCACGAGCATTAGCCGCCAGGTTGACCAAAACTTGCTCAAATTGGTTGGGGTCAAGCTTAACCAAGCCAGGGCTGGCCGTAAAGGCCGTCACCAGCTCGATGTCTTCTCCGATAAGGCGCTGTAAAATATCCTTGAGATTGAGGATAAGTTGGCTTAAGTTGACCACTTGCGGTTCGATCATCTGTCTACGAGCAAAGGCTAGCAGTTGGACGGTTAATTTGGCCGCGCGCCTGGCCGATTTTTGGATTTGTAGAATATCCTGGCGGGCGGGATGATCTGAGGGCAAAGTGGCTAGCGACAGATCTATATGACCAATCATTACCGTCAGCAGATTGTTGAAATCGTGGGCCACACCGCCGGCCAACCGGCCGATACTTTCCATTTTTTGTGATGCCAGCAGTTGAGCTTCCAACTGCTTGCGCTCGGTGATATCACGATTAACTGCCAGCAGGCCGACCATCTCACCCTGTTCATTAACTAACCGGCTGGTAGAGGTTTCGACATAAATTTCGCTGCCATCCTTTTTGAGGTGCACAATCTCCCCTCGCCAAACCCCGCTGGCGGTCAGGGCGGCGTAAGCAGCCTGCTCATCAGCCGGATTGAGCCAGCGATAGTCATAAGCGTCACTTAAGCGTAGCCCCAGCACCTCGGCTGCCGTCCGATGATAGAGCCGCTCGGCGCCTTTGTTCCAGTAGGTGATGTGATTGTCATTATCGAGCACGATGATGGCATCGTTGACTTGGGCTAACAGATTAGCTTGAAACTTGAAATGTTCAACCATCAGCCGCAACCGCTGCTGACTCTCTTTAAGCTCTTGACTTATTTGGTGCTTGTAAAGAGCCATTTCTAACGTTACCCGAATGATCTCATCATCAAACGGCTTCAGAACGTAGCCAAATGGGTCGACCAGTTTGGCTCGCTGGAGTGTTTTCGGGTCGGAATAAGCCGTAACGAAAATAATGGGTACATCCGCCTGTTTTTTGATGAGTTGGGCTGTTTGAATCCCATCGAGACTGCCCCCCAAAGCGATGTCCATCAATACCGCGGCGGGTGTTTGGGCTGCGGCGATAGCCACAGCCTCTCGACCGAGGGTGACTAAGCCAATCACTTCATACCCTAAACCCAAGACAATACGTTGGAGATCAAAGGCAACGATGGAGTCATCTTCGACGATGAGAATGCCGGGTTTGTTCATGCTTCATCCCATTGAGTCAGAAGTTGATGAGTGAGCTTAGGTGAGAAATCTGGTTAGGTGGTTAACTATGAAGCTCATTGATGACCCGCTGGCCCAGGGTCGCGGCCATTTGCCGCCGGTACTCACTGGAGCCGCGGAAATCACCGGGTGGATTGATGGCCGCTTTGATATTATTGG
Organism: uncultured Caldilineaceae bacterium; assembly: GCA_964604225.1. GTDB lineage: Bacteria > Chloroflexota > Anaerolineae > 4572-78 > J111 > DSQQ01. The sequence continues at coordinate 6,464 of CAZRYD010000225.1, forward strand.
GGTCAACCAGCACTGGCGTCTGCGCCACGCCACAGAGCGCCAGGTAGCCTTGACCCGATGGCGCTAAACGGGCTACGGCGGCCACAATGGGTTGATCGGCGGGAGTGCGGCCTACACGGGCGCTGGCTGTTTTGCCGCTTGTAGTCAAGGACACAGCGGTCACCAGGCCGCCCGCGAGGGCGCCGGATGTATCCCGCAAGAAGTCAGCCAGCGGCAGACGCTTAGCGCCGTGGCTTGATTGGAGGTGAACCTCTGCCTCAAAAACCAGCAGCGCAGCCAGTAACTCACTCTCTTTACTGGCGCCGACGACGACCCCACCGACAGTGGCAGCATGGCGAAACGTATTAGGACCTTCACGCTGGGCGGCTTCGCGCAGTAAAGCCGGGGCCTGGTTATCCTCAACGAGGCTTTGCAGGCGGACCATAGCTCCCACAGTGAGGCGGTCGCCGTTATAGTTAACCTCGGTCAACCCAACGGCTTGCAAATCAACTACTTCATCTACCGTATCGCTCAGGTGAGCCGTAATATATGTGCCACCCCCCACAATGGCCGTATTGATGCCTGGGCGAGAGAGTAATTTCAACGTCTCATCCAGGTTAGCCGGGCGATGATACGCCTTTATTTTGGGCATAGTTGGAAATCCTTCCTAATAAATAGAGTGTGTTTTTGCAGTCAAAATATTGACAGGCGAGGTTTGAAATGTTGAATGTTAAAAACTATAGCATTAAGGCAAATGGCCGCTCAACCAACTGCTTGACGCGCTGCAAAAATTTGGCGGCGGGAGCGCCATCAATTACCCGGTGGTCGAAGCTGAGGCTGAGGGTTATCATTTGCCGGATGACTACTTTGTTATGGTGAGCAACGGGTTTAGCCGTAATTCGTCCTATCCCCAAAATGGCAATTTGAGGCGGGTTGATAATAGGAGTGAAGCCGTCTACCTCAAACGCACCCAGGTTGGTGAGGGTAAACGTACCTCCGGCCAAATCATTGGGTTGCAATTGACCAGCCAGTGCTCGCTCGATGAGTCTCGCATAACCCTGCTGGATCTCGATTAGATTCAGGCTGTCTACCCGGGCTAGCACTGGGGTAGTCAAGCCGCGCTCGGTATCAATTGCCAGGGCGATGTTAATGTCGGGCTGGAGGCGAATACCGTTGGCGGCCTGGTCGAAGAGCACATTCAGGTGGGGCTGCTCACGCAACACTCTGGCGCAAATGGCGGCCAGCAGCGTATTGAAACTAATCTTTTGCTCCGGAGGAAGTTCAAGATTTAATTGCGTGCGGGCTTCAACCAGATGGGTGGCTTCAGCCTCGGTGAAAAGGGTGACATGCGGCGCGCTGAAGGCACTCTGGCTCAGTCGCTGGGCAATCACCTGGCGCGTCGGCGTCAGCGGCACAAATTCACCGGCGGCCAGAGCAGATGGGCTTAGGTCGGAGGCGCTTAAAGCTCGAGTCATGTCTTCCTTGGTGATGCGGCCGGCGGGGGAACTGCCCGCCAGTGTGACCGGGTCAACCTGCTGTTCAGCAGCCATGCGCCGAGCCACGGGTGTCATTTTGGGTGAAGCTGCCTCTTTGGCTTGGCCGGCTCCAAATTGCTCAACATCCACCAGTTGAACGCGTCCTGCCGGACCGCTGCCCGGAATATCGGCCAGGTTTAAATGTAATTCGTTGGCGCGAACCTTGGCTCGAGGGGTAGCAGGCCGGCGATCGCCCCGCAGTTCTGTCGCAGGAGCTAAAAGCTGCGGTGAGACGGCCAGCGTAGAAGGAACAGAGGCAGCAGCCGGTGCTGGCTTTATTTCGCCTGAATAGACTGGCTCAATGAGAGCCACGGGTGTACCACAGGGCACCGTCTGACCTGCGGCCACCAAAATTTTGGTCAATATTCCGGCAGTAGGAGCCTCAAATTCCAGCGCCGACTTTTCACTTTCAAATTCAAATAGAATTTCACCCGGTTCAACCGAGTTTCCCTCAGCTTTGCACCAGTGAGTCAGTGTCCCTTCGGTCATGGTTAGACCCAGTTTTGGCATAATGATCTGCATTATTTATCCTGAGGCAATGGGCCGTAATAATAGGGGTGGCGCAATGTTTGAGCATGATAATCAAAGTTCGAGATTAAGTCAATTAAATATCGAAGCCAGCAGCCAGAACCAGATATAAACTATCCCGGCGCATTGACACCTGTTGCCGGATGCGTATAATAGGGGGAAAATATTCACAGGCAGCAAGCAACGGATTGTAAACTCGCCCATCCAAACCTGCTATCCTGTAAATTTCAATGAGGAAGGGGAATTGGCAATGAACGAAGGCCTTATTATCACACTACTCATCGTCAATATTGCCTTAAGCGGGGCCGCCTTATTGGGGGTTTTTGTCGCTTTGGGCATGATGAGTAGAAGCAAAGAGGAATAATCTATTTTTGTCATGAAATGCTTGAAAGGGTTGCCGGGTGCAGCCCTTTTTCGTTTTTCAGGGCCAGCCCTTAAGCTAGGGCTTGTCTCATGTTCGATTCTATGTAAAATAGTATTATGTAGAAAATTTTAACCTGGAAAACAGTTATGGACTTAAAAATCAAAGACGTGCGGGCAGAGATGCCAAATTACAGCAATTATAAAGACTGGCAGCGTAACGGCCCAATTCTGGGCCTAACTATCCATCATTCCGCTACCGCCGATCGGACAAGCGGCGCGCCCCTTGGCAATGCCCACAGTTTCTTTGACTATCATGTCAATCAGCGCGGTTGGACGCATGGCGGCTACAATTACGTCATCACCGGCGACGGTGAGATCGAGTACGCCTTGGACGAAAAAATTGCCGCATATCATGCCGGTTTCGCCGATCCCGATAATTCGGAGGGCCTGGAGTTTGGCCAGTATTGGAACAATCATTATCTGGCTATCTGTCTGGCCGGCTGGTTCAGCCAGAATCGCACTTATCGCGACAGCGCCGGGCATACCCAGCCCATCCCCAACAATTTCACCAGCCCTAGCGCGGCCCAGATGGACTCGCTGCTAGCCCTGGTGCAGCATTTACGCAAAAAATATCAGGTCTCCATCGACAACGTGCGGGGTCATCGCGAATTGGCCGGCAATGCGACCAGTTGCCCCGGCCCAAATCTTGACCCGGCCCAGATTCGGGCCGCTCTCCGTGCCGCCGACGAGGCGGAACCGCAGCCCCAACCCGGGCCTGAAATTCCGTCTGAAGTTGGCCCAGGGGAGCATGTCCTGCTGCTGCCCGATACCGATAAATACCTGAGCGCGGCTATGGCCTATATCTGGAAATTTCAGCCCGATGTGAGCTTTGCTGTTGACGAGGCTAAGGGTCGTTGGCTCTACGTGACGGCGGTTGGAAATTCTGAGAATATTAGCGATGAGCAACTGACTCGACTGGGCAGCAGCGGAGCCAAACTGGTCCAGCGCATTGCCGGTGATCCACCCACGGCTCAAGCCACGCTGGATAAGTTGGCTGAAACAGGGCTACGTTTTTTGACCAAAGCCGATCAGCCGACGCTCCCGCCAGCGGACTCCTGGCGCACCTATACCGTTCAACCCGGGGATACACTGTCGTTAATTGCCCGACAAGTGTATGGTCAAGCCCAATTATGGCAAATTATTTTTGAAGCCAACCAGGACCTCCTGAGCGATCCCAGTCGCCTGCGTCCCGGTCAAGTCTTGAAAATTCCACCCAAACCAGAGTAGGAAGTAAGGAGTAAGAAGTAGGGAGTAAGGCAATAACGCCTTTCCTCCTTACTCCCTGATTATGGCTAAACGCAGATCACAACTCTTAGAAATCCTCTACTCCAAAGGCTCGATGGCAGCCGTGCTAAAATCGGTGGCTAAAGACCGGGACCGCGGCCTGGCCGCTAACTTGCGCTACCCCTTCCTGGCTATTGTCGGCCAGTCAGAGATGAAAATTGCCCTGATTCTGGCCCTCATCAACCGGGCGGTTGGCGGAGTTTTGCTTATTGGCGCGCGTGGTACCGCCAAAACTACGGCGGTGCGCGGTCTGGTTGATTTGATGCCGGTGGTTGAGCGCAGCACCTGTGAGTACGGCTGCGAGCCGGAGGATTTGTATCGCTACGGCATGGATGGCGTGTGCAGCGAGTGCGCCCATAAATTGGGCATGGGCGACCCGATTACTGCGCCGGAATTGATGCGATTGGTGGAATTGCCCCTCAACGCCCGCCTGGAGGATGTGGTCGGCGGCATCAACGAACGGGTGGCCCTGGAACAGCAGCGGGTTTTATTGGAGCGGGGTATTTTGTCACAGGCAGACCAAAACCTGCTCTACATCGACGAAGTGAATCTCCTGGATGATATGATTATTGATGCCATTTTGGACGCCGCAGCCCAGGAACAATATACCGTCCGCCGGGGGCCGCTGGCAGCCACCTATCGCTCCCGCCTGACCCTGGTTGGCTCGATGAATCCGGAGGAAGGCAACCTGCGCCCTCAGATTCAAGATCGCTTTGGCCTGCGGGTGCTGATTCGAGGGGCCAATGACCCAGCCGAGCGCCTGGAGATTTATCATCGGGCTAAGGCCTATAAGGATAAACCCTACAAATTTATGCTGGATTGGGCCGCAGAAACGGATGCTGCGACCTTTGAAGTGGCCGAAGCGCGTAAACGCCTGCCCAAGGTGGTTTTTGGTGAGGGGGTCGAAGCGGCGGGGCTGCGCTGGATTGAACAGCTCAAAATTGACAGTCACCGCGCCGAGATGACCTTGTTTGAAGCAGCGCGCGCTCTGGCGGCCGCCGATGATCGTCTGGAGGTAACGCTCGATGATCTGCGGGTTGTCGCCCCTCTCGCGTTGCGCCAGCGCCAAACCGACTTTGCCAGCAAATATTTTGCCGCCCAGAGAGAAGAAGACGCCAAAGTTGAAGCCGTAATTAAAGACAACAGGAAAAAAGGCGGACAACGAGGGCGGACTAAGCCTGCTACTCAGGTTACAGAAAACTCTTCGCGCAATGGTCAAAGCCAAAAAAGCGAAAGCCCTACCGAAGCAGCCGCCTCAGCCAAAACAGAGTCGTAGTTAGATTTTCAGGACTTTCGCTCGTATGTCATTTTGAGCGACCGCAGGGAGCGAAAAATCC
>CAZRYD010000226.1:0-11533 GCA_964604225.1 uncultured Caldilineaceae bacterium
TGGTCAATGGCAAGCTATCTCAGCTCGCCGCCAGCATTTATCCTTGCCTTTGGCCATCTAGCAACAGATCTTTCGTGCACCGCAGATTAAGTGAAGACCACTGACCCGGAATGAACTGGTCTATACTCGCAATCTTATTGACTATTTCTTGTACTTTGATATTACTGTCGCCAACAAAATATTGAACGTTGGCAGAGAGGGGGGAAGCACTGCACCTTTTTCGCAAAATGGTAATATTGTCAGAATCTGAATCAGCAAAAAAATAATTTGTAAAAGGGTGTTCAGTGGTAAGAGCTAAAAGTGGAGAACCAAGATGGAATTCGCCTGTTTCAGCAACATAGCACTTGCCCGACCCAGCAAATAAATCAATGTAATTTCTTCCGCGCCATGGTCTCTCACGCATTGAAGTTTCAAACATGTAGATATAACGTTTCAAGTAGTAAAGTTTTTCGGCTACCCATTTACCGAATGGCCTTGCAGGTAAACCATCATCTTCTGGCAGTAAGTACTTTTCCATGTTCTTCTCTCTAAGGAATTAGCAGTCGAGTTTGGATAGTAAAACGCCCTAAAACAATTGTACACGAGTTCAGACTTAGGACAAGCTTATGTAAAATATAGCCTATTGCGTTACCCCATTCCATTGCTTTAACAGCGGCCCCAACTCCTCGTGGCTGCGAATGACCGCATCCGGGGTAATTTTTATTCCGTTCTCCAACCCATTGGCCTGATCATGGTTGAGGCCGATGTATTGCACCGCCCGCATGCCCACCGCTTGCGCCCCGGCGATATCCGTACGCAGCAGGTCGCCGATATGAACGGCTTCAGTGGGGGCGGCCCCAAGCGCGTCGAGCGTGGTCAAAAAAGCCGCAGGGTGGGGTTTGCTGCGGCCCACCTCGTCGGAAAAGGTCAAATGGGTGAAATAGCCGGTCAGGTTGTCCTGCTCCAGCAGTTGGCGCAACACCCGCCCCGGGGTGATGCCGGTATCGGAGATAATAGCCAAACGGTAGCTTTTGGCTAAACCGGCCAGAATTGTGGGAACTTCCGGGACGACGGTAGGCAGGTCGTTTAAGATACTGTTTTCCATGCCGGTTTGAATTTCGGCCAGGTCATCCAGGTGGAGCGACGTATTCAACTCTCGCAGCACCACCGCCAGCCATTCAGCGGCGGTCATGGTGCGGTGCTCGACGCTCCAGGTGTGGCTCCAGGTTTCGCGGGCCACTTTAACCGCCGCCTCAAATTGTTCCGGCGCAAAATTGCCCCCACTACTCTGCTCAACCGACTCCCTCAACTTCAATAAACGTTTGGCATAATCTACGGTTTTGCTTTTGTAGAGGGTGGACCAGAAATCAAAAGTGATGGCTTTGATAGGCAAGGTCGATCTCCTACGGAAGAGACCTGAAGAAACTTACTCCTTCAGCTCCTTTAGTTCCCTTTAGATAGCTTTTCTGATTTGTACCACCAGATTCCTCGCTCGTTTCGGGGCATCGCCGACGTATTGGCTGGCATCTAGCAAAGCAAGAATCTGCGCCGAGCTGAGGTGTGATGTAATTCTGGGATCGGTGGCAAGACGGTCCGGCAGGGGATTATGCTCGCCGGCGGCCAGTTCGCCCCAGGCGGCCAGGCTATGCTCGCGGATGATTTCGTGCATCTCCTGCCGGTCGGCTCCGGCTTTGGCGGCGGCCAGCAAGACTCGCTCGGTGGCGGCGAAGGTGCCGTATTTTTCCAGGTTGCGGGCCAGGGCGGCTTCATCCACCCGCAGGTCGCGCACCAGCCGGGTGGCCCGGCGCAGTATTTCGTCGGTAGCTAAAAATGCTGCCGGGAATACCTCCCGCCGGTTAGCCGAGTCGTCCAAAGTACGCTCCAGCAGCGAGTGGGCGGCATTGTCCCAGGCGACACGCGGCAAAGTGACGATAAAGCGGGCCAGGCTGTCGATATTTTCGGCGTTGATGGGGTTGCGCTTGAAGGGCATGGCGCTGGAACCAACCTGCTTGCGGCCAAACGGCTCAGCCAGCTCACCCAGTGAGGGCGCTTGCAATAAGCGCAAATCAAAGGCAAATTTGTACAACGAGCCGGCCACCCCGGCCAAACTATTCAAGACCAGCCAATCCTGCTTGCGCGGATAGGTTTGCGTGGCCACCGGAAACGGCTCAAGATCGATCGCGGCCATGATCTGAGCTTCGAGTTGGCGGGCGGAAATGGAGGTTGGCGATTCGGTAGTCGGTGGTCGGTGGTCGGTGGTCGGGTCTGCCAGCAAATCCTCATACGAAGCCGATGTGCCCACCGCCCCTTTGAACCCTTTGCCGCGGATGTTAGCCCGCACCCGACGCACTTCGGCTAAATCGGTCAGCAGATCAAAGCCATATTGGGCCAGGCGATAGCCCAAGGTGGTCGGCTCGGCGGGTTGGAGGTGGGTGAAGGCGATGATCGGGGTGTCGGCCCAGCGCTCGATTTGCGCTGCGAGTTCGGCCAGCAGGCCGGTCAGCCGGCTCAAAATTAAATCCAGGCTCTCCCGCAGCCGCAGGGCATCGGCGTTGTCCTCGATGTCCATCGAGGTGGCCCCCAGGTGAATAATCCCGCCGCCGACAGGACACTGCTCGGCAAAGGTCTTGACCTCGGCCATCAAATCGTGGTGGATTTCAGCCTCAATGGCCAGGGCGCGGTCCACGTCAAGCTGGTCGGCGTGGGTGCGCAAATCGTCTACCTGGGCCTGGCTGACCAGCCCGGCGGTTTGTTCCGCTTCGGCCAGGGCGACCCACAGCCGCCGCCACAAGCGGCGCTTGTGCGCTTCACTCCAAATGTGTCGCATCTCGTCGCTGCCGTAGCGCCAGGTGAAGGGGGAGAGATAGGTTTGATGGTTAAATTCTTGGGTCATCCTGTACTCGCTTAAATTTTGAACATTCAATGCAAAAGTAGATTCAAAATTGAGGAGCCAGCACGCTTCGCGTCAGATGCGGCTCCGTTCGGCATCTGAGGATGTCTCACTCCTCGAAAATTGGATCTACTTGAGTATAGCATGGGGGCTAAAGGGCAGCAAAGCGATTGGACGGAGGCTAGGTAAACTGATAAAATGAGACCAAAGTTTGTTATCCAAGGAGAATTGCATGTCCCATATCCAAGAGTCAGCCCTCATCAAAGACGTTCAGATTGTCACCCTCAAACCCTATGCCGACGAGCGTGGACGCTTCATGGAAACCTTTCGCAAAGAATGGTTCCCCCAGCGCAGTTGGGACATTATCCAAACCAACCGCTCCGACTCTAAAGTCGGCGTGCTGCGAGGGCTGCATTATCATTTTCAGCAGGTGGATTATTGGTATGTTATTGCCGGAAAAATTCGAGCTGGTTTGTATGACCTGCGGCCCGATTCGCCTACCTATGGGGCGGCTCAAACTATCGAGATGGGCGAGAAAAATCAAATAGGCGTGTTTATTCCCGTCGGCGTGGCCCACGGCTTTGTGGCCCTGACGGATGTCACTTTAATCTACGTGGTGGATAATTATTATAATGGCGCGGATGAGTTCGGGGTGGCCTGGAATGACCCGGCGTTGGGGCTGGCGTGGGGCGTGGAGTCGCCCTTGATTTCGGGCCGGGATGCGGCCAATCCACGGCTGAAGGATATTCCGCCGCAGAAACTGCCCAAATGACGATAGGCCGTTGACCGCCGAATAGTCAGCCGTCGGTGGTCAACGGTCGTTTTTTTATTTTTGTAACCCAATAATTCGATACATTTGCTCAAAATCCAGGAGGTTATTCAAGAGCAGAGCAAAGCGGCTAACCTTTTCAGCCTGGTGGAAGCGGGTTTTGCCAAAGAATTGCTCAACCTTTTCCACGGTGGTCAGCGTATCGTAGGGCGAAAGAACGATCGCCACACCGCGCTCCTCAGCTCTGGCCTCAATCATTGGGTTGGGGCGGGTTTTGCCGGTCAAAATGAGGACTTTGGTTGAGGTTTCCAGAGCGGCCAGTTGAATATCCGGACGGTCGCCGCCCACAATTACGGCTTTATTCTTAACCAGGCGGAAATAATTTAAGGCCTGCTCCACGTTCATCGCGGCCACCATCAGGTTTTCTACCAAATCCTCCAGACATTCCCCACAGATCAATTCACCCCCTAAAGCATGGACAATTTCGCTGATATTGATGGAGTGCAAAGTTTGCTGGTAGGGTAGAACGGCCAAAACGGTAATGCCCTTTTTACGCACATAAGGTAAAACTAATTCATGGACGTACTCCATGCGATTTTCGGGGACAGCGTTAATAATAATTCCCACCAGCCGCTCACCCAACCGGGTCAGCGCAGTTAAGGTATCGTCAACTACTTGCAGGCTATTCTGGTAGGCAACAACCGTAATTACCTTGGCATCGACCAGATTAGCTACTTCGTTGAGTGCTAGGTTGACAATATACCCCTCCCGGAAATTGTCGCTGCCTTCCATCACTACAATGTCTTTACCTTGACTGACTGTTTGGGCGGCTTTTCTGACGGTATCGTTATAGTCTGCCCCCCCCTCGGCCAAAATCTTGCGCATCCGCTGCCCCGTAACCACTACCGGAGCCAGGGTTTCCAGCGGTTCACTTAAATTGAAGGTTTCTTTGATGAAACGGGCATCCTCATCAATGCTGCTCTCGGTCAAAACGCGGGCGGCGCTGCTAAACGGCTTGAGATAACCCACCCGATACCCATCTTCTCGCATCCGGTGCATAAAGGTGGCGCACACGGCGCTTTTGCCAGAGAAACTTTGAGTTGAAGTGATGTATAGATTGATTGCCATAGTAAAACTCCCCAGTTGATTTTGGATTAGCCAAAATTCGAATGTTAAAATTTTAGGATTTCAAAACCAGCCGCATATCAACCCCCATCACGCCCCGACCTTTCTCAAAGACCATCAGCGGGTTGATATCCATTTCAACAATCTCTGGAAAATCGGTGACCAGTTGCGACAGGCGTAACAAAGCTTCGGCGGTAGCCTCCAGATCGGCCGGCAGTTCGCCCCGCACACCCCGTAGAAGCCCATAGCTGCGAATTTCCTGTATCATGGCTATGGCTTCTTTGCGGTCAAAGGGGGCAATGCGAAAGGCCACGTCTTTCAAAACTTCTACATAAATACCACCTAGTCCAAACATCACCAGCGGACCAAATTGAGGGTCACGATTCATCCCGGTGATGACTTCTTTGCCTCCCCGTACCTGCTCCTGCACTAAACAGCCCCAAATTTGGGCGTTGGGTTGATATTTTTGGGCACGGTAAATCATCAAATCAAAGGAATCCCGCACATCGGTTGGACCTTCCAGGCCGACTCGCACGCCGCCGACATCGGTTTTGTGCAAAATGTCGGGTGAGGCGATTTTCATAACCACTGGATAACCAATTTCTTCGGCAAAGGTCACAGCTTCTTCGGCAGTGGCGCAAAGTTTGGATTTAGGGACACGGATGCCGTAAGCCGTTAAAATATCCCGGCTCTCGGCGTCGCCAATTGTTACCCGGCCATCCGCGCGCACCCGGGCAAAAATGTTAGCCACTGTCTCACGGTCTACCTCAAACTCCTCGAATTTTGGCAGCGGTTCAGCCACCCAATTGGCCTGGGTGACCATGGCTTTTAAAGCGGCCGCTGTTCGCTCCGGGGTAGAATATGAAGGGATACTGCGTTCAGAGAAGATGCGCATGGCCTGGTTCATATGGGCCTCACCAATGAAACAGGCCATCACCGGCTTGCGAGTTGTGGCCGGTTGAGCCTCGAAGGCATCGGCCAGGGCACAGGCCGTTTCTTCGATTTCGGTCATAAACTGGGGAGTCAAGATGACTACCAGCGCATGCACGTTGTCATCGGCCAGGGCCTCTTGAAAAGCAATTTTGTAGCGGTCAGAGCGGGCGTCGCCCAGCACGTCAATGGGATTAAGCACACTGGCAGCATCAGGCAGGGCCTGGCGCAGTCTCTCCTGGGTTGACTCACTCAGGGAGGCCAGTTTCAGTCCACCCTTTTCCAGGGCATCGGTGGCCATAATGCCAGGACCGCCGGCATTGGTAACAATAGCCACAAATTTGTCTTTGGGCAAGGGCTGGCGGGCAAAGGCAATGGCCAGATCAAACAAGTCGCTGATCGAGCCGGCCCGCAGCACGCCGGCCTGTTTGAAGGCTGCTTCATAAGCTCGCTCCGAGCCAGCCAGGGTGCCGGTGTGGCTGGAGACGGCGCGCGACCCCCCACTGGTGGTACCGCTTTTGATGGCAATGATGGGTTTTTTCTTGGTAATTTGGCGTGCTTCCCGAATGAACCACTCACCGTTGACAATACCTTCCAGGTAAGCCATCATCACTTTCGTTTCGGGGTCATCGGCCCAACTTTCCAAAAAGTCCAGCTCATTGAGATGAGCTTTATTGCCTAGCGAAACAAAACGGGAGAAGCCAATATTTTGGGCCAGGGCTACGTCGAGGATGCCCGTACACAGCGCCCCAGACTGGGACATAAAGGCAATATGACCCTGACGGGGCATGCCTACGGCAAAAGAAGCATTGTAAGGAGCAATAGTGTCAATAACGCCCAGACAGTTGGGGCCGACAATGGGCATGTGATACTTCTCGGCAATTTCGGCCATTTTACGCTCTTGCTTCAAGCCTTCGCCACCTGTTTCGCGGAAGCCGGCTGAAATCACAATAGCTGCGCCGACTCCTTTAGCAGCACATTCTTCCAGGGCAGCCATGACATGCTTGGCCGGTATAACAATCACCGCCAGCCCAATCGGGCCGGGAACATCGCCCACAGTGGGGTAAACAGGCCAGCCTAAAATCTCATTGGATTCCCCGGGCGGTGGCGGGACAGGATTGATCGGGTAAATTGGACCGCTAAAGTTACTTTCAATCACATTCGCCAGAATGGCATACCCCAACTTGCCGGCGGTGCGAGAGGCTCCGATGATGGCAATAGATACGGGGTTGAAGAGTGAGTCAAGCATAGGCACTCCGTTTAGAAGTTAGAAGGGATAGTGGTTGCAAAGTAAATAATGGAGTCCCAAAGTTGAGCTTTGGACTCCGAAACGATCACTTACAATTTAACCACTACTTTTGAAGGAATAGCTAATTATTGACGCTGCTAAACTATTATAGGAGCAATCTAGCAATTGTAAACTTTCACCAGTATACCTGATAAAAAGTAGCGAAATTAGTGATAAATGTCACAATTATGGGCGATGGATGACACCTTTTATGAGCGTCCGTTAGATGTACCCCTGAACATCATTTTCAGCCGGTATACGCCCGAGTCGAATTGTTTTTTGGTGTCAAAGCCCATTTTGTCAAAAACGTGGAGCATGCTCACATTGTCGAAGAGTACATCGGCGGTAAAGCCAAGCAAGCCCTGTTTTTTGGCTAAAAGAGTGAGGTGTTTGAGCAGTTCTGTACCCACCCCATGCCCCTGATACTCATCTTTCACGGCAAAGGCAATATCGGCAGTGTGGGTCACATCGTCAACGCTGTATTGGCCAATACCGATAACTTCTTCTTTCTCTTCGCCTTCCTTAATAAGGGCCAAAATCACCATATCTTGAGTGTAGTCAACTACGGCATATGTTTGCAGGCGTTCGTGCGACACACTCTTGAGCATGGACATAAAGCGACGATACAGGCTCTCGTCGGAGCAAGCATAGTAAAACTCTTTTAATAGAGGCTCATCGCTAATTTTGACCGGTCTTAAGAAAATTTCCAGGCCGCTCTTGGTAGTTTTGTAGATCTCCAGTTCAGCCGGGTACTCGCCTTTTTCACCCGGGATAAAGGCCTGATCTTGATAGATGAGGTTGCGTTTTTTAGCTTCTTCAATCAACCAGGGCTTGAACTTGGGGTGCGCAATGGCGATTAAGGCCATCGCTCGTTCGCGAATATTTTTACCTTGTAGATAGGCGATACCATACTCGGTGACGATGTAATGAATATCACCCCGGTTGAGCGTGACCCCAGCGCCCTCGCCCAGAGAGGGCACTATTCTGGAAATAGTATCCCCTTGCGCGGTGGACGGTACGGTAATAATAGTTTTGCCGTGGGGGGCCAAAATTGCCCCGCGCATAAAATCGGCGTGCCCGCCGATGCCCCGGAAAAATGTCCGGCCAATCGTCTCGGCGGACACTTGTCCGGTCAGGTCTATCTCCAGGGCGCTGTTAATTGCGGTCATATGAGCTTGTCGAGCAATCACCAGAGGGCTGTTGGTGTAGTCGGCAGTTCTAAATTCAATGGCCGGATTGTCATGGATATAGTCATATGTTTCCTGCGTGCCCATGCAGAAGGTGGCAATGGTGCGCCCCCGGTTGAGGGTTTTTTGGCTGTTGTCAATCACCCCGGCCTTCATCAAGGCGATGACGCCGTCGGTTAGTAACTCGGTGTGGACCCCCAGGTGTTTTTTATTATCCAGGTGCGGCAAAATAGCGTTGGGCGTGCTGCCATAGCCAATCTGAATAGTGTCGCCATCCTGGATCAGACGGGAAGCGTACTTACCGATTTGCTGCACCACGCCCTCATCATCCACCTCGGCTCGATACTCCAGCACGGGTTCATCGTAAGGGATAACGAAATCTACATCTTTAAGGTGAATGAAACCATCGCCATGAACGCGAGGCATACGGGCGTTCACCTGAGCAATCACCAGCCCGGCATTTTCAATCGCCGCTTTGGTAATGTCCACGCTAACGCCCAGGCTCAGGTAGCCGTGTTCATCCGGTGGAGAGGTCTGGATGAGCGCCACGTCAATGGGCACAAGTTTGCGGTAAAACAGGTTGGGTGTTTGGGACAAAAAGATGGGCGTGTAATCGGCCAGCCCTTGATTGACCGCCTCGCGAGTGTTATCGCCAATAAAGAAAGAGTTATGCCGGAAATGTTGTTTAAACTTTTCATTGGCATAAGGGGCCGTGCCCAGACTCCACATCTGAAAAACCTCGGCGTCAAACAACTCACCGGGGTGAGACGAGAGATAATTGATAAGTGCCAGCACCAAGTATTGAGGATGACCGCAGCCGGTACCAATAAAGATACGATCTCCTCGCCGGATGTGCTTGAAGATCCGATTTTCTGAAGCAAACTTATCTGGATAGAGTTGCTTCCATTGATCCAGTGTTTTGTGAGTGTCTTGCAAATCCATTGAACTACTCCTATCTCGGGCTCAGCTATAGCTGACGGGTCTCAAGAACATGCCGGTCTATGTGCCGCAACAAAGTTGGAAACCTTATTCAGCCGGTTGCGCACCATAAGTATACCTAATCAAACGGGTCAAATCTAGTGCTAAATGTCACCAATTTTATGATAGGTTAAGGACGAGGCGGGCGGACAAAACCTGGTCGTCAAACCACGGTCTGGCCCGCTAGCTTGTCCCCCCTATGGGGGATGTCTTTTTGCCCCTGTAGGGTGACGACAGCCAAAGTAAAGCCTGCTACTATAGTAAACATGGGCCGCTCTGCAATTATTGAGGGTGTCAATTTTTTTGACTCTATTTTGAGAAGCTATTATCATAGGGCCAACCACTCCGGTGCGCTGCCTAATACTGGATCACCGGGCCAGCCAAAAGCCCTCCGGTCCAGTCAATTCCAATTGTTGACAATATAATTTAAAAATATGTTCCAATGTAGGAGGTAAAGTCCATGAGCGACAAAGAGAAAGAAGGGCTGGAAGTCAGTGAAGCGCAGATTGCGGTCCACTGGCAAGAAGAGGAATATTTTCATCCATCCACCCAATTTATTGCCCAGGCCAATATGACCGACTCCGGTATCTACGAGCGGTTCAGTCTGGATAATTTTCCCGAATGTTTCAAAGAGTACGCCGACTTGCTGGATTGGTACCAATACTGGCATACCACCCTGGACACCAGCGATGCCCCCTGCTGGAAGTGGTTTGTCGGCGGCAAGATTAATGCCTCTTACAACTGTGTTGATCGCCATCTGGAAAAAGACAAAAATAAAGCCGCCTTAATTTTTGTGCCGGAGCCGGAAGACGAGCCGCATCTGCCCATTACCTACCAGGAGCTTTACGTGCGGGTAAATGAGATGGCGGCGCTATTGCAGGATTTCTGCGGGCTAAAGGCAGGCGACCGGGTGACAATCCACATGCCCATGACGCCCGAATTACCGGTGACCATGCTGGCCTGCGCCCGGTTGGGCGTAATTCACTCGGTGGTGTTTGCCGGGTTCAGTGGCCGGGCCTGCGGTGAGCGTATTTCTGACTCCACCAGCCGGGTGCTGATTACGATGGATGCCTACTATCGCAGCGGTAATTTGCTTGAGCACAAAGACAAGGCGGATGAAGCTGTCAAAGTAGCCGACGAAGAAGGGCACACGGTTGAAAAGGTTTTGGTGTGGCAGCGTTATCCCGGCAAATATTCCAGCAAAACGCCCCTAGTCGAAGGCCGTGACTTCATTGTCAATGACCTGCTCAAAAAATATCACGGCAAACGGATTGAGCCCGTACCCATGCCCGCCGAAGCCCCTCTCTTTTTAATGTACACCAGCGGTACCACGGGCCGGCCCAAGGGCTGCCAGCATGGCACCGGCGGCTATCTGGCCTATGTGGCCGGCACCTCCAAGTTTGTACAAGATATTCATCCTGAAGATGTCTACTGGTGCATGGCCGATATTGGCTGGATTACCGGCCACTCCTACATCGTTTACGGGCCGCTCTCGCTAGGGGCCACCAGTGTTATGTTTGAAGGCGTCCCCACCTACCCCGATGCCGGGCGGGCCTGGCGTATCGCCGAGCGGCTGGATGTCAACATTTTCCACACCGCCCCCACCACCATCCGCATGCTGCGCAAAGCCGGCCCCGATGAGCCGCAGAAATACAACTACCACTTCAAGCACATGACCACCGTGGGCGAACCGATTGAGCCGGAAGTGTGGCGCTGGTATTATCATGTGGTCGGCAAAGACGAGGCGGCTATTGTCGATACCTGGTGGCAAACGGAAACGGGCGGCTTTTTGTGTAGCACTGTGCCGGCCTTACAGCCCATGAAACCGGGCAGCGCCGGACCGGCCATGCCCGGTATCCATCCCGTCATTTATGATGACGAAGGCAATGAGGTTCCGCCTGGCTCCAACAAAGCCGGCAATATCTGCATCCGCAACCCCTGGCCGGGAGTCTTTCAGACCATCTGGGGCGACCGCGACCGCTATGTCTCGACCTATTACGCCCGTTATTGCAAAAATCCCCAGAGTAAAGATTGGCGCGACTGGCCCTACCTGCCGGGCGATGCGGCTATGCAAGCCAAAGATGGCTATTTCCGCATTCTGGGCCGGATTGACGACGTGATCAATGTAGCCGGTCACCGCCTGGGGACCAAAGAGTTGGAGTCGGCCTGCCTGAATGTGCCGGAAGTCGCCGAAGCGGCGGTGGTGCCGCGTGTGGACGAGGTCAAGGGTCGCGTCCCGGATATTTACGTCTCGCTCAAGCCGGGCTACACGCCCAGCAAGGAAATCGAAAAGAAGGTTGAAGATGCTATCGCCGAAACTATCGGCAAAATTGCCAAACCCAAGCACGTCTACATTGTCCCCGACATGCCCAAGACCCGCTCCGGCA
>CAZRYD010000227.1:0-11451 GCA_964604225.1 uncultured Caldilineaceae bacterium
CCGGTTATGATAACAAAAATAAGGATAAGGAGGTGTGCATATTTAAGTTGTTGATTGTGTTCCATTATATTTAACCCTTTTCCACATATTAGTTCTAGGATATAACAAATTTGTGTCTTCAAACAGAGGCAAAAGCCACCAGAAATAAAGGTTCATGGTACTTGACTATTTTTCCCAAAAGTCATTTAACCTCTAGTTTGACCGTTGTTTGGGGCGCTTGCAGGCTGAGGCCCACTTCTTTCACCGCAATCTTGAGCGCCTCTTCCAACGATTGGGCGGCCTGTATCTTCTCACCAATTTCATTCACCCGTTTTTCGCGGGCGGCGCGCTGTTGGGTTTCGTCAATCAGCCGGATATTCTCAGCCGCCTGGGCCAACTCCTCGCTAATCGCCTCGATCAGGGCCAACTCTTCCGGCGACCAGGTGCGTTGCCCGTCAATTTCCTGCAAGCCTAAAACGCCTACGGTTTCACCCCGTATTGTCAGTGGGACAATTAAACTGGAACTAGCCTCAAGTTGGCCAGCCCTATCCTCTGAAGGTTGAGGGTTGACGATTACTTTAGGCTGGCTAATTCCACCGGGGTCAGTTGAAGGGGCAGCGATCAATTGGCGCTGTTCGGCCACCACTTGAGTAATTTCGGCTGGCAGATTATCGCCCAGAGGGGCCACCCCTTCACGGGCCTGTTCATAGTTCAAAGTTGTCAGCCTGTCCCGATACACTTCCCAAGCCTGGACGGTATAGCGGCGCTGAGTCCGCTCAACTTCAGCCAGGGCCGACCGAGTCTCTTCGAGGAGACGGATGTTGTCAATAGCTACGGCTGCTTGACTTATAAACGAGCGATTGAGGCGGATATCACGCTCTGTAAATTGGTAAACCTCTTCTATTTCAAGCAATAAACTCCCTAATTGGCGCGAACCAACCCACAACGGCAGTACAGCCATCGCATGAACATTTAACTGTTGTAATATAGCTAAGGTAGTTGGATCAATTCGCTCATCGTGCTGGATATCGTCAAAGAAAAGCGGCTCAGAAGTGATAAGTAACCCAAGTGCCGCAAACATTGCTTTTGGATATCGCACCCCAACAGGTGTGGGTAACGTTCCCTGGCCGCTATACCAGTTGGCTACTACGGTCATCGTTTCCAATTCACCGGCTGAGTCGAGTTCAAACATTACTAACAGGGCCCGGTTGATAACCGGTATGGCTAGCTCTTCAACCACGGCAGCAACGATCTCTTGTGGATTATTCGCCTGACTGATACGGCGACTGGCTTCGTAGAGATTTGCTGCTTCAGTCAATAACTGTTCACGTTGGGTGATGTCGCGAACAAAACCCAGCACGCCCCACGCATCCCCACTGGCATCACGCAAAGGCACTTTAATCGTGCTGAGGAAGACCGGCCGGCCATCTACGACCCCCGGTTCAACATCAATCACCCGGATTTGGCCGCTGTCCATCACCTCACGGTCATCGGCCCAAAAGCCGCGAATGCCCTTCTCTGGATTGCCTTTGACAATCTCTTCAGGAAAGCCGATGTCCAAATCATCCTTGCCGATGAACGCCTCGACCGAAACATGCATTGAGTCGGCGTATGACTGGTTCACCAGGCGATAACGATGCTCCCGGTCTTTTACAAAGATCCAGTCCGGGGTGGCGTCAATAATAGAGCGTAGCAACTGCTGGGACTGCTCGACGTCAGCCAGGGCCGCCTCGGTTTGCTGGTATTGCCCGGCATTTTGCAGGGCAACGGCCACCTGGCTGGCCAGGGTGGTCATAATCCGCACATCGTCGCCAGTAAAACGCCCGGCTACATCGGCCTGCACGTCCAGTACCCCCAACACCTTATCCCCCACCATCAGGGGCACGGCCATCTCTGAACAGGTTTGTGGCAGCAACGGATTGGGCATAAAGTCTGGGTTTTGGCGCACATCAGCCACCACCACAGTTTGCCGGGTACGAGCGGCTCGGGCCACCAGGGAGCGTTCCCGTTCAAACGGAATGTTCCAGCCCTGGGCGAACATACGCCGGCCAACCTCACCGGCGCCAGCCGCCAACTTGAGCACCCCTCCCTCAAGGGGGGAGGCATTCAGTAAATAGATATGGGCGTGGTATAGGCCAAAACGTTCTTTGGTCAAATCGGCTACTTCTTGTAGGAGTTGGTTGGTATCCAAAATGGTCGAAACGACGGTGCTAACCTGGGCCACTGTCTCCATTTCTACGGCCCGTTTCTGCGTTTGCTCAAGCAGTCTGGCTCTTTCCAGGGCTTCAGCGACCTGTTCGGCAACGGCGTCCAGGAAGGCTTGATCTTCAGGCGGCAACGGCTCACCACTGTTGTTCTGAATACCAAGGGCGCCGATAATTTCACCCTGAACCGCCATCGGTTTGGCAATGATGTGACCATTACCCGCAGCAGCGGTTGATTGAGTGAGGCCGTTATGTGGCAACTGTAACGCTTCTAACGTAGTCGCCCGAACCGAGGTCTGATCAAATAAATAAGCTGGCGCAGCCTGTTCTCGCGTGGACTGGAAGGCTTGCCAGCCTTCGCGGCTCATCAAGTGTTGGAGCGCATTCAACTCACGCACGCGATCTTCCAATTCAACCGTCCGGGCCTCAACCAGTTCTTCAAGCCGGTCCTGATATTGCCGGAGTTCCGCCTCCACCCGCTTGCGCTCGGTGATGTCAAGCAAGATACCCTGGTAATGGGTGATATTCCCTTCGCTGTCCCGCTCAATCACCGTCCGGTCATCCGTCCAGCGGACCTGACCATCCTTAGTGATAATCCGGTACTCTTGTGGGAAATAGTCTACCCCGCTGGTTGAATACTCCTGGACCTCTTGCCCCACCCGCTCCAGATCATCCGGATGGACAATCGAGGCGTAGGGTGTCTCTCCGCTCAGCAACTCTGCCGAAGTGTAACCAAACTGAGCTATATTCTCCGACACAAACTCCACCGGCCAGTCTGCCGCCGCCCGCCAGCGGAACAGCACCGCCGGGCTGCTTTCAACGACCAGGTGAGTCTGCCGCAGGGCTTCCTCGGCTCGCCTACGCTCGGTGATGTCAATCACGATCCCCTGGTAATGAGTGATATTCCCTTCGCTATCCCGTTCAATCACCGTCCGGTCATCGGTCCAGCTTACTTGGCCGTCTTTGGTGATAATGCGATATTCTTGCCGGAACTCATCTACCCCGTTGGCTGAATACTCCTGTACTTCCTGCGCAACTCGCTCCAGGTCGTCGGGGTGCACAATTGAAGCGAAGGGCACTACTCCGGTCAGCAACTCTGCTGGTGTATAGCCAAACTGGGTGATATTCTCCGACACAAACTCAACCGGCCAGCCTGCGGCGGCCCGCCAGCGGAACAACACCACCGGGCTGTTCTGGACCACGAGGTTGGTCTGGCGAAGCACCTCTTCGACCTGCTTCCGCTCAGTAATATCCCGAAAGGTTTCAATCGCCCCGGCCAACTTACCTTCGGCATCGTACAACGGTGCGGCCGTGCCGACATAGTAGCGTTGTTGTCCCTGCGGGTAGACGTAAGCTTCGGCCTGCAACGTCTCACCGGTGCGGCGGACCTGGGTATATTTCTGTTCAATTTCTTCAGGCGGGGCAAAGACCAAATCAATCAGAATGGGCCGGCGCTCGCCGTAAAAGGGCAGGGCATACTCGTAATTACCTTTACCGAGTATCTCCTCGGCCTTGACCCCCAGGGCTTCTTCGATAGCGTGATTCCAGGCAATCACTTTGCCTTCTCGATCAATCACAAAAGTGGGGTTAGGTAAAAAGTCAATGATGTCGCCCAGTCTTTGTTCAGATTCTTGCAGCGCCATCTCCGACTGCTTCTGCTCGGTAATATCCTCATACATTCCCAGCACCGCCACAACATTGCCTTCAGCGTCGTGTATCGGTACCTTGCTGGTCCGTAGCCAAATCTGCGTACCTGCCCCAGTGGTTTGTGGCTCTTCGTAATTTAGCTTGGGCTGACCAATCTCCATCACCTGACGGTCATCAGCCCGGTAAAGGTCAGCCTGCTCTCGCCAAACCAGCTCATAATCAGTCTTCCCGATGATCGCTTCGGGCGAAGGCAGACCTGCATCCTCGGCAAAGGCGCGATTGCAGCCCAGATAAGTTAGATTATTATCTTTCCAAAAGATACTTTGCGGAATGTTATCCATCACCACTTGCAATAACTGCTGGCTTTGACGAAGCGATTCTTCCGCTTCCTTCCGTTTGGTAATATCCAGGCTCATCCCAACCAGGCCAATAACCTGGTCATTTTCATCGTGCAGCGGCAATTTATTGGTCAAATACCATTTTTTGTGGCCTGCACTATCAACCGCCGGTTCGACTATATTGAGGAGAGGCTGACCTGACCGGATAATCGCCTGTTCGTCGGCAAAATATTGTTCAGCCAATTCCTGAGGGAAAAGGTCAAAATCGGTTTTGCCAAGCACCTGGTCCAAACGATCAACCCCAATAACGTTCAAATGGGCCGCATTGGTAAAGATAAAACGGCTGGCCGTATCTTTTACAAAGGCATGCGTATCAGGTAATTTATCAATGAGGCTGTGCAACAAATTGCGTTCTCGGGTCAATTCCGCCTCGGCCTGTTTGTAGCGGCTGATATCGTGGATGGAGGCCCGCAGGTAAGCTTCTCCACCAGATTCAACCCCACTCAGGGTTATCTCCGTGGGCACCGTTTCACCGGTTGAGGTCTGGCAGAGCCATTCAAAGCGTTGTGATGGACCGGCCAGGGCTGCCGCCATTTTCTCGGCCAACATCTGAGCCGAATTACAACCATCCGGCTGCACGGCAGGCGAAAAATGAAGCAAGGACTGGTTTAACAACGCCTCTTTGGCCCAACCTAACAAAGCAGCGGCGCCGGCATTGGCCTCCATAATTTGGCCTGCCTGGATAACCAGGAGAGCCTCACCGGCTGTTTCAAATAATTGTCGGTGTAAATCTTGTTGATCACTCATCTTGCGCTTCCTCTTCCTCGGCAAAAGGCGCCGTTTCTTGTCCATCAGGGCCAGGCCCCAGGTAGATAAAGGCCGGCCGGCCCAGGGCCTGACCTACTTCGCGGGCGACGGTGCGCATTACGGTATCCACATCCACCGAACCACGAATACGGGTAGTGACTTCACGCAGTAGTTGCTCACGCCGGACCCGGGCCTGAGCTTGTTCAAAGAGGCGACGATTCTCCAGATAGCTGCTCAAGCGAGTGGCTATTCCGCCCAGCAGGGCGCTTTCCTCGTTGAGAAAGTCTTGTTTCTTGGTATAGGCAATGTAAATTCGGCCCTCAATCACGCCGCCAACATAGAGGCCGTGAGTCATCTGGGCGGGCAACTTAACCGCTTCCGGTACCCCGTAAACTTGACCCTCATACTCAATCGCAACCTGGCAGAGGGTGGAATATTGCATGGCCGACGGAATCCGCCCGGTGACCCATTCCAGCAGTTCCGGCACCGGCGGCGAAACTTCCAGTTCGCGCCCAATGTCGTTCAAACAGGCTAACTCGGCAGCGCGTTTGGTCATGGCCTCTTCAGCGTGCCTACGGTCAGTGATGTCCATGAGAGAAACAATGACCTTGGCATAGGTATGCTCATATCCAGGTGCTATAGACCAGTTCAAGGTCATATATACTTTTGACCCGGTTAAAGTGTGATGGATACTCTCGCCTTGAAACCGGGTTCGGCCTTCAGCAATAGCAATCATCTCCTCCTGGAAGGAAGTTAATGTTTCCGGGCCAAAAATCTGGCCTAACCCATTGAAGAATTCGGCTTTATTGGCAGCCTGATAGAGCTTTAACGTCGTCTCGTTGACATCCACCACTTGGGCCAGATCAGCATAGTGACGCACGATCTCGGGTTGTTGCTCAAAAAAGGTTCTAAAATCGGTCACACCTTGACGTCGTAACTCGTCAGTGTAGCTCTTGATCGCCGAAAAATCTTCTTCCCAAATCGCAATGGGCGAGTCCTCATACAAACTCCGATACCGTTCCTCACCCTGGCGCAGCGCCTCTTCAGCTTGTTTGCGCTCGGTTATGTCGCGGATAATAGCCAGAACTTCATCTTTTCCACTGGGTATCAGGCGAGCCTCTTCATAGTGTAGGCCATCACTCAGAGCCAGTTGATACTCGAAGACCTGGATCTCACCCGTTTGTAAGGCTTGCTCTACATAATGCATGCGCTGTTGAGCCACCTCGGCGGGCAACACTTCTTGTTCGGTTTTACCGATAAGCCCGTCAGGCGGCCCGAGAATCTCTTTCCCCTTTGGTACTTTGAAATCCAGATAGGTACCATCTCGCTTGATGCGGATCATGATATCCGGTATCACATCCAGGAGCGCGCGATTTGTCGTTTCACTGTGGCGCAAAGCCTCTTCTATCCGTTTACGGTCAGTAATGTCCTCAGAAATCCCTAACAAATACTTTGGCTGACCATCGGCCCTGAATATGGGGATCTTCCTGGTGTGTAAGAAACGAACACCTTGATTGGCGGTGTGGACAGGCTCCTCCGCTATATCCAACATCTGGCCTGCGGCCAGCACAGCTCGATCTTTGGCGGTAAAAAAGTCAGCCTCATGTTTGGGGAAGAAATCATAATCGTTTTTATCAAGCACCGCTTCTCGTCGCAAACCGAATAATTCCTCGCTGGCCCTATTCCAGTCTGCAAAACGCAATTCTGTGGCCTCTTTAACAAAAATTGGGGTGGGCAGGTGCTGGATGATCGACTCCAGAAAAAGTACTCTCTCCTCCAGTTCAACAGTCCGTTGCTGGGCCTGCTCCAACAGATGGGCTTTTTCGGCTAATTGCGCTTGCAATTGCCGCGTCTGGGCTGACTGGCCCGATCTATCATCCTGATTTTGTTGAAGGGTTCGCGCTATCTTGTTCATCTTTCGAGCTTCCTAACCTTATTCCAGTTGGATTAAATCGTTACAGACTCCGCCTCGGGACGCTGTTCAGGCTTGCCATTGGTAGCAGCCTCACCCAGCTTGACCTCAGCCGGCTCCGCTGCTGTTGACAAGTCCATCCGTACAAATGTACGAGCCGGGTTTAAGGTCCGAGATAATTCTGTTACAGCTACTTTAAGCAGGGACTCCATATCGGGGGCACGGCGCATTTTATTAGAAATTTGACTGATAAGCTGCTCACGGCTGGCCCGCTCCTGGGTTTCATCCAGCAAGCGTAAGGTTTCCGCAGCCTGCGCCACCTGGTCAACCACGGCCGTGATCAGGGCCAACTCGCTTTCCGTCCATTCTCGCCGGGCATCGCTTTCGTGCAGTTGCAAATCACCAATGACGACATCCCGCAGCACAATCGGCGTCACCAGAGCATGCTGCCCCAGCGACGAATCATCCTGGTGGTCATTAAAACTGACCACGGTCGGTTTCTTGGCAATCAGGGCCTGCTGTTGAGCCTGGTCAATAAGGGCTTCGTCAAGCGAAGCAGACTCGCCCAGGCTAAATTGAACTCGGCCAACATTCTTGCGGGTCACTCTGGTTCGATCCCAGGATTGCTCAACATAGCGGCGTTGAAGTTCACCAGCCTCAGCCAGGGCGGCCTGGGCCTGGGTGAATTGACGGGCATTACGGATGGCCACCGCTATTTGATTAGCCAGCGAACGCAGGATATCGGCGTCAGTTTCAGCCAGGCTGTCCACCTTATCCGCCTGTACGTCCAAGACACCCACAACCTGATCTTCCAGGTTAATGGGTACTGAAATCTCGGCTTTGGTATCGGGCAACAGCGGGTTGGGTAGCCAACCTTCTATCAACCAATCGCTCAGCGGTTTACCCTGCCGCAAATATTGCACCAGGGCCAGCACCGGCAGGTAACCCTGCAAATAGGGGTGCTGGGCAATGGTTACTTGGGCTACCTCATTTTTAAGGGCTTCCAGGGTGGCTGTTTCCAGGTCAAAGCCGGCAATCAGCCAGGCGGCGTTGCTCTCGGTTTTTATTTTTGACAGCGTGGGAACAGCCTGGGCGGTAAGCCCCACCGCGGCAATAAAACCGGGGTGAGCCTCAAGAAATTCTGCCCAGCGATCATGGTCGGCTTCCGGTTTAAGCGTGTCGCTATAAAACAACTCGCTGCAAGTATAGGCGCCGCCGGCCAAGCCAGCCTTAAAACCGTCGTAGCGGGCCACATGGCCGGGCTCGCAGGTGCCGCTAATGCCTACCACTATTTCCCCACCCCGATACCCGGCGGTTTGTAGATATTGCTTAAATTCAATGGCCAGAGCAAAACCGCCCTGGTAACTGTCTTGTCCAAACCAAACCCAATCGGCTATGTCCGGCCCGGTTAAGTTGGCCAACACTACCGGGATGCCGGCTTCGGCGGCTTTGTTTAAGTAGGGTGGCCAGACTGCTTGAAACTGAGGAAAAACGGCCAGACCGTCTTTGCGGGCGGTCATCAGCCGGTCAAATGCTGCCACCAACTCGTCAGGCCGGTCTGAGTGGGACGGGGTAACGATTTCAATGTCTACCCCCAGGTCACGGGCGGCGTCTTGGGCGCCTTGCCGGATAGGGGCGGAAAACTCGCCCATATCATACATCACATACCCCAGTTTGAGTTTGCCGGTGGCCGGCCCTGAACCAGTGTCTAACTCTTCCAGGCTGCCAAAAATGCGGGTAATATACTGGTGATACCATTGGCTGCGGTAGGCGGGATCAATTTCTCTTTGGTAAACAGTGTCAATGTTTTTGGCGGTCACCACTTCCGGGGCAATCATCCGGGCCAGGTTGGGGGCCAACACCACCTCTTTGCGCTGGGCAGCGCGGCCAACCAGACCCCGGCCCACGGGAATGATGTGGTTTTGGGCTAGCATTATCTGGCCAGCCTCACCGGTGGCGCTGGCCAAAATTAATTTTTGACCCGTCTCATCAAGTAGATAAATTTGGGTATGATAGTAACCAAAGTTATCCTTAATCTGATTGACCGTCTCGTTCATCAACTCTTCCAACTTGAGAATAGCCGTGAGGCGCTTGTTAAGGTTGGTAATCAGTTCCAGGCCACGCGTCCGATTTTCTAACCCGACCAGGGTTTGCCGCAATTGGGTGATCATTCTGTTGAAAGCAGCCGCCAACGTGCCGATCTCATCCCGGCTGCTCACACCCCGCACTTTCACCTCCAACTGTCCGGCGGTGAATTGTTCCACTCCAGAGACCAGAGCCGTGACCGGCCGAATGATATAGCTGCGTCCCAAGAAAAAGACAGCCAAGATGGTTAGCAGGCCTAACACCCCGGCCACCGCCAAACCGGTAACGACCAACTGGTCGCGCAGCCCTGTCGTCTGTGCGGTTGAAAGGGCTAGCCCAAAAACGGCCTCCGTTTGATCTTTTTTAACCACCAGGGGGGCATAGGCTACTCGCTGCAACTCACCACGAACCCGCCCCTGGTTGAACAGGGTTTCGCCGTTGGCCGCCCCGGCCCACAGACCCCGGTCCACTTCAAAGGTCTTGACTAAATCACTTTCAGCCTCAATTTCAGAAGTATTGCTGACCTTGCCCGCCGCATCAAAAACCACCAGGATAGGGTTGGTCCGCTCAAAGTTAATCGTGGTTAAGAAGCTGTTGTCTAATAAGCGGCCGATTGCCAAAGCCCCGAAGACCTCGCCGCTCTGCAATTTAATCGGCCGGACTGTCGCCATTAGCCAACCGAAAGGGGTCGGCACCAACTCAACGGCGTCAGTAATTTGCAATAGACCGAGTTTGTGCAGCCGCTTCAACTCAAGCGGCGTCTCGTCCAGCTCAAAGTTACGGTTAGTGACGACAACTTGGCCCTCCGTGTCTACAACTTCCAGATAACTCAAGCCCGAGCGAATACTGGCGGAAAGCAGCAGGCTCTGCAAGGTTTGCCGATCATCCCGTTGGACCGCCTCTAACAAGAGGGGATTAGCCGTCAATTCACCGGCATTTAAGAGTAGACGGGCTTCGACTTCGGCAAACTGCTGGCGAATGATGCTCACATCTTGCTGCAACACTTCGGTGCTGGTCTCGGCTTCCAGGCGGTTCAAACCAGTGAAGATCAGGACCAGGGTCGTTGCCAGAGTCAAGCTAAGAGGGACCAGCACCAGTACCAGCAACTTGCCGGCGATAGGCCAATCTTTGAAAGATGTTCGCATCTTCCCGCTTGTCAGTCCAGTTCGTTTGTTCATGCTGATCACCTTATCTTCTTATCATCAGGCGCAGGTTTCGGCCTGGTGATGTTCTGCCTTTGGCTGGGTTAGTTATTTGGTAGGAGCAGGAGTCCCCTGCTCGGCTAATAACTTTTTGGCTTCCTCACTGGTGATAAAATCCAGGAACGGCTGCACTTTGGCCGCATTGGCCGAGATATAAGCCACCCCCGCCGGTTTAGTGTAAGGATAGTCACTGCTGAAATTCGCCGGGTCCAGACCGTCAACAGTCAACAGGTTGACCGGCACTTTCTCCAGCTTGAGGCCGCCGTAGCTGGCATAGGCAATGGCCTGGCTCGAATTAGTCAGGGCTTTACGCAAATCGCCTTCGCTGGTGAAGACGACCGCCGCAGCCGAGAAGGGGGTCTCGGCAAAGAGGGCTTTGCGTAAAATCTGGGTGTTGCTTTCATCTTCATCTCGGATTAAGACATTGATAACCGCCTCTGGGCCGCCAACCTCTGACCAGTTGCTAATCTTACCGGCAAAGATGTCCTTCACTTGCTGGCCGGTTAGGGTGCTGATGGAAATGTCCGGGCTGGTCACAAAGGCGATGCGCTCGGTCGCAAAGTGAATATACTGAATCCCCTGAGCCAACTCATCGTCCTTGGGTGCACGGGCCAATGCACCCAGGTCAAGCGTGCCATCCAAAGCGCCTTTAATCCCGCCGCTGGAGCCAGCCCCGGACAGGAATTCGAAGCTCCAATTGCTATGCTTCTGGCGAAAAGCCTCGGCCAGAGGTTTCAAGAGGGTCGCCGTGCCGCCGGAGCCAGAGATGACCACCTTTACCGGCGGAGCAGCAGTGGGAGTTGGGGCCGGCTGAGCGGCGATGCCGGTACAGCCAACCAGGATTAAGGTTAGAATAATAATGAGGCTACTCATTAGAAAAGGTGAGATGAACTGGATAGGTTTCATTTTGATTTATTTCCTTATAATTGATTGTAATGTAGGACCTTACGCAGTTGGGTTGTAGCATAGGGCCTCGTGCCCGTTTATGGACGCCCACAAGGGGCTAAAACTACGTGAACTGCGTAAGTCCTGACTTATTTGACGCGGCTGGTCAACGACTTGTTTTTTATTTTTTACTTGACCGCGCCGTTATCCTGTGATGACATCTGGGCTTCAAGGCCCAATTCCAGCACCGTATGACGCACCCCCAACTGCTGGCCTAGTTCGCGGGCGGCCGTTTCTAATAAGGCATCCAGGTTGGGCGCAGCCCGCAGTTTATCGGTAATTTCACGGATAGCCTGCTCACGCCCGGCCCGTTCGCGGGTTTCTTCAAAGAG
>CAZRYD010000228.1:0-11441 GCA_964604225.1 uncultured Caldilineaceae bacterium
CGGAATACGATGCCCCCACCAAAGCTGGCGGCTGATGCACCAATCGCGGATATTTTCCAGCCAGGTGTTGTAGATTTTGGAAAAACGCTCCGGAATGATCTTGATGTCGCCGTTGGCCACCGCGGCCAGGCCCTTATCCGCCAGCGGCCTCATTTTGACAAACCACTGGGTTGAAACTATCGGCTCGACCACCTCACCGCCGCGCTGAGAACGCGGCACTTGCAGCCGGTGCGGTTTGACTTCAAGGGTCAACCCGGCTGCCTCCATATCGGCCCATAATTTCTGGCGACACTCAAAGCGGTCCAACCCTTGATAAGGGCCGGCGTTTTCGTTCATCGTAGCGTCTTTATTCAGCACATTGATGATGGGTAGGTTGTGCTTGCGGCCAATTTCAAAGTCATTCGGGTCGTGCCCCGGAGTGATTTTTAAGCCCCCGGTGCCGAACTCGCGATCCACATAGGGGTCGGCAATGACTGGGATGCGGCGGCCCAAGATCGGCACCAGACATTCTCGGCCAATAAATTGCTGGTAGCGCTCATCCTCAGGGTGGACCGCCACCGCCGTATCGCCCAGGATGGTTTCGGGGCGGGTCGTCGCCACAGGGATGTATTCACCCGACCCCCTCCCGCCCTCCCCTTCGACCTGGCTCAGGGCAGACTGGTGAGCGGGGGAGGAGTTGTCGGCCAGCAAATATTTGAAATAATACAGCTTGCCCTCCTCTTCGCTGTATTCCACCTCCAGGTCGCTGACGGCGGTTTGCAAGCCCGGCGACCAGTTGATGAGGTACTCGCCCCGGTAGATCAGACCGCGCTCATACAGGCTGACAAAGGCTTCGCGCACAGCCCGCGAGAGGCCCGCATCCATGGTGAAGCGCTCGCGCTCCCAATCGCACGAAGCACCCAGGCGGCGGTGCTGCTGCTGGATAACCCCGCTGAACTGTTCTTTCCAGGCCCAAGTGCGCTCCAAAAATTTCTCGCGGCCTATTTCCTCACGGCTGGTGCCTTCGGCGCGCAAGGCTCGCTCCACTTGCAGTTGGGTAGCGATGCCGGCGTGGTCGGTGCCGGGCACCCACAACGCCGCCCGCCCCAGCATGCGCTGGTAGCGGATCATCAAATCTTCCACGGAGGCGGTGATCGCGTGGCCGAGGTGCAGCGCCCCGGTCACGTTGGGCGGCGGCATCGAGATGACAAACGGCTCGGCCTCGGGGCCGGCGATTTCCGGTTTAAAATAGCCTTTGCTCTCCCACCAGTCGTAGATTGGCTCCTCGTACAGCTTCGGGTCGTAGGCTTTGGCCATGTCATTCGGGTCAATGGGTAGTTCTTTTGCCATCTCTTTCACTCCTAAAACGAGCGCCGACGACAGACCGCGGACCGCCGCCAGAAATTCTCACCGTTAATTGTGGCTCGGCGGTCTGCGGTCGGCAGTCGTAAATTAAAATCCCTTCCATCCTCAAGGACGAAAGGGACGACTTTTCGCGGTACCACCTTGATTGCTGGAGATAGAAACCAAATGTCAGTAGTCAGTAGCCAGACACTTAATTTCTGACTACTGACTACTGGCTACTAACCATCTCACCAGCCTCTCTCATCGCGCTAACGGGCGAACCCGGAATCATCTACTCAGGTGTGATAATTTAAACCCCTTTGGATTATTCAACTCCCAGGCGACGTTCGGCAGCGATCACTGAGCAAAGCTTTCAGCTTATAACTTTGCCTCTCTGGTAGCTTCGGACTGCTTACTCTTCCTGTTCTACGTCTTTACCAGGGACTCGAAAGTCCCCCAAGTTAGGGCATAGTATAACCAACTATAACCGGCATGTCAAGTGTAGTTTTGGTGGTGGAGAATAGGCTGAGGCTAAATGAAAAACCGGAGCAGCCAGGTAGCCGAGTTAACCGCTGCCCAACAAATGATCAGGGTTTTAATGCTCTTGCCCAGCCAGCAGGCCAGGATAAACTTGTAATAGGGATACTTGGAAGCGCCGGCAGCGAGTCCGGCTAAATCAATCAAGGGGTTGGGAACGACCGATAGCACAAAGACAGTGGCCATGCCATGATGTTCCATCCAATTGTGCAAACGCTCATACATCCGCCGGTTTTCGATGACGCCGCTGCCGCCGTAGCCGGCCAGATAGGCGGTCGACTCGCCGAGGGCTTCACCCACCGCACCGACCAGGGCCACCAGCCACCATTCATTGGGCAGGGCGATAGCCGTACCGATAGTCACGGCAACGCCGGGTACGGGCAAAGCGATGGTGGCATTGGCCAGTAAGCTGGCTAAAAACACACCAGGATAGCCATACTGCCGCAATTGTTCAATTTCAAACTGGGAAGCAAAGACAGCAATGGCGGCTGTAATGCCAAGCGCCAGCAAAATAGATCCAACCCGGCCCAAAATTTGGGGGGTATTTAATCTTTGATCGGCTGGAGATTTGTTTGGCAATGATTCTAGGGAGGTAGTTGGTTCAGTCAGAGAAGGTATTCCTTTTAGTTGCAGCGAGGATTTGATTGCGATATTAGTGTACCCAGGAACAAGCGACGAGTCAAAAGAACTGTGGATAAGTTACCTGGCGCGCTTGATAATCAGCGCCCAATTATCCGCCTGTTCATTTTTGAGAAAGGCATTCCAGCCGCCTGGAACTGAGCTGGGATCGGCTTCGCCAGACCAGGCCCGCACGAAATCAGCCAGGGGAACCTTGTCCATGCCCAGGGTAGAACCGGCCACCTGGACATACTTGGCCCGGGTATTAATCTGGTCAACCAGCAAAAAGTGACCAAAAGAATAGTTATAATCGTCGGTCATAACAAATTGGCCGGACTCTTTTTTGACCCGCACCAAAATCACAATCACCGCCCGTTGGCGCAGATACTTGATTAAATCGGCCGTGCGGTATTGATTGCCCTCTTCAATGGCAAAAGGTTGGCCCAATTCGTCATTGAGCGTGATGGCCGTATTAACGATGCCCCATTTGGAGATGCCTTCGGCATTAAAACCGTTGGCGACGGCAATATCACGGAGACGACCGTAATCAATATTTTGCCCTAACCCTTTGTAAGCGGCATAAAGCGCTACCGGGCCGCAGGCATTATTGGTGCCGGGTGGAAAAAAGGGTTCGGGATAGTAAATCTGGTTGATGACCGGCACATCGACGGCTCTACGGCCCACGGAAAAAATCTGGGGCAGGGTAATATAGACCGGCTCACGGGTGGGACGTGGGGTGGGGGTGAAGCCAACCGGAAAGCCGCTGGCGGCCAGGGCGTTGGTGGCCAGTGGGGTTGGGGGAAGGGTAGCCATGGGGGTAGGCCGTCGTCCGGGGCCAGGCCAGGGGGTAGGGGTGACGATGACAGTAGCCGCGATAACCTGCGGAGTCGGTCGGGTATCTGTCGCAGCCAGGGAGTCGGTCCCGCTTAAAACATAAGAAATTCCCCCGGCAATGACCAGATCAATTACGATGATGGTGAGTAAAAAATATCTCCACTGTCGCGAGTTAAATTTCGGCACTTTTCTCCACTCAGAACATAACCTTACATAATCTCCAATTTACCATAAGGTGAAGTTAGAGTCAACCGCAATTGCCGGCGGTGGGTCAAAAATGCTATATAAAATTGCTTAAAGATTGTGTAACATGAGATAGAAAAGTATCTCTTAACAATGGTTAAAAGTGGAGAAAATAAACGTGGTAGATAATTTGGCGGTAGCGCTTTTTCATGTCAAAGTCATTTTGGCGGGTGATGGAACGGTTGGAAAAAGCTGCTTGCTGCGTCGTTATGTCTATAACGAGTTTGGTGAGAAACACAACATGACCATCGGTATGGACTCACATACTAAACTAACCAAAGTGCCGGGGCTGGGACCGGTTAAAATCCATACCTGGGACCTGGCGGGCCAGCCGCAGTGGTCGGTGGTGCGGGAGAGTTTTTATCTGGGGTCGCACGCGATGGCCCTAGTTTTTGATGTCAATAACCCGGAAACGATTAAGCATTTGCCCGATTGGGTCAGTGAGTGCCGCAGCAAAGCCCACGGCATTCCGGTGCTGGTGGTAGCCAATAAAGTAGACCTGACCTACCGGGTGCCGGTGGATAAAATTGCCAAATGGGCCAGAGAAAATAACTACAGCTTCATCGAAACCAGCCCCAAAACCGGCTATAATGTTGAGGTTATGTTTGAAAAGCTGGGTACAATGGGCGTAAATTTTGCGCTTAAGAGTCGCTGAGTAATTGAGCCAAGAGTGTGGCGTCTACATTGCCCCCCGAAATAATCACCCCCACCTTCCGACCCGATGGCCCCACCATTTTTTGAAAGACTGCTGCTGGGGCCACCGCTCCGGTGGGTTCGGCCAAGATTTTCAGCCGCAGCAGCAGAAACTTCATCGCTTCAATCACCTGGGTTTCGCTGACCAGTAAAATTTCGCTTACCTTGTCCCGGACCACCGGAAAGGTAAGCTCGCCTGGCTGCTGAGTGCGCATGCCATCGGCGATGGTATCGGGCGGGGGAATTTTGACCCGCTCGTTGCGCCGGAAGGATTGCCACCAATCGTTGGAGGCTTCGGTTTCAACCCCAAAAATGTCTATCTTGGGGTTGAGCGCCTTGGCCGCGGTGGCGCAGCCACTAAGCAAGCCGCCCCCCCCGACCGGAGTCACCAATACGTCCAAATCCGGCACATCCTCCAAAAGTTCCAGCGCGGCGGTACCCTGCCCGGCCATCACATGTGGGTTGTCATAGGGATGTACAAAGGTCAGGCCGCGTTCGCGGGCCAGCCGGGCCGAAATTTCGGCCCGGTCTTGAGTCATGCGATCATAGGCTACAATCTCTGCTCCATAGCCACGGGTGGCGGCCAATTTGCTGGCCGGCGCATCGGTGGGCATAACGATGACGGCGGCGATACCCAACAATTTGGCGGCCAGGGCAATGCCTTGAGCATGATTGCCGGAGGAGTGCGTCACCACACCCCTGGCTTTTTCCTCATCGCTCAAACGCGAAAGCGCGTTATAAGCCCCCCGAAACTTAAAGGCTCCCATGCGCTGCAAATTTTCACATTTAAAGTAAACTTGATAGCCGGTCAATTCGTTGGCCGTACGTGAAGTGAGAACCGGGGTGCGATGAGCCACGCCTTTAATAGTCTGAGCGGCGGCCTGGACATCGGCAAAAGAAATGGCCAGTTCCATTTTTTACCCTCTTCCGTTGGCGGAAATGTAGGAGATGGTATGAGGCTGTCCCAGGGGCGTCTTGGCATCGACCAGATTGGGCGCAATGGGCACTTTATAAAAGAGCATGGCCCGGCCATAGGCTTCAAACTCGTGAGCAATGTATAACCCCTGCAACTGGCCGATCATCCAGCGCATGGGCCGATTTCGTTTTTCAATCATGAAATTGGCCGATTTCAAACCAATGGAACCGGCCCAACCAAACATGTAGCGCACCAGTTCCGGTCCGACGCCGTGGCGCATATAGTCGTGCTGCACACCCAAAAAAATTACATCACATTCCCCTTCAGGGCTGCGCGTCTGCTCGGCGTAGCTCCAACCTTGAACAGTATAGGTTAATATTTTGGGGTGGCGCAAAACAGATAAGATCGCCGGGCCGGCCACTCGCCAGAGATAGCGATTCTTGAATTCAGAAAAAAATTTGGCGCTTGATACGGCAATAGCGGCATGGGCCACCAGCCGGTTATCGTCAAACACGCCGACGCCTTCGGCCCATTTGGAAACATAAGCGGCCCGGTACAACTCCACCAAAAAGCGGCGGCCCAGCAGGGTCAGGGTTGTGCCTGGCTGCCCCTCGATGTGAATGTCAGCAGCAGCCTCAGCATCGGCCGGCTGTAAGTAACGAAACTCAATCATCCTGTAAAACTCCAATCCAACTCAAAAACGATTTGTCAGTATACTCTGATGTAAGACCATTGACAAAAATGGGAGGGTTCAACCTTCGGGGGAGGGAAAGTATCCCGGTGGGTTTAGCGTAGAGTTGGCGTAGAGCTTACGTCAAGTGTATTCAGCCGAAAATGGATACACTACAACCATCAAAAGGGTTAAGTTTATTACTGACCTAACCCAAAGCAACCTCTTCTCCTCCTTTTTAAAAAGACTCGGTGAGGGCACACCGGGTCTTTTATTTTACCCCGCTTTATTCCGACCCCAGATCGGTCACACTGACATTATCAATAACCGTTTTGCCGCCTTGATCGCCCTGCCGATGAAAGCCTTTGATAAAAATGGTCATGCTCTCGCCGGTGGCGGTAATCGTTTCTTCGGTCGCTTCCCAGGTATCCTCGGCGGAGCCGTCCCAGGCAAACCATTGCACTGTCTCAGCCGTCCATTCGGCGCCGCCTGTCAAGTCGACGCCCAGGGCCATCTCGACTGGCGAGATACTACGATCGTGTTTGGCGTAGGCCATAATATTGTAGCGATGCCCCACTTTGGTCGGGATAGTCCGCAAAATGCCGGAGTTAGCCGCGATGAAATCAAAGGTGATTTCTTGCGATTTGAGGCCGGAGAAGACGTTGGGTTGGTAGAGATTTTCGTTCATGCAAGATGAGCCGTACTGCCCATTTTCGACAAAGGCGGTCCAACCGGAAGCCACTCTGGCCCCGGGACAGGGTTCGCCGTAAGGATTGGGCCAGGGAATGAAGTCTGTTTCAAAATCCCAGTCGCCTCCCTTCAAAGGCGGGTCCGGCTCCACCACCGGCTTGGGCTTGGGAGCCGCGGCCACTTC
Source organism: uncultured Caldilineaceae bacterium (assembly GCA_964604225.1). Classification (GTDB taxonomy): domain Bacteria; phylum Chloroflexota; class Anaerolineae; order 4572-78; family J111; genus DSQQ01. The sequence continues at coordinate 6,709 of CAZRYD010000228.1, forward strand.
CTGGGTTAAGGCCACCGTTGGGGTGAGTTCCACGGTGGGCGTGACCACCGGCGTGGGGGTGGGCGTAGCCACGGGGATCAACAGCGAAGTGGGCGGCGCGTTGGGATCGGGCGTGTCAGTGGGGACGCTGCCAAGCGGTAAAACTACTTCAGGTTCCGTCTGGGCGGGCTCGAGAGACCGGGTCGCCAGTTGGGGATTAATAGTGGGCGTGGCGGTCTGGACTTCAAAACTGGCGGGGCGCCCCACTGGAATTGCCGTCCCCTCTGAGCCGCCAATTCGACAAGCCAATGCCGGCAGCAGGGCAGCAAATAATAGGGCAGCAGGCAAAATGTAGCGAGTTAATGCAGGAGTGTCGTCCCTGGTGAGTCTCTTGAATTCCATCTTAACTTTACTCCGGACCTAGATCAACGATGCTAAGCGAGTCGAGGCGCAATGTTCCCCCCGGCTCAGGGTAGGGATGGGATCCCTTGATATAAACAGTCATGCTTGCACCGCTAGCGATAATGGTTTCCTCAGTTTTGTTCCAGGCGTCGGCCTTGTCTTCTTTCCAGGGGAACCATTGGACGCTGGGCGCTTGCCAATCCGTGCCGCCGCTGACATCCAGGCCCAAAGCCACCTCTAATTTGGCCGGGCTGAACTCAGGTTTCATAAAAGCCGACACGGCATAGCGATGGCCCGGCATGGTCGGCACCGATTTGAAGATACCGCTCTGGACTCCCACGTAGGCAAAGGTGATTTCCTGGGCGCTCTCGCCGCTGTTGACATTGCCCTTCCAAACTGTCCGATTAAAACAGGAGGAGCCGAACTGGTCGCGGGTGGTAAAGGCGCTCCAGCCATTGGCCAGGCCGGAACCCGGACAGCGGTCGCCGTAGGGATTGCCCCACTCGGAAAAACCCTCTTCAAAATCCCAGGCTCCGCCCTGAATGGGTTCGGTGGTGGGTACGGCTGGGGCCGGGGTAGCCGTCTCTGCCGGCGCGGCCTGAATAGCCGCCACTTGTGGCTCCGGCGGAGCGGTTGGAGGAGGCGGTGTTTCAACGACTTGGGTTGCTGTAGAAGTCAGGGTTGTCGAGAGGATTAGGGTCGAGGTGAGGGTAGGCGTAGGCGTCGCGTTTGGATCGGGCGTATCGGTGGGCGCACCGGCCAGGCCCAAAACAGGGGTAAAGGTTGGCGTGGCGGTTTGAATGTCAAAAGCGAGTTGTTCTAAGGTGGGGGCTGGTTGGGGCGTCTGCTTGACCAGGGTACAAGCCAGCAACGGCAAGACCAGCCAAAGCGCTGCTTGCCGCCACATGTTTGATTTTTTATAAAGCACCTACAATCTCCTTTAATGTTCCCGCCCCAAATTATACCTAAAGCAATAAAAATGGCGAGTTTCATCAATGATACTCGCCATAAGCAAAACCCTTGGCTCGGTCAAGAAATTTTTAAAAATATTTAGTTGGTATGGCTGTCCGGCTCACGGTGAAGCAAGCCTTTGACAATGGTCAGTACCAAAAACGAGCAGCCGACCAAAATGACCGATAGGGTCAAAGCCACATCCAGATTGAGCTCAAAGCCGATATAAATGGCCAGGGGCATGGTTTGAGTCCGGCCTGGATAGTTGCCGGCAAAGATGATAGTCGCGCCAAACTCGCCCAGGGCGCGCGCCCAGGTCATCACCGCCCCGCTGAGCAGGGCGGTCCAGGCCAGAGGGAGGGTGACATAGCCAAAAATTTGCTGGCTGCTCGCGCCATCAAGAGCGGCAGCTTGCTCCAGGTCTTTATCGACGCTGGCAAAACCCAGCATCGCTGCTTTGACATAAAAGGGGGCCGCCACAAAGGTCTGGGCCAAAACGACTGCCGCTTGAGTGAAAGCGATGTGGATGCCCCAATCTTCGAGCCAGCCGCCCATCAGCCCGCGCCGACCAAAGGCCATCAGCAGAGCCACCCCGGCCACCGAAGGCGGTAGCACGGTCGGCAGGTCGAGCAGGGTATCAATAGCCCGGCGGAAGGGAAAGTTACGCCGGGCCAGGAGATAGGCCACGGGTGTCCCAAAGATAATGGTGACGCCAAGCGTGAACAAAGTGGTCAGCAGGCTCAGGCTGACTGCCTGCATTACCTGGGGGTTGCTCAGGTTGGCCAGCAGGCTTTCTGGAGGGACGCGCAGGAACATCGCCACCAGGGGTAAGGCCAGAAAGACCAGCATAGGGAGCGCCAGAAGTTGCCACAGCTCGCGAGGACGTTTTACGGTTGCTGTGGCCGAACGGGAGTGTCTGGGCCATTGAAGCGCGGATTGAGCCATAGTTACCTCACTGCCTTGCAGGATGTGTGACGTCGAAAAGATTTAAATCAAACCGAGCGAAACCCGATCGAGTCGTTAAAGTTGGGGTACAGCGGTAGCCAACAGTTCCTGGCAGGTATCAAGCCAGGCCAGCATCGCTTCAATTTGACCCATACGGAATTCGTGTACCAACCGTTCGTACGGATGTGTGCCTTGCAGAGCCTCCACCGCTTGCTGCTGCGTGGCCAGCCAGTCACGGCAAGTGACGCGTTGAGCTTCAATTAAGCGGAGGGCGACAGCCGGACCTTCGCGTTGGGCGAAATAGAGTTTGGCCAAAAAATCCAGGCGCAGCATACGACCAGTTGGGACGGCGCTTTGGACCCAGGCCAGAAAGGCCTCGTGGCCGGCCTCGGTGAGTTGAAAGACTTTGCGCGGCGGGCGATTATCTTGCAACTCCAACGTGGTGGTCACGTAACCTTCTTGCTCTAGCTTGGCCAGCAAGGCATAAAGCTGGCTTTGCTTTAGCCGCCAGACCAGGCCTAACCCGTCGGGATCGGAAAGATGTTGGTGAATTTCGTAGCCGTGCATTGGCCGCCGGCGCAAAAAACCAAGCAAAGCGTGTTCGGTTGTCAACGGCAAATTGATTCTGGGCATCTTGTCATTTATTTAATATTCAATAAATGAGTATGAGCATCTCCATTATAACTGGGGAGTGGGACCTTGTCAATACGAGAAGCAGCCTGGAAAAATTACGAGTTACGCAGTTATAGGGCCTTGTGCCCGTTTATGGCCGCCCACAAGGGGCTAAACTACCTTGAACTGCGTAACTTTCCTAAAAATAACAAAATGAGGGCTGGTGTGACAGAGCACCAGCCCTCGATTAACTACAGAAGCCAACCAGGAGGCGATGGTTCTGCTAGTTGCCATAGAGTAGAGCTTAAAATCTACTCATTTAACCACCGAGATAAAGCCGTATTTAGCCAGCACTTCCTGCCCTGCCGGCGACACCACATAATCTACAAAAGTTTTGGCCTGGACCGGGTAGGCGCTGTCGCTAATCACCGCAATGGGGTAGCTGGCAATCGTATTCAGGGCGTCGGGAATGTCCAGCCGGCCCACTTTGTCAGCGCCTTCGCCGGAAATGTCGCTGGTGTAAACAATCCCGACGTCGCCTTCACCCAAAGCGACCTTAGCCAAGACTGACTTGACATTTTCCTCGTAGGAAACCACGTTTTTGAGCACGTCAGCCTCAAAAGTTGCTCCAAATGCCGGGTCTTGCAGCGCTTTGTCGAGAAAATCAAGTGAATATTGCCCCACTGGTACCTCTTTGGCCGCCAAAATCAATTTCAACCCTGGCTTGGCCAAATCCTGCAATTGGCTGAGACCGGCTGGATTGTCCTGAGAATAGATCACCACCAGGCGATTGCGGGTAAAGGTTTGCGCCGTGCCGCTGACAACCCGGCCCGCCTCCAAAATGGCAACGTCCATCTGTTTCTGGTTGGCGCTGGCAAAAACATCGGCGGGTGCGCCCTGGCCAAGTTGCTGGGCCAACTGCTGCGAACCGGCGAAATTGAAGGTGACGGTCACGCCGGGGTGTTCCGCCGAAAAATTCCGTCCAATCTCGGTAAAGGCTTCGGTTAGCGAAGCAGCAGCAAATATGGTCAGGTTGGCCGGTTCCAAGGGCGTCGTTGCCGCTGCGGACGCGGGGACAGTTAACAAAGCCTGGGCAGTCTCCACGCTCGGAATGCATAATTTCCAGCCCACTTCAATGGAGTCAGGGTTGGCTACTTCTGCAAACGAGGCATCGGCGGTGTGCTTTTGGTTAGTGGCGGCTACGATAGCGGGGTAAGCCAGCACATCCCCCAGGAGTTTGTCGGCAATTTTGCTGAGCCAGTCATCGGCCTGCACCGTATATTCTTCGGCGCAGGTGATTTCTTGAGTAGATGGCGTGGCGAAGGCTGCCCAAGGCGCCAGCGCAGCTATGATGGCTAAAACTACCAACCAATTTGATAAGTTCGGCAACTTCTTCATGTGTTTAGAGGTCTCCTTTAGGGAAAATTATTTTTGTTGTTCGTAGCTTATTTATTGATTATTCAAAAAATGAGTAACTGGCCACCATTATAACAAAGAGTTATTTAAGTGTCAATAAGCGGTTTTAATTAACGTTTGGATTAATGAGTTTGATACCAGTCGTACCAGGAGGTCAGAGGGCAGCGTGGGCTATATTTCATCCAGGTCACCGGAAATAATTTGCCGCAAGGCCGGAGCGTGGTAAAATGGCTCAACTTTAGCCAAAAAGCACCCTGGGGCCAGTCGACTTTAATGATCTCGCCCCAGACAACTTCAGACCGCGTCTGTTCTCGGCGCGGTTTTTGGTTTACAGGAAGCAAGATGATTAATCAACACCCTGCCTCGCCTCGTTTGGCTGCCCTGCAATACCGTGATTTTAGATTGTTATGGTTGGGCCAACTCATCTC